>CAYTJF010000019.1:5289-38869 GCA_964437945.1 uncultured Granulosicoccaceae bacterium
GAACAAGCAGAACAAGCAGAACAAGCAGAACAAGCAGAACAAGCAGAACAGTCAGACCAGGTCGAATCGGTAGAACTGCTTCGACCCGTCGAGCCGATAAAATCCGTCGAACCAGCAGAACAAATCGAACCGGAGGAATTGGTAGAGCAGGCGGAATTGGCTGAACTGATTGAACCGATCGAATCCACTGACCCTATTGACGCCCAAGCCGACGTCGACTCTAACGCTTCAACTCAGTCGGGGAATGCGGACCAGGATGGTGACAATGTGCCTGACGCTGAAGATCAATGCCCCGGTTCGCGTTCTGGTTATCCGGTTCGCTCAACGGGTTGTGCTCTGTTTGACGGGGTGCTCAGTGGCGTCAGTTTTGTTCAAGGTTCATCGGCTCTGTTGCCAGATACTGCAGGCAAGCTCGATTTTCTGGCAAGCGTGCTGTTACTACATCCACAAGCAAAAGTTGAATTGCATACACACACCGATAACAGTAGCTCTGTAACAAAACAGACTGCTCTGACTCGGGCGCGAGTGCGAACTATTGGTGCGTACCTTGTCAGGCAAGGTGTTCCGGAGGATCGTCTAACGCTACGCTCGTTTGGCGCAAGTCGGCCATTGTATGACAATGAAAGTGAACAGGGTCGAATCGGTAATAACAGAGTCGAGGTCATTGAAACCAGAAACTAGGGCTTGGCGCGACCATGCGTTTTATCTGGCGATCGTGGCTGGACCGGTTTGTTGGCTGATTCTGATCAGTACAGGTCAGCCGATAGTTGGCCCACCCGCTTTACTCTTCTGGCTGCAGTTGACATTGTTGATGCCAGTGCTTGAAGAGATTGTTTTTCGCGGTGGTATTCAAGCCGCTTTAATTTCCAGGCCTGTATTTGCCAGGAATTGGGCTGGAGTCAGTTTGGCTAACCTCAGCACATCGGTGCTGTTTTCATTACTGCATCTGGTTTCTCAACCCCCGTTATGGGCAGCTCTAGTGTTCATCCCGTCGCTGGTTTTCGGCTGGGCTCGAGATCGGTATAACGCAGTGATACCCAGTATTTTGCTGCACTCTGTATACAACAGTGGTTTTGTCTGGTTATTTGTTGCGTAGCCTGGTTTGTCTAAAGTAAAACTATTTGTCGCAAAATCCAAACATCTCGCGTTCGATAATTTGTTGTGCTATTTGTGGAGGTACATTAGCTTCCCAGTCTCCTCGACCGTTTGGCAGCCGGGCCAGAATCTCCCTTGAATACTCTTCAAGCAACTTCTTGTCGCTGCAACTGATACCGAAAACAAATTGATTTTCCAATAGATGCCGGTACAAATAGCGCAAGTGATCTGGGACTTTAAGGGTTGTAAATTCACAAAACTCGCCATTAGCATCGGTCTCGGGATACACAAATAATTTTGTGTTATCAGGAAATAGTTTGCCAAAGCCTTCCAGTATGCCACCTTCAACGCCAATATAACTCTCTTCATCAAAAATCTGTCGGACGTTGATCATGCCAAGCACTATCCCGATTTGCATCGACGTGTACTGGCGGAAGTATGCACGTAGCGAAAAGTACCTTGTGTAATCTGAAATCATAACGCTGTAGCCGAGTGAGTTTAGTAATCCAACCCGCTCAATCAAATCTTCCTCTGGTTGCATGAGGTCGTTGCCTTTGGGGTCGTTCAGCGAGATCTCGGCCAGCACAACGGTGTTGTCGTCAGTTACGCTTTGGGTTTTCTTAAACGCCTCCATGCCTTGTTCAATCATATCGACGTTGAGATTGGTAACGGGTTTGAATGAGCCTCTTATAGTGAGTACATTTTTCTTGTACAATATGTTGGCTGGCACAACCACAGAGCCATCAGGTCGAAATATGATAGCCCGAGTTTTCCAACTGCGTATTAACTGTAAATTGATTGCACGATTGTCAATGTCTTCAAAATAGGGGCCGTGGAAATCAATGGAATCTATTTCCAGTCGATCAGATGAGAGGTTGTCCGTTAGTGAATCAATTATTTTTCTCGCATCTTCAAAGTAGTAGTAAGCTGCGTAAATAAGATTAACGCCTAACACACCAAGTGTCTCTTGCTGTTGTTCGGCCGACTTGTCGTGCATTCGAACGTGGACAATAATGTCGGTCGGTTCAGCGCCCGGATAGGTTTGGATACGCACACCACACCAGGCATGACATTCATTTTCGCGGTTATAACTTTTTGCTGAAACAGTCGCGGCATATGCGAAAAAACGCGATGCTTTTGAACGCGTTTCACTGACGCGATTGACAACCAGGGTGAACTCCTTTTCCAGCATGGCAATGACACGGTTCTTGGACACATACCTGCCGCCATCTTCTACGCCATAGATGGCATCAGAGAACTGCATGTCATAGGCTGATATGGTTTTTGCGACAGTACCGGCAGCAGCGCCTGCTAGAAAGAAGTGTCTGGCAACTTCCTGCCCAGCACCGATTTCGGCAATGGTGCCGTATTTTTTTTCATCCAGATTAATACGTAAAGCTTTGTTGTTTGTTGACCGACTGCTAACACGTTTAGTGCGCGACGCTTGATCGATGTTCATTGCATGAGTCCTGCAAATTCCGGATGGACGTGGTACTGAAATTGAAGGCAGCTACCAATTGGCTAGTCATTAATTTGTTGGTTCGTTGAGCCAATCTCGCGGTGTAAGGTATTTTTCTGCTAATTGGGCTTCGGGAGAGCCTGGCTCAGTCTCGTACTGATAGGCCCAATTAGCCTGGGGTGGCATTGACATCAATATTGACTCTGCCCGACCACCTGATTGCAAACCAAATAATGTGCCACGATCGTAAACCAGATTGAATTCCACATAGCGTCCGCGTCTGTATTGCTGGAACTGTTTTTGTGCATCGGTAAACGGCGAATCCTTGCGTTTTTCAACTATCGGTACATAAGCTGGCAGAAAGCAATTGCCAACACTTTGCATAAATGCAAAGGCATTCTGAAAACCGCCGTTAGTAACATCATCAAAAAAAATGCCACCAATGCCGCGGGTTTCATTCCGGTGTTTGATGAAAAAGTATTTGTCGCACCATGCCTTATACTCTGCATACAGCGAGTCGCCAAATGGTTTGCATGCACTTGCTGCGGTTTGGTGCCAGTGTCGGCAGTCTTCACTGTAGCCGTAATAAGGAGTAAGGTCGATTCCACCTCCAAACCACCAAACAGACTCTTCGTCTGGTTTGTCTGCTCGAAAAAACCTGACATTTGCGTGAGTAGTAGGCACGTGCGGATTGTTCGGGTGTATTACCAGCGATACGCCCATTGCGTTCCACGCTCTGCCGGCAAGCTCTGGTCGTGCGGCTGAGGCTGAAGGTGGTAGCTGTGTGCCGGATACTTCAGAAAATCCGACGCCGGCTTTTTCAAATACAACGCCATCTGCCAGCGTTCGCGTGACGCCACCACCACCTTCTGCACGTGTCCAGGGGTCGGTATCAAAAGTGGCTTTACCATCCAGCGCCGAAAGGGTGCTGCACACCGATTCTTGCAATGCAACCAGATACTCTCGAACCGCCGTGCTGTCAATATTATTGTTGTTTGATTC
This sequence comes from uncultured Granulosicoccaceae bacterium, assembly GCA_964437945.1. Classification (GTDB taxonomy): domain Bacteria; phylum Pseudomonadota; class Gammaproteobacteria; order Granulosicoccales; family Granulosicoccaceae; genus Granulosicoccus. The sequence goes on from CAYTJF010000019.1 coordinate 8,846, forward strand.
AACCATTGTCGAGAATTTACCGTAGCTGAACACCGGTAATGGCATCGAATATCGATGTTGCGTTTTCAAGTCCACCCAGTGCGCCTTCGACAACCCCTGCGATGTTTGTTGTAAATGCGTTGGCTATATCTTCAGCGTTTTCCAAAGGAATTTCACCGCTAATATTCGCACTGGTTGAAACCAGCGCATGGTCACACGCGTCGCACAAGTCTCGCACTACCGGGTGAGCGCTGATTCGCACGGCAATAGTTGACCTGTTACCAGTGAGTAGTGGGTGGCAAAGTTTGCTTGCAGGCATAATCCAGGTAACCGGGCCGGGCCAGCTATTGTTAGCCCGTTCGAGTATGGCGGGGTTTTGATCGTCTATAAACGGGTCAAGTTGTGAACGATTGCTGGCAACCAGAATCAAGCCTTTATTACTGGCTCGGCTTTTTAACTTCAACAGTTGGGCCAGAGCCTGATGATTGTTTGGATCACAACCAAGACCATAAATAGCTTCGGTAGGGTAGGCGATAATCTCGCCCGCCTTTATGGCACCTGCTGCTCTGGCACAACTCAATAGCATTGATGCAAGCGCCTCTTACTGCTTTGTGGCGATCACTTTCTTTGATGCCGCTTTTTTCTTGGCAGCCGTTTTGTTTGCTGTGGTTTTTTTCGCCGTAGCTTTTTTCTTTGCGGTGGCTTTCTTCTTTTTTGACGTTGCTTTCTTTTTCTTCGACGCTGACTTCTTTTTAGTTTTCTTCTTGGCAGCGGCCTTCTTTTTGCCTTCAGCTTCTTTTTTGGCAGCGGCTTTTTTCTTGCCACGACCACGTTTTTCCGGTGCTTCTTCAAGCAGTTTCAAGCATAGTTCCAGTGGAATTTCAGCTGGTTTTTCTTTTAGTTCTGGTGGTTCTTTGGGTATCTTTGCGTTTTTGTTGCCATCAGTGATGTAAGCGCCCCAGCGACCGTTGAGAATTTGAACATCGGTGCCTTCAAAATGTTTGATCAGCTTGTTGGCATCTGCAATCTTCTTTTCAGCAACAATTTCCAAAGCCCGCTCCAGTGTGACTTCGTATGGGTCTTCATCTTTTAAGGATACAAATTTTGCATCGTATTTAATGTATGGTCCAAAGCGACCAATATTGGCGGAGATTTTCTCTCCTTCAGGAGACTCACCAAGATTACGTGGTAAATCAAATAAACGTATCGCTTCTTCCAGCGTAATCGAATTCATTTTCTGACCAGGTCGTAGACCTGCGAATTTCGGTTTGTCCTCATCGTCTCTGGTGCCAATTTGAACAAACGCACCGTAACGACCAACACGAACAGAAATAGGTTTGCCGGTCTCTTCGTCGGTACCCAGTTGCCGGAACAGATCGTCGCGCCCGGTATCGGTCTCTTTGGTGTCGACCGTTTTCTTGAACGGTTGCCAAAATTCATCGAGTACTGGGATCCACTGCTTCTCGCCACGCGAAACAGCATCAAGTTGATCTTCAAGATTAGCCGTGAAATCGTAGTCGATGTATTTTTCAAAATGCATCGTTAAATATTTATTAACCACGCGACCTTTGTCGGTGGGGAAGAATCGCCTTGACTCGACTTCCGCATATTCACGTGACTGCAAAGTCTGGATGATTGAGGCATAGGTTGAAGGGCGACCAATGCCATACTCTTCCAGCGTCTTTACCAGGCTTGCTTCACTATAGCGAGGTGGTGGTTCAGTAAAGTGTTGGGTTAGTTTGATGTCTTGCAAAGGCACTTGATCGCCTTCTTTAAGCTCTGGCAACATCTTGTCGTCGTCATCGGTGTTTTTCTTATCGTCTACATCTTCTATGTAGACCTTCATGAATCCCGGGAAGGTAACCGTTGAGCCATTGGCGCGAAACAGGTTGCCTTCACCGCAAGCAAAGTCAACTGCAACGCCATCAATGGTCGCGAAAATCATTTGACTGGCTACGGTGCGCTTCCAGATCAGGTTGTACAACTTATACTGATCTTCGTTCAGAAAAGGTTTCATTTCTTCTGGTGTGCGCTTCACTGATGTTGGGCGTATCGCTTCGTGAGCTTCCTGCGCGTTTTTTGATTTATTCTTGTAAACGTTAATGTCCGCTGGCAGGTAGTCTTTTCCGTAGCGTTCCGGAATCAACTCGCGCAATTCCGCAAGGCACTCCTGCGATAGGGTGATCGAATCCGTACGCATATACGTTATAAGGCCCACCTGGCCATCTCCGACATCGATACCTTCATAGAGCCCCTGCGCGATGCGCATACATCTTTGTGCTCCAAATCCCAGCTTACGAGATGCCTCCTGCTGCATAGTTGAAGTGGTAAACGGTGCGGTTGGATTTCGTTTGCGTTGTTTTTTTACAACTTTAACGGCCGTCAGGTTGCCTTTGGCATGCCCCATCAGCATGTCTTTGGCAGCGTGTGCCTGCTCACCATTGTTGATGGTAAATTGTTTTACTTTTTCATTTTCCAGTAAAGACAAACGCGCATTGAATGCTTGTTTATCTTTTTCAAGCTCGGCCAGCACGCTCCAGTATTCGACCGGTATGAATGCTTCGATTTCGTCTTCACGTTCGCATAGCATTCGAAGTGCGGGTGATTGCACACGACCAGCGGAGAGTCCACGTGCGATTTTCTTCCACAGCAATGGAGACAAATTGAAGCCCACAAGATAATCAAGTGCACGGCGTGCTTGTTGCGCGTTGATCATAGCTGTGCCCAGTTCGCGCGGATTAGCCACTGCATCGGTTACTGCCGATTTGGTTATTTCATGAAAAACCACTCGGTGCACATTTTTGTTTTCCAGATGTCCCTGTTCACGCAGTAGCTCAACTAAATGCCAACTGATCGCTTCACCTTCGCGATCAGGGTCAGTTGCGAGCAGCAGGGAGTCGGCTTTTTTAAGGGCTTTGATGATTGCGTCGACGCGTTTCTCATTGCGTTCAATCATCTGGTATTTCATTGCGAAGTCGTTGTCAGGATCGACTGCCCCTTCTTTGGGGAGTAGATCGCGAACGTGGCCATACGAGGCGAGCACCTTGTAATCTTTACCAAGATACTTCTCGATGGTCTTGCCCTTGGCGGGCGATTCGACGATGATGAGATTTTTGCTCATGAAACCAACTACAGTGCTAACTTGTTTAATTATTCGTTGACCTTCGGCCAAACGATTTATATGTCGACCTTATAACTGAACATGAATTAACATGTTGGTCGACCCCATTGTTTTATAAGTTTTGAACACCAGCCAGAATCGACGAGGGGCTCACTATGCGGCTAAACATGAGCATCACCTGCCAACTCAAACCGGCGATTTCAAATTGGTGCCCGCGGTATGCTTGCAACGGATATACCGCCCACCCGAGTCGGCCATGATCAGACCAGATATCTCCAGATGCGTCAATGCCCCAGCTACCTGAGACGCGTCCATGCCAGAACGGTTCACCAGCGTATCAATCGATACAGGGTCGAAGCCTAGACAATCCAGCAAGGTTAGCGTGTCTGGGCTCAGTTTGGTCAACTTATCACAAGCTGAATCGGATTTAACGCTCAGTGATTCAGATCGAGAGTCAATAATATGGCGTTTGAGTTCGTTTTGCAGGCAAATCAGCACATCCTCGGTATTTTCCACCAAAGCCGCCCCGTTTTTGATTAACTCGTGACAACCGCGGGTAAGCGGGTTATGGACCGAACCGGGCATAGCCATAACCTCTCGGCCCTGACGCAACGCATGTTGCGCAGTCGTCAGGGTGCCGCTTGGCAACGCAGCTTCAATCACCAGCACACCCATGCTCAGGCCGCTTATGATGCGATTTCGACGTGGAAAACAATGTGGCTGCAATGTGTTGTTGAGTGCGAATTCGGTAACAATTGCACCGCCGCCGCGAATACTCGATGCAAGCTTCACATGTGAGCGGGGGTAAATACGCTCAGGTCCAGTAGCGGATACCGCGATGGTCTGTCCGCCACCAAGCAACGCGCCACGATGAGCCGCTGCGTCTACACCCAAAGCCAGCCCGCTTACCACAGTGACACCATGTTCAGCCAGTTCTTTTGCAATGTTATGTGCTTGCTCAAGCGCATTGTGACTGGCTTTACGCGCACCAACAATGGCAACACAGGGCGTATTCAGGCTATGCAAATCACCGCTGACATATAAAACGGGTGGGGCATTTGTCGTGGTTTTTAACAGCTGTGGGTAGGCTGGATGATCCAGTCCTACAATCCGGTTTAACCCGTGGCTGGATTCCCAGGCAAGTGCTTGTTCTACATGGCCAAGCACGGCGGCAGTTTTGCGTTGCCTGAGTGCCGCAGTGGCTTTTTGATTGAACGTCGGGTCGCCGGTAAGCACACGTGGGTGGGTCGACGAGAGCAATGCTGCCAGATCGCTTAAATCAGGATAGTGCTGCAAAAACTGCCTTCGTAAGCCAGCGTTAATGCTGCGGGTAAGAGAGTACTCAAGCCAGAGTGACGCAGGCGTCTGGTCGCCGGTAAATTCATCCATGAATGTGGTCCGGGGTTAACCCGCGACCACTTGTCTATTAATTTCACGTTAATACAATCGTGACATTAATCCAATAGTGGAGGCGCAGGTGTTTAAATGCCAGTGACGCCATCATTGACGCGTACTGGAAGTGTCGATTCCATGACAAGTGCATAGCTTACCTCATCGAAGGTTTTAAATACCATTACCACACCAGTTCGAGTATCGGGATAGTTAACTTCTTCGTACCCGCCTTTACCGCGAGTATCTATAAAAGTTCCGCCACGCGATTCTATGGCCAGCACATCACCAGGTTTAATCTGGTTATTCTTGCCAAGATTCAGAACAACAACCTGGTCTCGACCACTTTGGGCAATCGCATTAACCAGTGATACAACGCGTCCCTCGCCATCACCGAGTGAAGGCATACGCGTTTGATAGCTGGTTACAATGCCTTCGTCATTGGTTGGCAATAGTATGTCACCGGCAATCGTTTCCATATTATTGGATGTCACGATCAGCGTTGACGGATCGCCAAGATGCATCAGTTTCACGTCTGAGACGTGCTGAACTTCGTAACCCAGGGTTTTTTTAGTTTGTGGGTCAACCAGCTTTTTGCTTTTTCTAAATACCGCGTACTGTGGCTGCTCCCGGTTCAGCTGGCCGCGTACGTAAATCTGGTGACCAATCGCACTGATAAGTCGACCATCGTAGTTGCCGACGACGTAGGGTGCGTTAGCGATTTGTTCTGCAACAACGACACGTGGGTGTACTAAAAAGGAAGCAATGGCATCCCCTGGAATCATCGGGATTGCATCGTTCAGAGACTCAGAGCGGATTCTGGGTGAAAGACGTTCGGTGTTCCCATAGCTTTGGCTGCCACCAGATTGAGAAACTCGACGACCATTGCGATCAATGACCAGGCGTGGCTGGCCGCCTACATACTCAAGGCTAACCAGATCACCAGGGTAAATCAGGTGTGGGTTTGGTATTTGTGGGTTGTAGTCCCAGAGTTGTGGCCAAAGCCACGCATGTTTGAGGAACCGATCGGATATGTCCCAGAGTGTATCGCCTCTGACTACCGTGTAATTTTCTGGCGCATCAGGGTCAACGGCCGCGCCCAGGGCGGGTGGTGGAACCACAGCAGTATAGTCTTCGCCTTCAGTGAAACGATCTTGGGCAGTCGCCGCGGCAGGTGCGTCTATCGCCATCAAAGTTGTTTTCTCACCAAACGAGCAGGCTACCAGGGTAGTCATGCTCAGCAGCAGGGCGGCTTGGGCGGCCTGGCTAGCAGTAATTTTGGCCATTTGTAAGCAATCTCCAGATTCAACCATTGGCCCGCACAGATCTGTGGGCCTTTCATGGATTGATATGCAAGGGAGATGCCTTTGACGCCTGTTAGAATGTATCAATCGAAAAAGCACCGGAATTTAGTTGTGTCACTGTTGGATATTTTGTTCTACCCAGACCCGTTACTACGCAAGATCGCGACCCCCGTGGCGAACGTGGATGGCCGTGTAGCGGATTTGGTCGACAACATGCTGGAGACCATGTACCACGCGCCGGGCATCGGATTGGCTGCCACGCAAATTAATATCCATGAAAGAATAGTGGTTATTGATGTGTCTGAGGAGAGCGATTCTCCTTTGACGCTCATTAATCCGGAAATTAAATATTCGGACGGTGAGGCTGAGATGCAGGAGGGGTGCTTGTCGATTCCCGGCATCTACGAGACCATCAAACGCCCCTCTGAGGTTAAGGTAGCGGCTGTCGATCGTGATGGCAATCCATTTGAGCTCGAAGCCGATGGGTTGCTGGCAGTGTGTATCCAACACGAGATCGATCATCTGGATGGCAAGTTATTTGTCGATTATCTTTCTGTGCTCAAACGCAATCGTATTCGCAAGAAAATGATCAAGGCGGCTAAAGAGCGGGAAGAGGATGAATTAGACGATGATGAGTAGTAGGGCTCAATGACCGATTGTCAGCGCTTACGGGTGGTTTTTGCCGGCACACCTGTTTTTGCCGCCAGTGCGCTACAAGCGCTACTCCAAACAGATCATCAGGTGGTAGGTGTACTGACGCAGCCAGACAGGCCAGCTGGACGGGGTCGCGCGCTTAAAGCCAGCGCGGTGAAGGCCCTGGCAGAAGAGCATGATATTCCTGTGCTGCAACCGGTCAGATTTCAAGCTGACGATGGCAGCATAGATGCAGTTGCCAGGCTCAGGTGCGATGTGATGGTGGTTGCAGCTTACGGCATTATTCTGCCTGCCGCTGTACTGTCTTTACCACCACTTGGATGTTTGAATATCCACGCATCGTTGTTACCCAGATGGCGTGGGGCTGCACCCATTCAACGTGCTTTACTCGCTGGCGATGCGGAGTCGGGTGTTTGTATTATGAAGATGGATGAAGGTCTGGACACAGGCGGTGTGATAGCGACTGCGCGAATACCACTGACTGAAAACATGACTGGAGGCGAATTGCACGATGCACTGGCAGTTCTTGGTGCATCAACATTAGTTGACAGTCTGGGTGGCTATTGTGGTGGTGAATTGCATCCGGTTGCTCAGTCATTAAACGGTATTACCTACGCGAAAAAATTAAATAAGTCTGAAGCCGCATTGGATTTTTCCGAATCGGCACTATCGTTACACCGAAAAATTCAGGCCTTTAATCCCTGGCCGTGTTGCGATGCTGTGCTCGACGGAGTGCGTTACCGAGTTTGGCGCAGCACTATTGCAGCTGATGCAGTGGTACCAGCATCAGCTATTGCGGGCCAAGTCATTAGTGCCGATGATACAAGCATTCGTGTTGCCACATCTGACGGTGCGCTAGACATAACAGAAATACAAAAGCCCGGAAAAAAATCCATGCTTGTGAGTGAGTTTAATCGAGGCAACAATTTAACCGGCAAGGTTTTCGGTTAAACATGGCAGCGCTTGATGTGCGAGTAGCTGCTGTCAATGTCATATTAGACATGCAAGCCGGTGGTGGCTCGTTAACTCGCCTTTTGCCTATTGCTCAACAACAGGTTGCAGACGCCGACAAAGCCCTATTGCAGGCATTGTGTTTCGGCATGGCACGTTGGTCAGGTCGCTTGAGTGGTTTGGTGGATGGTTTACTCAGTAAACCGCTCAAGCGCAAAGACACCGATATTTATATTCTTATACAGCTGGGTGTTTTTCAATTGGCATACACACGGGTGGCACCGCATGCCGCTGTTGATACTACGGTGGCTGCGGTAAAACACTTCAAAAAGCCCTGGGCCAAAGGATTGGTGAATGCGGTTTTAAGAAATTTTCAACGCCGGGCAGCATCGCTTGAGGAGCTGTTGGATGAACCGGCGAGCTTGTCACACCCGCAATGGTTGTTGTCGCGATTCAAAAAAGATTGGCCAGATCATTGGCAAAAAATTATTGAGCACGGTAACAGACAAGCGCCTATGACATTGCGTGTCAACCAGCGAAGCTTAAGCACAGTCGACTATTTACAACAACTCAAAGCCACTGGTGCTAGCGCTACAAGTATCGAGGGTTTGAGTTCTGTGCTGACGCTTGACAATCCGACACCAGTACACAAGCTGCCGAATTTTGAACATGGTCAAGTCAGTGTGCAAGATGCGGCCGCACAAATTGCCGCGACACTATTGGGTAATGGATTGCTGGATAATGGAAAGGGTAAACGTTTGCTCGATGCATGCGCAGCGCCAGGTGGAAAAACTGCACATGCGCTGGAATATGGCGAATGGCGTCAGGTAGTTGCACTCGATCACGATGCTGATCGTCTTGTTCGTGTTAAGGATACGCTGCAACGATTAAAATTAGAGAATCGGTGTGAGCTGCAATGTGCAGATGCCAGCGATACGAAGAGCTGGTGGGACGGTGTTGGTTTTGATGCAATATTACTCGACGCACCTTGTAGTGGCACGGGTGTGATTCGTCGTCATCCTGATATCAAGTTGCTACGACGTGAAAACGATATAGAACAGCTGGTGTCTATCCAGCGCAAATTGTTAAATGCACTGTGGGATACGCTTGCTCAGGGTGGGCAGTTGTTATACGTCACTTGTTCGGTTCTAAAAGATGAGAACGAAGAACAGATAAGCTGGTTTCTGGAGCAAAAAGACGATGCTCGTGAAATGGCAATTGATTTACCTTTCGGTGTTACGCGCTCAGTTGGACGAATCCAGATACTGCCGGGCGAGCACGACATGGATGGTTTTTTCTATGCATTGCTGGAAAAATCTTAAGTGAGCATCAAACCATACAGGCAGTACGCAGCTTCTCGTTTGTTACGGGTGGTAAGTATGTGTGTGCGTTGCGTGATATGTGTGTTGTGTGTAGCTGGTGGGTTACTGCCGTCTAAACTCAGTGCGCAAACATCGTCTGGTCAAGGGCGAATAGATATTCAAAGCGCCACGCTGAGCGAATCTTCTAGCGGTTGGCAGCTTGGCGCTCTGGCCGACATTCAGTTGTCTCCTGAAATGCGGCAGGGCTTAAACAGCGGCGTACCACTGCAATTTATTGTTGATTTTCGCATCAAGCGCAACCGTGCTTTCTGGTTCGACGATACAATATTTGAGCATAAGCACCGCCTCACACTGACCTATTACGAGTTAACTCGACACTATCGACTACAGTCACAGTCCACTGGTGAAAGTGGTAACTATCGATCTTTGCTTGCAGCACTGGAAAAGCTGGGTCGGATGCAGAGTGAAATTGTACAAAAGCCCGATGGATTTGATGGTGATTTGTTTGATAGCGTTGAGGATAGAGAGGATGGGGCTGATGAGGCTGGGTTTGATAGCAAATCTCAGCTTTATGGCCAATTAAGCATACATCTGGACGACAAAGCTCTACCACTTCCGTTGCGGCCGCTGCTGTCTTCAACGTGGAAATTGGCTAGTGAGGAATTCGCTTGGTCTCTAAATTGAACAATAAAACATTAACCAGTCCGGTTCTTATGGGCTTGTTGTTTGTTGTGCTTATTGCATCGTTGTATGTGCTTAGCACGATGGCTTTACGTCTTGATCAATTTAGTCGCTACTACCGCTGGTTGTTGTTTGGCAATATGGTGGCCCTGTCGTTTATAGGTGTTCTCATCGTCATTAATGGTTGGCGATTGATGCGAGAATTTCGCGCACGAGTCGCCGGTTCCAGACTTACCGTTAAATTGGTTATCTTGTCGGTTTTGCTGGCCTTAATGCCGGTGACACTGGTATACGGGTTTTCCATTCGATTTTTACGGGCCAACATCAACAGCTACTTTGACATCGAAATAGAACAGGCACTCTATGACGCAATCGAGTTAAGCAGAGAGTCGCTTGGGCTGCAAATGAGAACGTTGCAACGTGACACGATCAACGTGGCAGAGCAACTGGTGGGTGTTAGCGATTCAGTTGCCGTTATTGCATTGAACAACCTGACAGTGGAAACCGATGCATCGGAGATGACGCTGATAGGGCCCGACAATCGAATTATTGCTTCCACTGGTTTGCTCGATAATATTGCCGTTCAGCCCAACCGGCCAGATGACGATCTGGTTGTGCGTGCCCGACAGGGTCTGTCTTACGTTGATGTCGATCCAATTGGTGAAAGCGAATTGTATATTCGAGTTGTCGTACCGGTATTCTCAGAAAACGCCACTCGAGAAAACTCTGTACTTCAAGCGCTCTATCCTATTGCCAGGCGCTCTTCAGATCTGGCTGAGAGTGTGCAATCAAGCGTTCAGCAATACCAGCAACTGGTGTTCCTTCGCAGGCCATTGATCATTAGCACCATGTTGAGTTTGTCGCTGGCCTTGTTGCTGTCGGTCATGATGGCTGTCTGGTTTTCTTTTTACGCAGCGAGACGCATGATGATGCCTGTGCATGATCTTGTACAAGGCACGCGTGCGGTTGCAGAAGGAGATTACAGTCAACGAATCTATAAACGCAGCAAAAATGATGAACTGGGCTTTCTGGTGCAATCGTTTAACTACATGACACTGCAGCTTGATCAATCCCGTGATACTGCAGAACAAAGTCAACGACAGGTTGAGAGTCAGCGCGCTTATCTACAAGCTGTATTGGGTCAAATATCCTCAGGTGTAGTCACGCTCGATGCGCAAGATCATGTGCGTACCTTTAATCAGGCAGCCATAGACATATTGGGTCCAGAGCTATCTGAGCTTGAAGGTCATCCATTACAGCAGGCTACACAGGACACCAGTATTGCAGCCCAGTTTGCTGAGCAAATTGCACATTTTCTGATTGACGATAACAGTGATTGGTCAGCGGAGTTGGAAGTGCTCGATCAGACTGGCAGGCGATTTCTGTTTTGTCGTGGTGCATCCCTGCACGATGTGGCAAATGAACCTGCAGGCAGGGTGGTAGTCATAGATGACATGACGACGATCATTAGCGCACAGCGGGATGCCGCATGGAGTGAGGTTGCCCGCCGGCTGGCACATGAGATTAAAAATCCTCTTACGCCCATACAATTATCGGCTGAACGGCTAAGGCGAAAGCTGATTAAAAAGCTTGATGTTGATGATGTAGATGTGTTGTCGCGACTGACTCAAACAATAGAAAACCAGGTTGATGTGATGAAGTCGATGGTAGATGCGTTTGCCGAGTATGCATCGGCTCCAAAACTGAGTTTGACTCTAACTAATATAAATCAATTACTGGAAGACGTAGCTGAGCTTTACCGTGAAGGAGAAGCAGATGCAAAATTTATCCTGAACCTGGATACCGATCTTGCGCCAATTCGAGTTGACTTGCCGCGCATGCGTCAGTTAATGCATAACCTGATCAAAAATGCGCTTGAAGCACAACAAGCCCACCCGGCGCCTGAGGTTCGAATCATCACCCGATATGCCTTATTACATAACCAGCGTATACTTGAGATAGTGACTATGGACGATGGTCCCGGATTCCCGGTAGAGTCGCTCAGCCGAGTGTTTGAGCCCTACGTTAGCTCCAAGCCAAGGGGTACGGGGCTCGGTTTGGCCATCGTAAAAAAGATCGTGGAGGAGCATGACGGTACAATTAAGGCTGAGAACCGCACCAATCGGGATGGGGATAGGGGCGGCGCAATGGTAACGGTCCAATTGCCTTGTCCAACAGCTGCGCAATTACGAGGTGATGCGGCATGATTAGTCGACGTGAGCAGTCATTGTGAGCAGTCATCATGAGTAGTCGAAGCGTACTGGTCGTCGATGACGAGCCTGATATCAGGAGTTTACTTCAGGAAATTCTTGAAGATGAGGGCTATGCGGTATCCGTTGCAGAATCTGCAAGCGCTGCACAAAGTTGTATCGACGAACAGACTCCCGATCTGGTTTTACTCGATATCTGGATGCCGGATACCGATGGCATAAGTTTGCTCAAAACCTGGCGTAAAAGCGGTGATTTGCAATTCCCGGTCATCATGATTTCAGGGCATGGAACCGTGGAGACAGCCGTGGAAGCAACTCGTCATGGCGCGGTGGATTTTATTGAAAAGCCGGTGTCTCTGGCGAAGTTATTGCTAAACGTTGAAAAAGCGCTTGCCGATGGTTTTGAACAAGCCACTTCTGGCAAAACTGCCGTGCCGGTTCGACGCTTGCCTTTATTGCTTGGCGATAGCGAATACATTGTCCGGCTTCGCGAGCAATTGGATGAACAGGCCACAACAACCAATACTTTGCTACTCATTGGTGAGCCGGGCAGTGGGCGGGTTTTGTTCTCGCAACACGTGCACGATAAGAGTAGCGAGAATCCAGGTCCGTTTATTCAATTGCGTTGCGATACCTTGTCGGCGGCCAATTCGCACCGTGAGTTGTTGGGTGAAGAGAACAATGGATCAATCAGTATGGGGTTTCTCGAGTCCGCATCAGGTGGCACGCTGTTTCTGAGCGATGTAGAGCTATTGCCAATAAGTGCTCAACAGTGCTTGCGGCAAGCTATCGAGCAACAAGGGTTTGTGCGGGTTGGCGGAGGTGTCAGAGTACCTTTTCGGGCACGCCTGATGGCCTCATCCCGAACCGAACTTTCAGCGCAAGTTAAACAGGGTGTGCTTGATCCTTCTTTGGCTCGACAGCTTGCCGCGGAAGTTATCACAATGAAACCGCTGCGAGAACATTTGGAAGACATACCGGCCTTGCTTGAAGGTTTTGTCGATTGGCATGTTGCGATAGAGGGTTTGTCCTACCGTCATTTTAGCGTCGGGGCTCAGAACAAGCTACGCAATCTGGACTGGCCAGGTAACTTGTTGGAGCTAAAAAACCTCGTGCAGCGTATTTTATTGTTAGGTGGATCGGGGTCGATAGAGGCGACCGAAGTTGGCAATGCATTAGGCATTGCCGCAAGTAGTGACACCATGACAGTGCTACGCTACGACTTGCCATTACGTGAAGCCAGAGCTGACTTCGAAAGGCAGTATTTGATCAGATGTCTGACTGAGGCACAGGGAAATATTGGCGATCTTGCCAAGCATGTGGGCATGGAGCGCACACATTTGTATCGCAAGCTGCGCAGCCTGAACATCGACCTCGATAAAGTACGCGAGTAGGCTTCTCCACTCATGAAAATAATAGTATTGGGTGCAGGCCAGGTTGGATCGACCGTGGCGCAGAGTCTGGCCTCTGAACACAACAATGAAGTAACTGTTGTAGACACTGACAAATCAGTGCTTGCAGAACTTGGGTCCAGACTCGATCTAAACACTGTCGTTGGATATGCTTCATACCCTGAAGTGCTGCGACAAGCCGGTGCAGAAGATGCGGACATGATCATAGCCGCAACCGATTCGGACGAAACCAACATTGTTGCCATTCAGATTGCTTATACGCTTTTTAAAACACCAAACAAAATCGCCCGCATTCGATCAACAGACTATCTGCGCGAAAAAGACCTGTTCAGTAATAACCATATCCCTATTAACGTACTAGTCAGCCCCGAGCAGCTGGTCACCGATCACATTCAGCGTGTTATTGAACACCCTGGTGCACTCCAGGTTGTCGACTTTGCCGGTGGGCGTGTGCGGTTGGTTGGTGTTGAAGTACAAAGTGGTTCGCCAATGGAGAATGAATCACTGTCTCACTTGCCGAAGCTATTGAATGACATTGATATGCGAGTGATGGCGGTTTATCGCGGTGATAAAGCGATTATCCCTCAAGGCAAGTCAGTCATCAAGGCCGAAGACATTGTATTCATATTGTCGCAACGTGAGCATACGGCCACCGTTATGGCGCAATTTCATACACAGATTGGTAGTTGCAAGCGCGTCATGATTGCAGGTGGCGGTAATATTGGATTGCAGTTGGCCCGAAAACTGGAAAAGCATTACGACGTCAAGATTATTGAAACCATTGAGGCCCGTGCAGACTATCTGGCCGAAACCCTGAACAGTGCGTTGGTGTTTCATGGCGATGCGGCCGATCAAGACATGCTGATCGATGAAAATATAGATGACATGGATGTTTTCTGTGCATTAACCAATGACGATGAGGCCAATATCCTTTCTGCCATGTTAGCCAAACGCATGGGAGCAAATAAAATCATGTCACTGATTAATCGACCAGCCTATGTTGATCTGGTCGAACGCGGCATTATCGATGTAGCAATCTCCCCACAACAAATCACGATCGGTTCCCTGTTAACCCATATTCGCCGTGGAGATGTGGTTGCGGTGCATTCTTTGCGTAAAGGTTCTGCTGAAGCATTAGAGGGGATTGCGCATGGTGACAAAGACACATCGGTACTGGTCGGTCGAGAAATCAGTCAGGTTAAATTGCCCAAAAGTGCCACTATTGGTGTGATTGCGCGTGGCAGCGATGTGCTGATTGCGCATCACGATACCGTGATCGAAGCCGAAGATCATTTGATTGTTTTGATTACCGACAAACGCGAGATTGCTGATGTGGAGAAATTATTCCAGGTTGGCTTCACCTTTGTTTAACCCAATGCAAACGACTATCGCATTGACCAATACCTGAATGACCATACAGATCAAGACAGTACAGCGGGTGTTAGGCATCCTGCTGGCGCTATTTAGCACAACGATGCTGACGCCGGTAATAGTGTCGATCATCTATAAAGACGGTGCTACGTGGCCGTTTATTGGTGGATTCTTTACGACCTTTCTAACCGGAATTGCATTGTTCCTACCCGTGCGTAAACAAGTAACCCAGCTGCGTTTGCGCGATGGGTTTATGGTGGTCGTGCTTTTCTGGGGTGTGCTCGGTTTGTTCGGGTCGCTCCCCTTTATTTTATACACAGAGCTTAATCTTTCAATTGCCGCTGCTATTTTTGAATCTATGTCTGGCTTAACAACAACCGGAGCAACGCTTATTGTTGGTTTGGATAGTTTGCCGCATTCAATTTTGTTCTATCGTCAACAAATGCAGTGGTTGGGTGGTATGGGAATTATTGTGCTCGCCATTGCGATTCTGCCTATGTTGGGAATAGGCGGTATGCAATTGTATCGAGCGGAATCTTCTGGGCCTAACAAAGATAAGCTGACACCCCGTATAGCCGGTACAGCCAAAGCGCTGTGGTACATCTATCTGGGGCTGACGATACTTTGCGCGTTAGCTTACCTTTGGGCTGGCATGTCACCCTTTGATGCTATCGGACACAGTTTTTCAACTGTGGCAATTGGTGGTTTTTCAACTCACGATGCAAGTATTGGTCACTACAATAGTGTGGCTATTGAAATGGTCGCTGTGTTGTTCATGCTGATATCGGGTGTGAACTTTGCGCTGCATTTTACGGCTGTGAGAAGCAAGAGCCTGAAAAGCTATCTTGTGGATGAGGAGTTTCGTGCATTTATCGGTCTGGCTATAACGCTGACGTTAATCGTTAGCTTATACCTGTACTTTACCAATACTTCCACAATGGCCAGTTCGTTCCTCGATGGCTTGTTTCACGTCGTCTCTATCGGCACCACAACCGGGTTTACCTCAGAAGAGTACTTCAACTGGCCAGGTTTTTTACCGGTGCTGCTACTCTTTGCAAGCTTTGTAGGGGGGTGTGCTGGTTCTACCGGTGGCGGTATGAAGGTTATCCGCGTGTTGTTGTTGTTCAAACAAGGTCAACGCGAATTACGGCTTTTGTTGCACCCGAGTGCAACGATCAAAGTCAAAGTCGGTGGGCGTCCGGTATCCAACAAAGTTATCGATGTAGTGTGGGGGTTTTTCGCAGCCTATCTGGCATTGTGTGTGGTGATGCTGCTTTTGCTTATGGCTGCAGGTCACGATCAGGAAACCGCCTTTTCAGCCGTTGTTGCCTGTTTGAATAACCTGGGTCCGGGCTTAGGGGAGGTTGCTGCAAATTACGCAAGCCTGGAAGATTTCTCATTGGTTGTGCTCAGCTTTGCCATGTTGTTTGGTCGCCTGGAGATCTTTACATTGCTATTGTTGTTTACCCCGGCGTTTTGGAAAAAATGAGCGACTCCAAACCCAGGACCATTGCGTCAAAGTGGAACGCGCGTTATGCATACTCAGACAAATCAAAACCAGCACCTGCCGATATTTTGCTCAGAGGTGCTGCGTTTTTACCTAAATCAGGTGTCGCAGCTGATATTGCCTGCGGATTGGGCGGCAATGCTATGTATTTGGCACAAAATGGATTGACTGTTTTTGCGTGGGATATCAGCCAAACGGCCATAGACTCTATACAACACAAAAGTGTTACCGCCGAAGTCCGCGATGTTATTAACCATCCACCCGAGTCTGATAGCCTGGATGTCATCGTGGTCAGTCGTTTTCTTGACCGCAATTTATGCGCAAAACTGATTGATGCCTTGCGACCAAACGGCGTGATTTTCTATCAAACGTTCACAGCTGGTCTGTCGAATCCGGATTACTTGCTTAAAGAAAATGAACTGCAAGCATTGTTTGCGCCCCTTACAACTTGTTATGCTTATGAGTCTACCGTAAATGAGCGCGGCTTTAGTGAAGCTCAGTTCATTGGGCGAAAGGACAACGAATAAATACATGAGCCAGATAGATACTTTTGAAGCCATGCTAAGCCGCGGGCAGGATAGTGAAATGCTTCGCTATACATTGGGCAATGCTTATTACAAGGAAAAACGATACACCGAGGCAGCGCTACACCTGGCCCATGCTGTTGAACTTAAGCCAGACTATTCCACGGCTTGGAAAGTCCTAGGGCGAGTGCTGGCAGATGACGGGCAGCTGGACAAAGCGCTTGAAGCATTTGATTCGGGGTTGGTTGCTGCGCAAGCCAATGGTGATAAGCAAGTAGAAAAGGAAATTGGGGTGTTTCGCAAGCGTGTTGTCAAACAACTTGGTGCTAACGATCAAGCAGACGAACAGTAATCCAAAAGTGCCAGCCTCAGTTCCACTTGCACCAAACACCTGGCTTACCTGGATAGCTGTAGGCTTGTTGGGTTTACTCAGGTGGTTGCCCAGACGCATACGCAACGCCATCTCAGTTGGTATAGCCAAGCTTATAGCACGCCGTGATACGGCCACAAACCGTGCGGTGAACATCAATCTACAAGCCTGTTTTCCAGAGTTTGATGATGCGCATCGCCATGCTACATTCGAACGCTATCTGGCTTTACACCTGCAGGCCTTTTTATTAATGCCGCGAAACTGGTGGGGCAGTTATCAGTCAATTATCAAGAAAGCGCGTTTGCATAATCAACATTTTCTGGACAATGCGATAAAAACCAAACGCCCGGTAGTTTTATTAATTACGCACTCCAGCGCACTTGATGCAGGTCTGTGTGTATTGGCACCCAGCTATCCTATGCATGGTATTTACAACCCAATAAAAAATTCTGTGCTCGACTATTTTGTGCTCAAAGGGCGTACCCGTTTTGGAGGGGCACCAGTGTCGCGTGGTAATGGCTTCCGACAGCTCATCAACGGACTGCTCGACGGCAAGATAATGTGTTATCTATGCGATGAAGACTATGGCGCGCAAGGCTCGGTGTTCGCACCGTGGTTCTCGCACCAAAAAGCCACGCTAGCTATGTTGCCGCGCATAGTTGCGAAAACCAATGCGTTGGTTATTCCCATGATTACACATCACAATTCAGACGATGATGGTACTGACGTCCATTTCTTTGAAGCGCTACAGAACTACCCGAGTGGCGATGCGGTAACGGATGCAACTACCATGAACAATGCCATTGCCGAAACGATTCGGCTGCAACCAGCTCAATTTACCTGGAAGCTGCGGATATTTAAAACGTGTCCAAACGAGAACGACACAAGGTACGGGCAGATTGAGCGGGGCGAGCTGCGTGTTGAAGACTTATAGGATTGGTTGCTTGGAATAAGATACGAGAAATACCTGGTCCAAAAACCTATGTGGCGTCTAAGACACTTAAGCTCTCTTAGCGCTCCCGTCCAACCCAACAACTTAATTGCCGATGATCACATCTCTAAGTGAACTACGTTTTGTGGTGAACCTTAAACGGTGTTTTGTACGGCAGAAACGATTTCTAAGCCTTGTTTCGATGCGTTTTTTACTGTTTTCCACTTTTTTATCAATAACTTGTCGTGGTCCGACCCTATAAACCTCTTATCAATAACTTGTCGTGGTCCGACCCTATAAACCTGTAGATTGGTCAGGCGTAATAGGCTGATGTGAATGCTGAACTGTGACCAAATTGGAAATCAGCTACTCGCTTAAGGCCCCACGAATGAGAATCGGATAGATATCAAAGATAATGTGTGCGTAAATAAGTGGCCACAAACGCTTCGTTCGCGCAAACCAATAAGCGAATATAATACCCATTGGGATGATAAAAATAAGCCCAGGAATTCCCTGATAGAGATGATACGACAGTCTGATCAAGATACTTACATTGATTGCAACTTGTATGCTAAACCGTCTGGAAATGACAACAATCAGATAGGCGCAAACAAAAATCTCCTCATAAAACGAATTAACTACTGAGAAAATTGTTACTGGAATTATTGTCGCTGTGTTTTCTGCAAAAATATCAGTGGGTATGTGCAGGAATGAAAAAAATAAAGGCGAGAAAAGATACCACCACGCATTCAGTATAAAAACAAATCCAGCCCCCCATAGTAGATCGCTCCATCGCATGCGAAGGCCATAGTCTGAAAAGGACCACCCCCTTATTTTCAGGAATGGCAGTAACACTAACAAGGCAACTAATTGGTAAACTGTAATGGTTAAAAACTCGGCATTATCCAGAACTTGAACGACCTGCTTTTCTTGGTGGACTGAATTGAAAACTGCCAGAGTACTCCAGTATATGTACTTTCCAAATGCAAAGTAAAGTACCAACGCAACTTCAATAGGAGTCGGAATTCGTTTAATCAGATTGGTCATCGCACAGTTCTATACGCCAAGCTCACGCATAGCCGCCCGCAAACTGCCATCACAATCATCAAGTAACTTTAAACCTTGCACACGGCTGGTACCCATACAAATCAAAGCAGCCAGTTTCACCCAGCCCTCCGCTTGGTGCAACGCATCCGTAGCGGTTGCCGCATCAACGTTGGGCACTACCGTATTCAACATCCGCAATCGGCGATCATCAAGCTTTTCGTTAATAGCTGCCATGTCCACCATAAGATTGCCGTAGGTTCTGTTCAGTCGAATCATCAGCAAGGTGCTGAACATATTTAGCGCCACTTTTTGTGCGGTACCGGCTGCCATCCGAGTAGAGCCAGCCAACACTTCTGCACCGCTATTTAAATGCACCGGGCACTCGCTCGTTAAAAGCAATGGGGTATCGGCATTGTTGGCTATGCCAATGGTCAGCGCGCCGGCGCTACGCGCATGCTCAAGCCATGCAATTGTCCAGCGCGATGTGCCACTGGCAGCAAGGCCAAGTACGACATCGTTTTTGCCTATGGAGTGTGATTCAACTTCAAGGCGCGCATTTTCTGCGTTGTCTTCACCGCCTTCAATGCTGTGCAACAGTGCGCGATCGCCTCCGGCAATACTCAAAATCAAACGCTTTGCAGGCCAGCCGTAAGTTGGCCAGAGTTCAGCACCGTCTTGCACGGCAATGCGACCGGATGCGCCGGCGCCGATCATGATCAGTCGACCGTCGGATGCGGATAGTCGGGCAGCTGCGGCTGTGACAGCTGAATTAAGTGATGGAATGGCTTCGCGTGCGGCATGTACACCGCGTGTCTGACTCTCGACTAAAGTATTCAGTATGGATACGTTGTCTCGCAAATCCAGGTCGAGCAATTCATCGTTAATGTGCTCGGTCTGTGTGTCGACCGATGATGAACTCATCCGGACACTTCGCGACTGAATATCACCAGATGATCAAGGTTCAGGCGCACACCAAACTCTTCACCAATTTTGTGGTTATGGTGTGAAGGCGCAAGGCACAACAATCGTGTACTGCCGGGCATTCGTAACGTGTAGAGATGACCAGCGCCACGAAAATCTTTGGCAATAACAGTGGCCTTGGTGTGGCTGTTGTCGTCGTGAATGATGTCATCGGGTCGAACCAGCAGTTCTATTTGTGTGCCGGCTGAGAATTGTTCAGACAACTCACCTTGTATTATGCCTAGTTCGGTTTGGATTTGATTATTCTCTAGTGTATTGCCACAAACGAAAACACCTTCGCCGATAAAGTCTGCAACAAAGCGATCAGCGGGTGTGTGATACAGATCGAACGCTTTATCCCACTGATGTAAGGTGCCTTCGTTGATAACGCCAATATGATCGGCGATGGCAAATGCTTCGTACTGGTCGTGCGTAACCAGAATGGCGGTGATACCATCGCGCTTTAAAATTTCTCTGACTTCATGGGCCAGTTGTACTCGTCGCTCAGTATCTTGTGAGCTGAATGGCTCATCGAGAAGCAGTACCGGAGGACGTGGAGCCATAGCTCGGATCAGCGCTATGCGTTGTTGCTGGCCTCCAGAGAGTTCGTGCGGGTAACTGCTGCCGTAGTCTGACATCGCCACTAAATCAAGCAGTTCTTCAACGCGTTCCTTTATTTTTTTTTTGCTGGCATGTCGCATGCCGAAAGCAATATTTTTACGCACCGTCATGTGTGGGAATAGCGCTAGATCCTGAAACACCATACCGACATGTCGATCTTCGGGTTTGGCCTCGCACATTTTGCTGCAAATTTCTTTGCCGGCAATTAGCACTCGGCCACTGGTAGGCGCCTGAAAGCCAGCAATTGTGCGCAACATCGTTGTTTTGCCACAGCCGCTAGGGCCTAGCAAACAGCCTATTTCGCCCTCAGCCAGTGCAAAGGACATGTTTTTGACAATATGTCGATCTGCAAGGTGTACATTTATACCGTCGATTTGGAGCTGGTGTTCCATAACTTGCATGATACCCGAAGCTGGCCGGCTAACGTGCTCTGTGGCAGCTACACTTAGGATATGTGAGCGAGTTCCCCAGAACTATTTTCCAAAATGGTCAAAGAGATGGCAGCTCCCGTACCGCCGCAGGGCCAGGAGTACGGCACCCAGCGCCTTTTGGGGGGCTATTGGTGGATTGGGGCACGTTTTCCAAAGTGACCGTGGAGGTGTCGCCGATGTCGAGTTTATGGTTCAATATCGGCTATTGGTGCAGTCGAAAAAGCCCCCGGACCCGGTACATGCTAGCGCCGTATGCCTCCTGAACAATTGCTGCAATACATTATCCAAGCTAAATTATGAAGCGATCTAAACTACAAACCGTAATCGAAGTGACAAAAGACGAGCTACCAATGCATTGCCCTGCACCGGGCTCAGCGTTGTGGGACTCACACCCGCGCGTGTTTATTGCCTTGCAAGATTCGCCTGAAGCATCTTGTTCCTATTGTGGCACTGTTTATAAACTGGTGGAAAACAAAAGTGGTTCTCCTACTGAAAAAAAATAACTGCTGACTCACAACCGAACGTGCCAAGACTATGAAGTCGCTCGACTCTGTCACTGGAATCAGCCCGGCCCCTAACGAGCAAACGCAGGTTTATTGGCAGCACCGCGCCGGTGCGATACCTGAATTTGATCAACGCGTCTTCGACGATGACTGGCTGGAGGCCAACAATTATATTGTCAACAGTCCCACGGCCGGTCGAGGTGGTTCTTTGTTTTTAGAGATAGACAAGACCGAGCTGGTGCTGCGTCATTATCGTCGTGGTGGGATGGTACGATCGATCAGTGAGCAACACTATATTTGGCAGGGTCTTAAGCGCACACGCGCGTGGCGTGAATTCGACGTGTTGGCTGCAATGCAGTTGCAGGGTCTACCGTCGCCTAAACCTTACGCTTGTCAGGTCCAACGGCGAGGGCCGAAATACAGCGCGTCGCTGATCACTTATTTTTTGGCTGGTGTGACTTTGGCTGAGCGTGTCTGTACCGCGATACTGCCCGACGAGCGCTGGTACAGCATTGGACAGTGTATTCGGCAGTTTCATACGGCTGGAGTCGATCACGCCGACTTGAATGCACACAACATACTTATACATGAGAATACGGTTTCGTTGATAGACTTTGATCGTGCAGTTATCCAGCTCAAAGTTAAACCTAAGCGGCGGCACAAAAACTTAAAACGCCTCCAGCGCTCACTAAATAAAATCGGTAGCAGCGGTCCAGCATTCTATAATGATGGTTGCTGGGCGGCACTAATGGCAGGGTATAAGACCACTTGATGTAGTTTTGGTCTACCGGGATACACTAACTAAAGACAGTGAATCTGGATGCAAGTCTGATAAAAAAGGAGAATTGTGATGATCAGCAAAGTAATCAAAACTATGTTCTGCGCGTGCTTGGTAATGGTTAATTTGAAGTGCTCCATTCGTGCCTTTATTTAGTGGCACAGCAAGTAAACTTCAGTTTCGTAGATAGTTAAACGAGCCATGGAAGCGTTAGGCACCCTAGTACTGCAAATTCTGGGCGAAATCGGCGGTGGTCGTGGTGGTGCGGTAAACGATCTACCTCGCTTTTCGCTGGGCATGATTTTTTGGGGCGTAATGCTCGTGGGTGCATTAAGTGCTCGGCGTCGAAATGCACTGCTGCGTGACAAACTACTGATCGCCGGCTTTTTCGTTGGTTTTGCTCGTGATTTTTTCATGCTTGTGGTAACGATTCTTGGTCTGCACGATATCGTATCTGCCGATATTCTGGCTTTATTTCTGCCGCCGATTGACAACGTTTTGATGTTGGTAGTGCGGGCAGTAATTGCAGCAGCGTTTTTGCACTACATAGTTCGTCCAAGTGAAGTTTCCAAAAAGTTCTTTAACTTGACGATGGGTATATGTGCGGCACTGTACGTGTTCATAGCCTATGACTGGTGGATCGCGGTACGGGCTGACCCAAGCCTTCAGTTCGGCCAGCATTGGGGCGCTTGGATTATTCACTACTTCGGTGCAGCTTTCATCCTTGTCACCATCGTATTTATTTTGCGGCAAAGTAGCAGAATCCGAAAAGTGGTCGCAATAACGTTCATTGTGTACTTCATGACGCATGTGCTCATGTTGTTCAACCTGCATACCGGGCAGCGCTGGGACCATGTATTTTTGCCGATTTGTAACAATCTGGATTTATGGGCAATACCTATTATTGGATTTGTTTATTGGCGTGAGCAACGCGATCAACAAGAGCAACTGCAGGCCGAGATTAAACAGACTGAGCGTCTTGAGCTTATTGGGCAGCTCTCTGCCGGCGTATCGCATGACTTTAAAAACCATTTGCAAGTCATCCGCGGCTACGCAGAGCTTGCCCATATTCAACAAGCACAACCAGAGAAAGTGGGGCAGTGCATAAAAGAGATCTCTGATACGGTTGATCGGTCAGTCGCACTGGTTAATCAACTACTGGCCTTTAGCCGGCGTGGTAATGTTGAAAAAGATGTCAGTGCTAGCCTGAATGATGTGGTTACCGATTTAACACCTATGCTATCTCAACTACTCGGACCTGAGTACATGCTCGATTTTCGTCTTGCTCAGGGCTCACCAACGGCTCGCTTTGACACCACTGAACTGGAACAAGTCGTTGTGAATCTGGTAGTTAATGCCCGAGATGCCATGCCTGATGGAGGCGTGATAAAATTTACTACACGTAATGTCTATTCCAAAAGACGCAGGATTGAATCGTCGTCAGTTTCAGACGAGTCCGATGAGGAAGACGAGACTAAGCCACGAGAAGTTGAAAAAGTACAATTGATCATTTCAGACTCTGGTGTCGGTATGTCCCAGGCTACCATTCAGCGTGCTTTCGAGCCTTTCTATACAACCAAGGAGGTTGGTAAGGGAACAGGGCTAGGATTGTCTACCGTGTATGGATTGGTGCAAAGACAAGAAGGCAAAATCGAAATTGAGAGTAAATTGTACGAAGGTACCACCATAACTGTTAATTTGTTGCCAGCTAAAAACCGAGTCAGTAAAGCAATAAATGTCGATACAATCGACGTATTGGGTGGCAATGAGCACATACTGATCGCTGAGGACGATGAGTCTGTGCGCAATCTTGTCTATGAGCTTCTGACCACGGCGGGTTACACTGTCTATCAGGCCAATGACGGGTATCAGGCTCAAGAGCTGGCTCGGCAGCATCGCGACACCATCGAATTATTGTTGTTCGATGTCGCCATGCCTAAAATGAATGGTTATTTGGCTTACGAGGCGATTTTTCCAGTGCTGCCAAATGCGCCAGTGGCGTTTGTTTCGGCAGACACCAGTAGAGTTAAAGGTTACCAGGCGAGCTATCCGCATCTGGCGAAACCATTTACACGTGCACAGCTGCTTAGCTATGTACGTGAACATTTACTGTAGTGTTTTCATTACTGTAGTTGTTGTATTACTGCAAGAGATTTTTGAGTTGTATTGGCAAACATAGCATGGTTGTAATAAAGGAATAAGGTTTATGAACAGTCAACCAACTGTCTATTTAGTTGATGACGATCCCAACGTACGCAAGTTGTTAGAAATGTCTTTGGGTGTGCATGGTTTTTCAGTACAGGCGTTTTCCAGTGCGGAAGCTTTTCTCGATTCTGACTGGGTCAATTTGGCCGGTTGTATTTTGTTGGATGTTGAAATGCCAGGGATGAATGGATTGCAGCTGCAACAGTTGTTGCGAGAACATGACGTATCTATTCCAATTATTTTTGTTACCGGTCACGCAGACGTGCCAAGATCAGTGGAAGCATTAAAGGCTGGCGCGTTTGATTTTCTTGAAAAGCCTTTTAGTCAGGAAGCCCTGGTTGCCAGTATTGAGCAAGCATTTGCTTCAGATCAAAAATCGCGCGATGATCGCGAACAGCAAGCGCAGTTTCGCAAGCGATTCGAGCGGCTTACTGACCGGGAATTCGAGATTATGCAAATCTTGATTGAAGGTGCAGCCAATCATTCAAGCAGAAAAATTGCTGAGAAACTTGAAATCAGCCCCCGAACCATTGAGCATCACCGAATGCGTATTCTGGAAAAAACCGAGGCGCATTCGGTTGCAGAGTTGGTTAAGTTCGCAACTATTGCGGGTTATCTAACTTAATTACGCCCCAGTTACTGCCCAGTTACTGCCCAGTTACGCAAAGCCGAGCACGTGTCATGCACGTGCCCGTTTCATAAATTGCGTGGTGGCTTCCAGTTCTTGTTCGTTGACAATCTTGTTGTAGATTTCTTCTCTGTGAACAGCGACTTCGCTGGGCGCTTCAATGCCAATACGAACCTGCTTTCCAGACATAC
The DNA here is from genome assembly GCA_964437945.1 of uncultured Granulosicoccaceae bacterium. Lineage (GTDB taxonomy): Bacteria > Pseudomonadota > Gammaproteobacteria > Granulosicoccales > Granulosicoccaceae > Granulosicoccus. The sequence goes on from CAYTJF010000019.1 coordinate 33,936, forward strand.
TTAAAACAGTGATTTTTACTTCATCACCGATGTTTACAGATTCACCGGTCTTTCGACTTAAAACTAGCATGACAACTTCCTTTCGGTGACTTGGTTCACCGACACATTGGTTGTAGTAAAGATCAGGCCGACATAATTGACAAAAGAAGATAATCGACTGTTGCATTAATCAGGCTTTGGCTTGACAACAATTCAAACACTCTTAACAGTTGCCTACCACTCGTTTGGTTACGGTGTTACACCAACGTACAAGTAATAATTGATTACGGCTTACTAGTAAAACCGTATTTCTTTTAGCAAACGTGTTTCGCTTAAAAATTTTATAAATAACTTAAAAGACATGAAACGCGCGTAATTGTAAGGCTATGCGATAAAACGGGTAATACAGAATTATATAAACATGCGTTGCCACATGCTTTTAGAATAAAAAGTGCGGACTTTATAGCTGATAAATCACTACTAGATTTGTTAGGTATCTTACAAAATTACTCTTGTAAATTGTCTGAAACACTGTTGGACAATGATGCGATGTACCGATCAACTACATCGGTTTGCGCATTAATTACAGTTTTTGCACGCTTACCTAAATCTTGGGCCCAATGAGTATCTGACCCAGCACGTGTTAATAATTGAATGACTTCGTCGACATTTTCGGCTTTGACAATTGCTTGTGCATTATGCAGCAATGTTACTTCTTCAGAGAAATTGAATGTGTGAGGCCCAACAATGACAGGTGTTGCAAAGCGGCTTGGTTCAAGTACGTTATGGCCACCACGTTTTATTAGTGAGCCACCAACAAATGCTGCGCTGGCATGCGCATACCAATGGTGCATTTCGCCTAAGGTATCGGCCAGGTAAAGCTTGCTGCCAATGCCAGGTTGTTCACCTCTGCTGCGCAGAGCAATATCCGGCAGATCGGGTTGGTTTTGCTGCTGTAATGCATTTAGTTTTTTGACTAGCCTGGCACCGCGCTCCGGATGACGCGGCACAATCACGAGTAACTGATCTATTGATAAATTTAACCACGCCTGCGCTAGTTGATGTTCTTCATCTTCATGTGTTGAAGCCGCCAATACATAATCTCTGGTAAGCAGGGCGGATGGTGTTTGAATGTTTTCCATTGCAGCGTATTTCAAATTGCCAACCACTGATATGTTATTGGGGTGAGCGCCACGTTGCGCAAACCGAGTTGCATCTTCAGCTGAACGTGCGAATACCGACACATCGGCAAGTGCGCAAGCGTAAGTGTGATTAAAAAAATTAGCCAGCTTACCGCTACTTCTATAGCTGAGTCGTGCATTGACCATAGCTATGGGGATGTTGTTTTGTTTTGCTCGGGTAAACAACCATGGCCAAATTTCTGTTTCGACTACCCAAAGCCCGGTAATATTTTTTCTTGCAAAGAATCGCTTTGTGGCACCTGAGAAATCGATTGGCAGATAGGCTTGGCTAACATTGTTTTGCAGACGATCTTTGCCTTGCAGGCGATCTTTGAGGATAGCTGACCCGGTTGGCGTGTTGGTGCTAATCAGAAATTTAACTGCTGGATTAAGCAGTTGCATTTTTTCTATTAGAGGTAAAACCGTAATGACTTCCCCTACAGAGGCTGCGTGCACATGAATGCGTTCATGCTGGTCTGTTTTACAGTAGCCAAGACGCTCTTGAATATAGCGCAAGCCACCATCCCGACAACTGCGCCAGCACAGGTGTAGCAGCAATAGCGGGGATACAAGGCGCAGACACAGTCGGTAGCGCCAAGTAGGAGAGGGTTTACTGAGCGCCTGGTTGGACAAGAAAATTGTTAATTGGAATCAGGTCATCAGCATTGAGAGTACCGGCCGCTGCTTTGAGCGACAGATAGTTGATGATGTAATCATAACGAGCCCCGGCATAGTCAGATTCGGCTCTGAATACGTCACGCAGGGCCTGTAATACTTCAACTGACGTACGAGTGCCGGCGCGAAAGCCTGCATCTGTTGCCTCGGCAGACTTTCGGGTAGAGACGAGCGCCTGTTGCAAAGCATTTGCGCGAGCAATACTGGCAGTGACCCCACGAAATGCATCACGTGTCTGTTGTGTTGTTGAGCGTTCAAGTGAAACCAGCTCTTGCTGCGCGGAATTTGAATCTGCTTTCGCCTGGCGCACTTGAGATGTAATTCTGCCACCGGTATAGACAGGCAAATTAAGTTGAATACTGATACTGCCGCTTTTTGAATCACGATGACCAACCGGTATTGGTTTTTCTTCATTTTCTGATGCTTGTGCAGTGCCAACCAAATCCAGAGTTGGATAGCGTGAACCACGGATAGCTGAAACCCCGGCTGCAGCGGTTTGTGCGGCAAGACGAGCAGCAACAAGGTCAAGGTTTTGTTCAACCGCCAAATCTACCCAGGCATCAGCATTGGCTGGGTCTGGGGCGACCAGAGGTAGATCAGATGCAAGAGGTGAAATGGTTTTCGGGCTACCGCCGGTTAATACTTCCATTGCACCAAGGGCGTTTTCCAGTTGATTTTTTGCGGCGATTTGGGCAGCAATGGCCAGATCGTGCTGTGCTTGCGCCGTGCGAACATCTGTTACCGGGACTAGACCAACATCGAATCGGCGCTCTGCCTGTTCTTTTTGTCGAGCAATGGCGTCGAGTTCTGAGCCGCTGAACTCAACTTCGACTTGTGCGCGTAGTACATCAAAGTATGTGTTGGCTGTGCGAAGAATTAGATTTTGTTGTTGAGCTAAAAATTGCGCTTCGGCTTGTTTAACACCGAGTCTGGCCTGGTCGACAATTGCACCGTTTTCGCGATTGAACAAGCTTTGACGTAGCGTTAGCGAAAACTGCTGATCATCAAAGGTGCCATCATTATCTCTACGTACCTCGCTTCGTGAAGCGTCATAACCAAAATTGAGTTGTGGCAGAAACGCTGATCGAGCAAGAGGGAGTCGCTGGATTGCCGATTCGTAGTCGTATTCCGCCGCTTTAATGGTGGCATCATATACTTGCGCGAGTTTGTAAGTCTGTTGAAGGTCGGCTGCATAAACAACATTGCCAAACAGGAACGTTGCCAGCAGACAAACTGAACAGGTATATCTAAATCGCGAGTGCATCAACGAAGTTCGGTGCATAAAAGTACTCTAGAAAACGAATGCTGATGCCGATTCGGAAAAGTTGACCAATGGATCAATCTTAGTTTCAAACAGACTTTCTGTTGTCCATTCGGTTTTCGAAATTCGGGTCAGCAACACCGCTTCCATCATTGGTTGCTGGGTATCACCAACGACTGCAAATATTCGGCCATTAACAGCTAACTTGTGCTTGTAATAATCCGGTATGGCTTCAATTGCGCCACCAAATGCAATAGCATCGTAGCTATCCAAAGCATCCCATTCAACAGATGCGTCCTGTTGCAACAGCGTCACATTGGAGATGTTGAGTGAGTCTAGTCGTGACTGCGCTTGGCTGGCAAGCTCTGGATGGATCTCCAAGCTGTGCACACGCTTACTCATATGAGCCAGGCAAGCACTCAGGTAGCCGCTACCTGATCCAATATCCAGTGCAGTCTCTGAAGGTTGGGGAGATAATGCCTGAAGCAATCTGCCTTCGATAATTGGTTTGAGTAAGGTTTGCCCAAATCCAATGGGTAGTTGGTAGTCGCTGAAAGCCAAAGCTCTGTGTTCTTCCGCAACAAAGTCCTCACGTGGTACGTTGGCCAGCACGTCAAGCACGCGCTGGTCGAGCACGTCCCACGGACGCACTTGTTGTTCGATCATGTTGCTGCGAGCTTGCTGTAGATTCATCGTCTCAATTCATTATCTCAATGGTTAGCGTCAATGGCTAGCCGTGATGGACAGAGTAATTAATAGTAGGTTGAGTAGTAATTTGGGTGATTTTTTCGGGTATATCACACAGTCATAGTGGTCAACCAAGCGACTAACTCAGCGTTTCACTCACCAGCCACTGTGCACTATTTTGCTAGCGCCGGAGCATTATAAGCTAACCAGACCTCGAACGGACATGCCAATAAACATGCCAATGTGTTGGTTTGTAGCGTACTGGCGCTACAAATTACTGCGGCAGTGGCAAGTCACTGCCTGAAGCTGCTTTGATACCGGGCCGCAAATTGCCAGACCCGGACCAAATTGAATTTTATCAGTCGAAGAACTAATCGAACAAAAACAATTTCCCGACCTTTTACTTATTCAACGAAGCGAGTAGTGAAGCTACTCAGCCTGTACGCTACTGGCTTGAGGGCCCTTAGGGCCTTGCTCTACCTCGAAGGTGACTTTCTGTCCTTCATTGAGCGTTTTGAAGCCATCGCCTTGTATCGCTGAAAAATGAACGAAAACGTCGTCACCACCATCGTCCTGGGAAAGGAACCCGAAACCTTTTGATTCGTTGAACCACTTGACCGTGCCTGTTGCCATGATTTAAAACCTCTGAGAATAGAATGCCGCGCAAGGCATCGCCGAAACCATCTGACTCATGAAGCAGAACCTGAAGCAAAGTTGTTCAAATAAGTACCCACAATAAAAATATCCATAAAAATACTTATGTAGAAATACCTATACAAAGTGCTCACAAACGTGCTCAAAGTTCAAGCTTCTAGACATTGGTAATTGCAAAACCGTGTCACGCGTGGCCAGTCTAGCGTGTTTTTGAGAGCTGATCTATGGATTTTTCTACCAAACAGTGCTAATGAGTCGCGTACTAAGCACTTTGAAATGGTAATTTGGCCGCAGCTGAGCCACATATATTGGCCAAGACGCCTTAAAAGTGGGGGATAGGGGCAAATGCAGGTTTTTTTTATTCGATTTAGATGATCGATAAAAACTATACTTTTGTATGGGCTATTCAGGCGAATCAGATGGTCTCTTTGGGCGTCTTCTTCGTGATTTCGACATTTTTTTGGCTGTGGCGTTCTTCTGGCTATTATTGCCCTCGG
>CAYTJF010000020.1:0-38867 GCA_964437945.1 uncultured Granulosicoccaceae bacterium
CTTTGGCAATATCGCGAGCTTGCCAAAGTTCCTCGATAATGCCGGGCAGTATGTGTGTGTCGCGAGAGAAACTGGCTTCCATAAAACCTGGTACCGGGTCCTCACCGGGCTGACTAAGGCCTAAAGGATCTATGCAGAACGTTCGAATGATACTTGGGTACAGGCTTTTAAAATCCAGTACCAATACGTTTTGGTAAATGCCTGGCTGCGAGTCAAGCACATAGCCGCCAGGGCTACCCAGTCCACTACTGGTGCTATTGACATCTGGTGCTACAAAACCGTGTCGGTGCAGTCGTGGTAAGTACAAGTTATCAAATGCAGCAACCGAACCACCCAGGCGATCGATTGCCAGCCCGGTTAAATTGGCTCTTTGTATCGCGAATTCAATAAGATCGGCTTTGATAAAAATGTCATTGACCAGCTGGCAGTCTTTAATATTGTAATCTGCCAGTTCGGGTTTGTTACTTTTGAATAGCTCATTGATTCGCGCAACTTTATTCTCATTTGAGGTAATCAGTTTTCCCTCGCCGAGTAACTCGTGCGCAACGTTATCCAATGAGAAACTGTCGAACGCCCAAAACCCCGCTTTTAGCAAATCGATACCATCGAGCACTGCACGACCGGGGAGTTTGGCGATTCGCGGTTGACCTGGATTTCCCGGTTGCAGAATAGCGGCGGAGTCAGTGCCACGGCCCATATCGAATCGCACGCCGAGGCTGCGACATTTTCGATCGAGAAAACTTAAATCGAAATTGGTGATGGCCCACCCAATGATAATGTCCGGGTCGACTTCTCTAAGCCACCTGAAAAACTCTGCCAGCAACGTTCTTTCATCCTGGCAGTAATGCAGCTCATACTCGACTCGTTCAAGTGCTGCACCTTCGCCGATCATATAGACTCGATTTTGCTCTTTACTACCGTGCATAACAGCGCCTGCAATGGAGTAGAGCTGGTCAGAGTTGCCGCGAGTTTCGATATCTAGCGACAATGCCCGTAGTTGTGGCGTGACGGTTGCAGGTTTGATACGCGGATTTGAGAAAGACAGAAAGTCTGAACCTGTGAATAAATCGCCTGTAGCTTCAAAACCTGCACAGACGAATCGTTCCATTAAAAAACGATCACTGGGTTTGATATCTGATTCGTAGAGCTCGGTTGATTGTTGTCTTAGAGTATTTAAATCGCGTTGGTGGCGAAAGTAAAGTCCATCAATGTCATGTCCGTCGAGGCTTCGTAACGATAAGGCTTTACGCCGTGAATTTGGGGGTATTTGCAACGTTCTACTGTGTTGAACAAAGCAGACGGCTTCCTGGTGTGATATTTGGCATCGTACAGGGCCATGCTCGGTAGCACCCCAGAAGCACAATTCAACCCCATTGTTTGTGTCTCTCCAGTGCCTGGTGAGTAGATAACCTGTAACGCTCTGTGTCATGCAAGCGCCTCAGCCAGCTCATCGTGTAACATAGCCATGTCTGTATTCAATTGTTTTGCAACATGATTCGATATCTTCCCGGCATTCTGCTGGTACAGGTTGTAACAGCCATTCTACTATGGGTCAACATTGATGCTACGCCACGCGATTTGGCTATTCAGTTTGGTGTACCAGCTGTGTTGATCACACTGGTAACCGGGCTATGGTTTGCCAGCATTGCGCGAGCTGATGCTGAGCGTGCAAACGCAAAATTACGTTTACAGCACGCGCGGGAGCGAGAAAAAATCCATGTTAGTGCCGAGAAGAGTAAAGCGCGCTTAATGGAACAAACTCAGAAAGAAATCAGAAAACAGGAAAAGCGCATTAACCGAAAGGCCGGCTTCAAAGTCAGTCTGGCATTTATTGGTGCAAGTGTTGCCGGTGTGTTGATGCTTATTATTGAGTTATTTACTTTTGGCTTAATGACTATCATGACAGCCCTTGGCGGTATGGGTGGGTATTTGGTCCGCGCGCGTCAGACCCATGACGTCAGTAAGCCCCCGCTTAAAGACGCTGGCAGTGTAATTGACGTGGTCGAGCATGTGCCCGAGTTGCCATCGCCAGATGAACATACCCCGCGGCGAATAAAATAACCTGACTAAAGTGCTTCCTAACAGGGCAGCACACCTCAACATTATCGAGTAAATTGCGCGTTTGTCGAAATTAATGTGAACCCGTTCTCAACAATTTATCCGCGAACCCCTTGGCTTTAGAAAATTGCGTGGACTGGGTGAACTGGTTTACGAAACTTGTTCGATTTCCCTGAATAAATTATCAATTTTGGCCTGTTGCTTGAAACGCAAACAGTCATAACTGGATTTAGCGCCGTGCAATTTAGTGCGCGGAACAATCACAGATGACGGCAACAAGAAGTGAAACAGGCTTTTCATACAGCAACGAAGAAACATTTGCGCATTCTGAGGCTACTGTTAGTAGCAAGCTTGACCCTGTTCGCTGCTAACGCAAAAGCCCTGGTTCTTACACCTTACTTTGAATCTGTTTTAGTGCCTTCCGTGTCCACCAGTTGGACAACGGTTGCGCTGGATAACAACTACGCTAACGCCATTCCGGTCTGTACCTATGTGCTTGGCACATTTGCCGGTTCTCCTGGGGCTTACACAAACGTTCCGGCGGTAACCCGCATTAGAAATATCACCGCCAGTTCTTTTCAATTGCGCATTCAAGGCTGGGAGGATGGGCCTGCTTCAACCTCCGATGTGCATTGCATGGTTATGGACGAGGGTGCTCACACATTACCTGATGGTCGATTGGTAGAGGCGCACAGTGTTGTTTCAGATGAAACCAGTGGGCAGTTTTCCACTGATGGAGGCTGGGACCAGTCGATTTTGGAAGATGTCAGTTCAACCATTGTGCACACCTATAGTGATCCTGTTGTTGTCGGTCAGGTGATGAGTTACAACGACTCGAAAGCCAGCGTTATTTACATGTCAGATTGTGATAACCGTGCCAATGAACCGTTTCATGCGGGTATGGCTGATGGCATTTGTGTGGGCAAACACATTGGCATGATTCCAGGTTCGCGCGCCAGCGAAACTATCGGCTATATCGTCGGCGAAACGGGCAGTGGCACCATCAATAATGTTTTTTATGAATTGGCAATGGGGCCGGACTCAGTCGCAGGCAACAATGGTGGTAATAACGGTAACAGCTACACGGGATTGGCGCGTCACCACACCATGGCTGTTTTAAGCCAGGCTGCTGAGGATGGTGGTAACGGATCATGGGCTGTTCTCTACGGTGCTACACCGTTGACCAATGGTGCAATGGAATTAGTTGTTGATGAGGAAGTTTTTGCAGGAGATACATCCCGAGGACATACCAGAGAACGAGTCTACTACTGGGCCTTTGCAGGTGGTGAGATCACGTTGGTGAAAAACCTGATTAACGACTCTGGTGGTACCGCAACACTTAGCGATTTTAATCTGACGGCGGTTGGCCCGGACACCATTGTAGGTACAAGTGGTACTCCTGCAGTAACTAAAGCGGTAGTTACTCCAGGTACCTACACCGTGTCCGAAACCACTGTTACAGGCTATACCGCGTCGGCATGGGAGTGTAGTGGTGCATCTAAATTTAGTGGTAGCGACATACTGGTGGTCGGTGGCGATCATGTCACCTGCAAGATTACCAATGATGACGATGCACTTTCTACGTTGACGCTCGCAAAAGTCGTTAACAACAGCTTTGGTGGTACAGCAACCGATGGTGATTTTACATTGTCGTTTAATGGCGAGGGTGTAACCGGTAGTGGTGTAGTGGGCGCTGCTAGTGTAACCGGCGTAACCGTTCCTGCGGGTGATTATACCTTGTCAGAAATCCTGGTTCAGGGATATGAGCTTGAAGGTATCAAATGTGATGGTACGGATTCCGATGGTTCCGATGGTTTAAAAATAAATCCAGGTGAGAAAGTCACCTGCACTTTTATCAACGCCGATAATGGTGTCGACTTGACTATCAAAAAGTTGGCTAGCAACACATCCCCCAATATTGGCGACATTCTGACTTTCATGTTGAATGTAACAAACAATGGCCCTGATACAGCCACTGCCGTTCAGATTTTGGATCCAGTTACAGCTGGATTCTCCTACGTTGCCTCGTCAATGACTGGTGGGGATGTTCAAGATGATAGTTCACCAACAGGTACGGGGCTTGAGTGGACTATAAACACACTTTCAGCCGGTGCGACTGTGACTTTGATGTTCAAAGCCACAGTATTGCCACCGTAGCAATCAGGTTTATCTAATGACTTTAATCAAAAGACGCGTTTTTAGGAAGCTTAAACTCATTGCTTCATCAAAAGCGAGAATTGTGGCTGTTGTGCTGCTTGGCATATTCGTTCCACTTACAGCGTGGTCGCTGACATTGTCTGACTACTTTAATGAGTCAACAGTCGTTGCTTCTTCAGATCAATTCGAGGATGACACTACAAATAACGATGATGGTGTGCAAATTACGCCAAATGCCGAGCTGGTTGTTGTAAAGCAGGTCATCAATGATAACGGGGGGGCTGCAACGCTTGCAGATTTCACTGTTACCACAGACGCTGGGACCTTGCTTTTTGATGCAGGTGTAGTAGCTGGAACCACTACCACGTTCACCGCAGACACAATCTATGTACCGCCCGGTTCATACTCATTGACAGAGCTGGATATCGACGGATACACCGAAGGTAGTTGGTCCTGTACTGCGGGTACTGTTGATGATGATACGTTTGATGGCGGTCAAATAACACTTGAATTTGGCGAGCAAACGGTTTGTACGATTATTAATGATGATATTGAACCGACCTTAACATTAACCAAAACACTGGTTAACGATAACGGTGGTAGTTCAACTATTGAAGATTTCGATATTTCGATTGACGCAGTTGAAGTTGTCTCAGGCTTTGCGAACCCAGTATTAGCCAATACAGCACTGCAAATTTCCGAACTGGATCTGCCTGGTTATACCGAAGGAACCTGGGCGTGTACTGACGCTAATAGCTTAACAACTGGATTACCCACGGTAGGAACGGCCACAGGACAGTCGCTAACTCTCAAACCTGGCTCAGAAGTCACTTGTGCAATTACCAACGACGATGTCGCACCTTCACTGACACTGACCAAATTACTGACAAATGACGATGGTGGTGACAAAACTATTGTTGACTTCGATATTGCTATTGATGGTGTTGAAGTGGTTAGCGGTGCGCCGAATCTGGTTGCAGCCAATACCGGAATCGAGATCTCTGAGCTTGTTCTGGATGGCTATGCTGCTGGAGACTGGGTATGTTCTGACAGCACAGGTCTAACCACAGGATTGCCTACGGCAGGGGCTGCTGCCGGTGAAACCATTACGCTTGCCGAGGGCGCTATCGTGAGTTGTGAAATCACTAACGATGATATTGCACCAACGCTAACGTTGACCAAAACGGTAGTCAATGATAACGGTGGTCTGCTAACGTCAGCTGACTTTGATATTGCCGTTGACGGAGTAGAGGTAGCAAGTGCTGCTGTTAACACGGTATTGGCTAACGTTGATATCGATATTTCTGAACTGGATTTGCCTGGATATGCTGAAGGTACATGGGAATGTACAGATGCAAATGCGCTGACAACTACATTGCCGGCCGCTGGCGCAGCAACCAGCACAACCGTAAACCTGTTGCCCGGTTCCGAAGTGGTCTGTGCTATCTCGAACGATGATCTTGCACCGACACTGACGTTAACTAAAACGTTGTTGAATGACAATGGTGGTGATTTGACCATCGCGGACTTTGATGTATCAATCGACGGTGTTGAGGTTGTTAACGGCGCTGCGAATGCGGTGAGTTCTAATGTTGATATTGAGATCAGCGAGCTGGATATGCCAGGTTACACAGAAGGCACCTGGTCTTGTACTGATTCGACAGGCCTTACGGCTACTCTGCCAACAGCAGGTGTTGCTACAGGTGAGTTGATTTCACTGGCAGCAGGTGCTGTGGTTGATTGTGTGATCACTAATGACGATATTGGCCCAACGCTGTCGCTGACAAAGAACGTTGTCAATGACGATGGTGGTGACAAGCTGGTAACAGACTTTGATATCTCGATAGACGGTGTTGAAGTAGTCGCAGGTGATATCAATCCTGTTATGGCAAATCAAGCCATATTGATTTCAGAACTGAGTATTGCTGGTTACACTGATGGTACCTGGGCTTGTACCGATTCCACCGGGCTAACAACTGTGCTACCCACAGCTGGCGCAGCCGTCGGTGAATCGATAACTCTGGAACCTGGATCGCAGGTTGTTTGTGATATTACCAACGATGATATAGCACCTGTATTAACGCTTGCCAAAACTGTTGTTAACGATAATGGTGGGGACAAGCTTATCGAAGATTTTGATATCTCTATCGATGGTGTTGAGGTGGTCAGTGGTACGCCAACAACGGTTCTGGCGAACTCAGTTATTACGATTAGCGAACTTGATCTGGTTCCGTACGCCGAAGGCACATGGGCATGTACTGATGCTAATGGTTTGACAACCAGCTTGCCAAGCGCTGGTGTAGCAACAGGTACTGATATCACCTTGCTACCAGGTTCAGATGTGACCTGTTCAATAACCAACAATGATTTGGGTATCGATCTGAGCATTGTTAAGGGTGTTGACGATTCAACCCCGAATATTGGTCAGACTATTACGTTTAGTTTGGACGTTACCAATGCCGGACCCGACATTGCCACCAACGTTACTGTGAGCGACGTAGTTCCAGTTGGTTTTACCTATGTTAGCGGTTCTATCGCGGGTGGTGATTCATCTAATGATACTGACCCAACCATTGCCGGATTAACCTGGACTCTCAACTCAGTTCCGGTTGGAACAACAGTTACCTTGACTTTTCAAGCTACGGTTAACGCTCCTTAAACTCCCGATGAGTCACTTTTCGGTTAAGTTATTGAGTATGGCGTCGGCCCTGTTCTTCGGATCAGGGCTGACGTCGGTCTATGCGCTAACCGAAACCGACTTCACTAATACTGGAACCGTTACTTCTTCATCCACTCAGTTTGAAAATAACGAATCTAACAACAACAGTGACGTCTTAGTTCAGCCTAAAGGTCTAACGATTACGAAAGTGGCGGATACTTCGGCTATGTCAACCCCAACCAAAGCCGGGGACGTTATTAGTTATGCCATAACGCTCGACAACATTGGTTTACTGGATCTGAGCGGTGTGTCACTCAACGATACCATTATTCCGGCAGCTAATTTAACGCTGGCATCAGGTGACATCAATAATGACGCCATACTCGACTCTGACGAGATCTGGGTGTATGCCGGAACTTACACGGTATCGCAATCTGATGTGGATACTTTCGGCGGTGGTGATGGTGATATTGATAATACAGTTACGGTTACAACCAACGAGTTATCACCATTAACCGATAGTGTTGAAGTTCCGATAACTCAGGCACCAGAATTTACCGTTGCCAAAACCGTTGATAAAACGTCGATTGCCGAACCAGCCGTATTAACGTATGAAGTCAAAGTCACCAACACGGGAAATCTGACTTTAAATGGGGTTTCACTGGTTGATACATTACCTGATGGTGCCACTGGTTCATTAACAGGTCCTGCAAATGATGTTGGTACTGCTGATGCACTTGATGTCGGTGAGAGCTGGATTTATACGCTCAGCTACAGCGCTACTCAGGCAGACATTGATAATGGTGCGCCGCTGGTTAATACGGTCAGTGTGACAACCACTGAGACTGGTGCTGATACCCAAACTGACAATGCGCAAACATCAATAGTAAAAACGCCTGCGATGGTTGTTGAAAAAATTGTTGATATCGCTGATATCAATACACCAACAACCCTGACCTACACCATAACTGTTGAAAACACCGGCAACGTAACCCTGAATAATGTCCAGTCGGTGGACGTCTTGCCAGGTGGTGGATTAGATGTGTTGGTTAGTCCAAGCGGTGATGCTGGCATATCAAACGCTTTGGATGTAGGCGAAACCTGGACTTATAACACGAGCTACAACGCAACACAGTTAGATATTGATGCGGCAACCGATCTGGTTAATTCAGTTGAATTCACATCTGATGAAACGGGTACTACGACAGTTGGTGACACGGCAACAACGGCTGTGACCAGTGAGCCATTGATGAGTGTGGAAAAAACGGTGGATACAGCTGCGCTAAGCGCACCAGGAACCGTGAGTTATTCGATTAAGGTTGCCAATCTCGGAAACGTCAGTCTCTCTAATGTCACACCCATTGATACTTTGCCTGACGATACAACAGCTACTTTGATTGGACCATTGGCCGACATTGGGTTAAGCGGACAAATTGATGTGGGCGAGGTATGGGAATACACCACACAGTATTCGGTGTCGCAGGCTGAAATAGATCTTGGTGTGGCTCGAGTCAATTCTGTTGCCGTTACCAGTGACCAGACTGGTGATCAGGAATTTAGCGATACTGCTAAAACAACCTTGACGCAGACTCCTGCTTTTACTGTAGTAAAAAGTGTCGATGCGAATACGATCGCTGAGTTGGGTGTACTTAACTATGAAATTCAAATTGAGAATACCGGCAATATTTCCCTGAGCGATATTGTTGTAACTGACACTATGCCCGATGGCACCGTCGTTATCGTTGCTGGTCCTGTTGCCGATGTTGGTGGTGTTGGACTGCTTGATGTCGACGAAACGTGGACATACGTAACACAGTATACGGTCTCTCAGGCAGATATTAATGCCGGAACGGCCCTGACTAACTCGGTTAGTGTTTCTACCGCAGAGGCAGGTACGCTGACCGATACGGCAATAACAACCGTAACGCAAGAGCCGTCAATCGGCATTATCAAGACCAGTCAGACAGAGAACTTCACAGCAGTTGGTGATGTGGTTAATTACCTTTTTAACATCATCAACAACGGTAATGTGCTGTTAAGCGATATAGAAGTAAATGATCCGATTGTCGATGCAGGTTCGATAAACTGCATTCTTAGCATGCCGTTTTCGTTAGCGCCTGGACAGCAAACATCGTGTGAGGCGACTCGCACAGTAACAGCTGATGATGTTGATGATACCCAAATTGTTAACACGGCGAATGTGTCGGCAATGGACCCAGCTGGCACTGCGGTAGATAGCGACAGTAATACTGTTACTGTGCCTCTACTGAAAATGCCACCGGTGGCAACTGACAACGCATTTGAATCACCAATTAGCGCGGTTCCGGTGACCCTTGCTGGTGCGATTGATGATTCGGATCCAAATGGTGATCTTGATCCAAGTACAGTTAATTTGACGGCATCTGATGCAGTTGATCTTGATGGAGATGGCGATAACGATAGCTTAGTGGTGGCGGGCGAGGGTACCTGGCTCGTTGATGATCTCACTGGCGAAGTGACCTTCAACCCGGAATCCGGATTCACGGCCGACCCGACTCCCACTTCCTATACCGTTAATGATGCTACTGATCTTGTGTCCAACACAGCTCTATTGAGTATTGATTATCCGCAATCAGCACCTGTGGCGCAGAACGATTACAAACAGAATACAGGCGTTGAGAGCCCGAGTAATCCGACTGTTGTGAATGTGCTGGCGGATAACGGTAGCGGTGTTGATAGTGATCCTGAGAATGATATCGATGTAGCGAGTATCACGTTTGTCGACCCGGCCGCGAGTGATTCTGACAGCGATGGAGACAACGATACTTTAGTTGTTGCTGGACAAGGAACCTGGACTGTTGACAATACTACGGGTGATGTGACCTTTACACCGCAAGCGGGATTTTTGCAAGATCCGACACCGATTTTCTATACCGTATCTGACATTAATGGTTTGGTGTCGAATGAAGCATCGATAACGATTGATTATCCGCAAACGGCACCGGTTGCTAACGATGATGAAAAGTTGGACCAGGTGCTGGCACAGCCTGTGACCGTGGCAACTGTTGTCAACGATACTGATCCGGAAAACAACCTCGACCCGACAACCGTCAAGTTGATTGATCCCGAAACCGGTGATCGCGTTGTGGGTTTAATAGTGCCCGGACAAGGCGTGTGGGGCATTGACCCGGTTAATGGTGACATCACATTCACACCACAACAGGGCTTTCTTGAAGACCCTACTCCGGTGCAATACACCGTATCGGATACAACGGGTCTGGAATCAAACCTGGCTACAGTCACCATTACTTTTGTTGAACCAGCATCATTGGAGGGCATTGTTTGGCTCGACAAAAATAGTAATGGAATCATTGATGATGGTGAAGATCGTAAGGCCGGATGGACTCTGGAGGTCTACGATGACAATGGTCAACTACTGGGCTCGGCAGTTACTGATGCTGATGGTTACTATTTAATTGAAGATCTTATACCGGGTGAGTACACAGTGAAATTCTTTAATGAGAATGGTGTGTACATGGATGAGCAAAAAACAGATGGTCCTGTGCTGGCCGGTGAGAGAGTAGATTTACCTCTACCGGTTGAACCTGGTGGCGTGGTTTATGACAGTGTTTCCCGGTCAACCGTTGCTGGGGTTACGTTGAACATGATCAACGGTAATGGCGATTTAATACACGAAAACTGCTTGTTCTCCAATCAACAATCGCAAGTAACATTGGCTGATGGGCTCTATGCCTTCAACCTGATTCCTGGAGTGCATGAGACCTGTCCGGAAAACGGCATTTATCAAATCCAGATAGCCAATGCTCCAGATGAGTATTATCCGAATTTCTCATCCATTCTTCGGCAAGAGGGTTCTGCTCAATGTGGTGATGCCTTTTTAGGCTGTGCCGTATCAGGCACCTTTGATGCTGACGCGACAGAAAGCAACTGCACAATTGATTCATTGCCAAATACTGATGCGTGTGAAGTGCAGCAACAGCCGAGCGTGCCAATAGACAATGATGACACGACCTATTTCATTGAGTTTGAATATTCTGCTGGTGATCGAGCAGTCATATTTAATCACTTACCAATCGATGCTTTGGTTAATGATGCTCAGCTGCTGCTGAGCAAATCAGCAAATAAGGCCACTGTGTCAATTGGTTCGTTGGTGGAATACACCCTGACAGCTGAAAATACGAAAGACGTACCAGTAGTTGACATAAGCGTTGTTGATGCGCCTCCGTCGAACTTTGGATTGGTTGAATCTTCTGTACGTATGATCCAGGCCGGTGATGATGGTGAGTTCGATACTGACGACGATGTGTTACAAGCGATCAGTCCCGATGAGCTAAATCCACTGGTGCTCAGTGACATTGATTTCAAAGCACTTGAAACTATTCGATTTAAGTATTTGATGCGTGTTGGCGTCGGCGCAGTTGCAGGCGCATACGCTAATAAGGCCAGTGCCAGCGGCCCTGGCGGCGTGGCCAGTAATGTGGTGTCGGCTACGGTTAATGTGGTTCCCGATCCGGTACTGGAGCAAGCGACGCTTGTGGGCAAGGTGTTTAACGATCGTGACTCAGACGGTTCGCAGGACCCGGCAGATGCAACGGGTGTGGTGTTGCGTAGCGATCACTACGGGTGGGACAGCCTCAATCTACCGGCAATGCCAGGACGCGACAGCGTTAACGATGACCCGGCTGAACATGCACTGACAGTTAATATGCCTGTTTCGGAAAATAATAACTTTATGGTTTTAACGCAAGAAGGTACGCGTATCCGAGTTGATAACCAAGGGACAATTTCTGAAGCACACGTTGGTGATAAGGCACGTGGTTTTAACGGGCAGGATATTCGTGTTTGCACACAGTTTGTTAACGATGTTCCAACAAATCACAGTGGTATTACGCCTGAAGATGGCAAGCCGACTGATGTCTTGCAGATTGTTATTCAGAACTACGGAATCAATGAAGAAGGTATACCTGGCGTTCGACTAGCTACGGTAACAGGTCTGTTGATTGAAACCGATGCTTATGGTCGGTATAGCATCCCGGATATGGATGCCGGAACATCAGGTATCGGTCAAAATTTTGTAATCAAAGTAGATCCTGCGACGGTGCCTCAGGGTTCGAAGTTCACTACCGAAAACCCCTACGTACTGCGAATCGTTAATACCGCACTGAATAAAATTAACTTTGGTGTTCGCGTGCCATTTGAAGACCCTTATAAGGATGGGTCGAGTCGTGGATGTGATGCTATTGCCGAAGAGCGTGAACATCAACATGTTGAGATTAGCCTGGGCGCTGTATTTTTCGATACCGATAAACACAATATTCGAGCTGATCAGCGTGGCATCGTTTTGGATATGGTTAATAAGCTAAGAGAGTACGGCGGGGGGCAAATACTAATACAAGCTCACACGGATTCTCGGGGCACCAAAGAGTACAACCTGGCTTTAGCGGAAAGGCGTGCGCAAGCCGTCGCTCATGTTTTGAGTGAAAGCCTTGGTGCAGAACTCATGCAGTTGATCAGTGTGGAAGTTGACCCTGCGGCTTATGCGGAGGCTGACAAATGAGTGCAAGAGTAACATTTGCTTTTTGCCTGATGTTCAGCGTCCTGCTGGCTAGTATAACGATGGCCTATGGAGCCAGCCAGAACTGCGACGGCGAGGATTGTGAGAACAGTACTGAGACAGAGACTAAGCCTACGACAGATAGCGAACGTAAGTCTGCGACTGAGAGTGCGACAGAGACCAAGAGTAAGATTGCGTCCGAGAGTACGGCAGAAACCGAGAGTAAGTCTGCGACCGGGAGTTCATCAGAAACTGAGAGTAAGACTGAGAGCAACAGTAAAAGTGAGAAAGCGGCTCCTTATGTGTTGCGCATCATCAAATCTGGTGAGGCTAATCCACGTTCGAGTAATAAAACCAAAGAGGGCAGACAGGATAACCGACGATCTGATGTGACACTAACACGTAAAGTGCCTTTGCCTACGGTAAAAAACGAAACACGACGTGGTGTATTTGGCAGTGGTGGTACCGTTTGGTTATCAAAAGATCCAACCTCACTTGATCGTATTCTTGAGGTCAAGGCTCCGGCAAGCGCCATTCTTATCGATGAAATGCTCGATAAGCCGATTGAGTTTGATGTGAAAACCAACTATTCGCATTTTATAGAACGCCTGGAAATTCTTATATGGTCGGAAGAGGCGACTCAACTAACAGAGCCTTTAGAAATTCTGTCAATATCAGAATCGATCGGTGAACAGCAATATAGTTGGGATGGACAGATAGACAATACAGACTTTAAACCTGGAATGAGTTTGCAATATGCCATCAGAGCAACTGATGGTCAGGGCCGTATGGACCAATCGGTTCGTTCAATTCTTCGTTTTGTCGAGGAAGATGCTGCACCAGCAGTGACCGGAATTGTGTCTGAAATATCGGTTGTTGACGAAGCAGATGGCGATGATGGCATTTACACAGAATTGTATCGCCAGTCTATCCCGGTTCAAGGAAGTAAGGTGCGTTTGCTGGGTCAGGATTTAGCATCAAGTAGCCGAGTCACGATCAACAATCAGGCAGTAAAAGTAGATAAAGGTGGCAGATTTGGCCAAGAATTTTTACTCCCTGAAGGGGAGCACGAATTTGATGTTGTTGTCGAGAACGATGATGGCGAGCGGTTGGAAAAAAAGCTCAATATTGATCTGGACTCAAACTATTTCTTTATGGTTGGACTGGCTGATGTTACTGTTGGAGAGAATCATGTGAGTGGTTCGCTAGAACCATTGGCTGCTGATAAACACCACTTTGGCGGCGATATTTTTGTAGATGGTCGCCTGGCGTTCTATCTTAAGGGCAAGGTGCGTGGTAAATATTTGATCACAGCACAAATGGATACAGGTACTGAAGATATTGAGCAACTATTCGATAATTTTCACCGTAAAGATGCGCAGAGCGTGTTCAGACGTCTCGACCCCGACCAGTATTATCCCGTTTATGGCGATGATTCAACCTTAATTGATGATACCGATAGTCAAGGCAAGCTTTATGTTCGTGTTGACTGGGATCGTTCGCGAGTAATCTGGGGTAACTTCAACACTAATTTTACTGGTACAGAGTTCGCACCATTCAACCGCAGTTTGTACGGTGCACAATTAATTCATAACAGCACTGAAGATACCAGCCTCGGAGATGCTAAACACAGTGTAAGTGCATTTGCATCGAAAGCACAGAGCCTGTTTCGACACAACGAATTCTTAGGAACTGGCGGGAGCTTGTACTACCTGCGGGATACTGACATTGTAATAGGATCAGAAAAAGTGTGGGTTGAGGTCAGACAAGCCGGTACCAACAGGGTTGTGCAAAGGATACCGCTTGTCAGTGGCCGAGACTACGATATAGATGATTTTCAAGGGCGAATAGTATTACGTCGACCACTGTTGAGTGTGGCGGCCCAGAATGCGCCATCGATTATTCGTGATGAACCACTGAACGGGGATCAAACTTATCTGGTGGTCGACTATGAGTACAGTCCACCGAATCTTGATTTTGATGATTCAAGTGTTGGAGTTCGTGCGAAAAAATGGCTGTACGACCATCTTGGTATAGGTGCTACATGGGCCAATGAGAGCAGGGAAACCAACGACTACGATATTAAAGGTACAGATATCACATTGAAAAAATCTGACCAGACATTTATAAAAGGGGAGTACGCACAATCTGAATCCTCTCAAACATCTGGAAGTTTTCTGTCAACTGATGGAGGTTTGAGTTTTGAGCCTTTTGTCAGCAACACTACGCAAACATCTGGCAACGCGCTAGGCGTTGAAGTTCGAGCGGCTTTACAGGATTTTTTTCCGCATAGGAGGCCATTAGAATTCGGTCTTTGGGCAAAACGACAAGAGGAGGGGTTCTCCTCGGCAAACACGGATGTTGGTGTACACACAACCGACATCGGGCTGGAAGCAGCTTCACGACCAAGTGAATCAATCAATTTGTTTGCCAGGGCAACGCGGTTAGACAGAAAAGATCTAACAACAGAGTCGATTATTGCTGGCCAGATCGACTACCTCTATTCTGACAAAATGACTGTTTCGGGCGAACTCCAAGGCAATCAAGATGAAAATTTGGCAGCTCAGTCAAAAGGTGAATCGTTGATTGTCGCCGGCAAGGTGTCGGTTGATGCCACCTCACGGCTGAATGTTTATGGAGCACAGCAAGCGACCATTAGTCATAGTGGTACACATACAAGAAATAATGCGACCTCTGTTGGTGTGATCTACTCTGCGAATGATAGAGTCAACGTAACCGGTGAGCTTAGTAAAGGCGATAAAGGTGATAGTGCGCTGCTTGGAACAGAGGTCAACTTTAGTGATACCTACAGCGTCTATACCAACTACACGTACTCCTTTAGCAAAGAAAATCTAATGAGAAATTCCTTTGTTATTGGTCAAAGAAAATCCTTGAGCAGTCAGTTGAAAGTGTTTTCTGAACATCAGTTTAGCGACGAAGATAGTCGTACCGGTTACGCCCACACAGTAGGGCTTGATCAAAAATTCACACGATACATTTCTGGTAGCTTATCCGGACAAATGGCATCAGTTGAAAATGACGATGGCAGCACGACTGATCGAGATTCTGTTTCAGTAGGGTTTGAGTATCAGAAAGATCGTGTTCGATTAAATTCAAAGCTTGAGTACCGCTGGGATGAGAGCGAGTTATTGGATACACGCCAATGGGTTGCCACTAATCGATTCGAGTACCGAAAAACGCCATCTTTCCGTTGGCAGGGTAAATTAAACGCTTCAAGTACTGATGACAAATTGGGTAACAACGATGCACGCTTTATTGAAGCCGGCATTGGTTTTGCGTTACGACCGGTAACAAATGATCGTTTGAATATGCTTGCACGATTAACTTACCTGGACGATCTCCAACCTCTTTCGCAAAGTACGCAGTCTGATCAGCGGTCGTTGATAGGCAGTATTGAAGGGTTATATGATATTACCCGTGTGTGGAGTGCAGGAGCAAAGTTAGCACACCGTACCAGTGAAGTAAGGTTAGAGCGGAACGACGGTGAATGGTTGGATAACGATGCAAGTCTTGTCTCAGCTCGATTGCGATATAAGGCTATTTTTGGCGTCGATGCGACTGGTGCGTATCATTGGTTACACTCCGATGCTTCGAAGGGCGATCGTCATGGTGCCTTGTTCACGATTGGCAAGCGTGTAGGTGAGCACCTGACTTTCTCGGTCGGTTATAACTTCACAAGCTTTGACGATAATCTGGCAGACGATAGCTATGATGTCAAAGGGTGGTTTGTTAATTTGCTTGGCACCTACTAGTGCGCTTATGGAGCCATGTCTTTCGTATTCCGGCTAAATCAGCTTAAGGGAACTCATGGCTTTCCTGATAATGCCCTTGGTTGTATCCCGAAGTTCAACCATCGGGAGTCGACAATCAGGTTCATTTAGTCCGAGCAGGGAACAGGCATACTTGATACCAGCAGGGCTGGGTTCCAGAAAAAGCGCTCTGTGCAGGGGCAGCAGCTGCATTTGAATTTTCAATGCCCTATCAAAATCTTTTTCTGCACAAGCTTGCTGAAGCTGTGTGCACAGTGCGGGTGCAACGTTTGCTGATACTGATATACAACCCTGACCTCCATGGACATTGTAGGCAACAGCGGTAGGATCTTCACCGGATATAAAACAAAAATCCCCTTCGATTAACTGCCGTTCTCTTAATGGTCTGGATAAATCGGCCGTGGCATCTTTAACACCTACAACGTTTGCCAGCTCTGCAATTCTTGCCATGGTTTCAGGGAGTATGTCGGTAACCGCTCTGGCTGGTACGTTGTACACAATGATGGGCAGTCGAGTACTGCTATTGAGTAACTTGAAGTGCTGGAAAATTCCTTCCTGATTAGGACGGTTGTAATAGCCCATAGCATGCAGAACAGCGTCTGCTCCTGCAGAGGCTACGTGGTCAGCGTATGATACTGCTTCGGCAGGATTATTTGAGCCGGCTCCTGCTATAACAGGAATTTGCCCACTCACTTGATTGACAACAATGTCGACCACACGATTATGTTCGCTATGTGTCAAGGTCGATGCTTCGCCCGTGGTACCAACCGGAACAATAGCGCTTGTGCCATTATCAATATGAAATCGAACCAGGCGAGAGAGCGCCTTTTCATCGATTTTGTTGCCTGAGAATGGGGTAATGAGTGCTGGCATTGAGCCACTAAACTTATTAAACATTGATGCCTCCTGTGAGCAATAGTTGAAGGCTATCCGACTCCCAGAAAGCAAAAAACCCCGGTAGCCGATGTAGCCCGCCGAGGTTTTAATCTTGTTAGCTTTACTTAACCTATATTTAACCTGAATCTACACGCGAGCATTGACTTTAATTTGTTTATAACAAACGGGTTTCTGTTTATAAAAAACAGGTTTTTGAACGGCGTATGTATGACAGGTGAAGTTCATAGCTGCTAGCGTAAGTGTTTGCTCAGTCTAAGTCAACCAGTACTGCAGGCTTAGTATGCTACTGCAGTACAGATTTCAACGAGTCACAATTATGTAAAAACCAAGGAAATTCAGCAAGTCAGCCCTGAATTGGTCGATAATAGACTATGCGTCTCAAATACCAAATCTTTCTGACATTTGCAAGTAGAGACTGCTTCTCTACTCGTACTTTTAATTAGACTCGACTATCGATTCGACTATCGATTCGACTAAACAAGACCAACCAGTTTACGACCTTCCTCAGTTTTAATTGAAAAGTCAGTACCCGAATATTCGCTGGCAGCATCGGTGCAAAGCCACGCAATGGCTTTTGCCGGCCATTCAGCTGGAATATGATCAGAGTGTGCAAGCTGGCTCACGGGGTTTATGCCCGAGTCTCTTATGGAAACCTGCATATCAGTTGCCACTGTGCCAGGACTCATACCAACCACGCGAATGCCCATGTCGCCAAATTCCTTGTGGGCGCATTTTGTTAGAGAAAGCACCCCAGCTTTGGTTGCACAATAGTGACTCCAACCTTCCAAAGCACTGGTTGCAGCGCCTGAGCTGATGTTAACAATGACGCCGCTGGACTGCTCCTTCATTAGCGGAAGAGCCGCTCTGAGCCCGTGATACACGCCTTTTAAATTGACATCGACAACGTTACTCCATTGGTTAGGGTCAGAGTCTTCGATGCGTGCTATCGGGTCAATTAAACCAGCGTTATTAACAAGAATGTCTATTTTTCCGTACAAAGCCACACACTCGGTAACCGCATTGGCTACTTCTTCGAATTCGCTAACATCACATTCGACCGCAGAGGCGATTCCACCAGTATCTACAATTCGGCTAACGATGTTGTCAAGAGAGTTTTTGCTGCGTGCTGCAAGCACTACGCTGGCACCTTGGGCAGCTAATTCGATAGCGGTTGCTTCGCCAATACCACGACTTGCGCCGGTTATCACTGCAGCTTTGTTTTTTAACATTTTAGAATGAATGACGCTCCTACGCCGGAGAAATGCCACGTAACTTTTCTGAGCGTCTTCTCAGCAATTCAACAGTGGTCAGTAACAATATGGAGAAAGTGACCAGTATGGTTGCGACGGCCAAAATAGTTGGCGATATTTGTTCGCGAATACCGTTCCACATTTGACGCGGAATAGTTTGTTGATCAAAGGCCGCTACAAACAGTACCACAACCACTTCGTCGAACGAAGTTACAAAGGCAAACAGTGCGCCTGAGATTACCCCAGGTAATATCAGCGGCAGGGTAATTTCCTTGAAAACAGTTAGCGGCGAGGCACCAAGATTTAACGCTGCCCGCGATAGGGAATGATCGAAGCCAACCATGGTGGCGGTTACTGTAATGATAACAAATGGAATACCAAGGGTCGCGTGCGCCATGATCACACCGATATAAGTGTGTGCAAGACCTGTTTTAGAGTAGAAGAAGAACAAACCGGTGGCTGTGATGATCAGTGGCACGATCATCGGTGAAATTAGCAGTCCCATAATGGCACGACGGAATGGCATTTCAGGTCGCGACAGCCCCATTGCGGCCGTGGTTCCCAGTACGGTTGCCAGGATGGTAGCTGATACACCGATGATAATCGAGTTCTTGGCAGCATGCAGCCATTGCGCATTCTCCCATGCATCTTTCCACCAAGCAGAACCACGTTCTATGTCTGGGTTAGCCATACCGTGTGTCATGATTCGATCGTACCAACGCATTGAGTAACCGGCCGGGTCGAAGCTCAACATTTCTTTGGTGAACGTAAAATACGGTTCGGCATTAAACGACAGAGGTATTACCAATAGTATTGGCGCAACCAGAAACAGAAATATCAGGCCACAAATAAGTAAATAAGTGTAGTGCCAAATACGCTCACCCAGTGAGGTATAGGCTGGTAACTTCGCCACGTTCTATCCTAGTTTCATATTGTCTACGCCAACAATTTTGTCGAATAGCCAATAGAGAATAATGATGATGAATAGTAAAATGCCGCCCAAGGCTGCCGCAAGCGACCAATTAAGTGATTGCAACATGTGGCGCGCAATTTCATTTGAAATCAGTTGACCAGTGGAGCCACCAACCAGCGCTGGTGTTATGTAAAAACCAATCGAGAGAATAAAAACCAGCAATACTCCTGCGCCAATACCCGGAACAGTTTGAGGAAAGTAGACTTTCCAAAAAGCGGTCCATGAACTCGCACCCAACGATCGTGCAGCCCGAACATAGGTAGGGGGAATTGATGACATCACCGAGTACAAAGGCAGTATCATAAACGGCAATAAGATATGCGTCATGGCGATAATGGTGCCAGCTTGGTTGTACATCAGTTGGACTCGATTCTCATCATCGATAATGCTGGTACCAACGAGTAAGTCGTTAAGCACTCCTTGCCCTTGTAACAACGCTATCCATGCTGTTGTTCTGACCAGTAAAGATGTCCAGAACGGCAATAGGACGAAAATCATTAACAGGTTCGAGTAACGCAATGGTAGTGTCGCCAGCAAGTGTGCGACTGGAAAAGCCAATATAAGGCACAGGCAGCTGATGAGGGCGGATAGCCATAGAGTACGAAGAAAAAGCCGGACGTATATTCGTTTTTTTGGTTCAACCCGCGCTATTTCCCCGTTTTCATCATAGCGCATATCGATAGCCGCCAAATAAAAGCTGCCACCAATTGGACTAGACGCTCGCTTCATAACATTCCACAAATGTGGATCGTCCCAATCTTTGTCAATGTCTATCAGGGCTTCTTTGAACGGTGGTTCAAGTTTCTTGGCTTTTCGGGCGCTACTGGTGAACTGACTTCTCGATCCAGGAACCTCATAGTTCATGCGCGTGGCTACGACACCGATAGTTTTAGCTTCTTTTGCAGTTATTAAATCGCTGACCAGAGCGGCAAAACCATCTTCACCAGGTACGTCAGTTACGTCATTGTTTTGAAAATATTCGACCATGGCCGGCATGTTTGCCGAAAATGCAGTGTTATTGATACTGCGATACAGCATTTGTGCAATGGGGAACGCAAAGGTGATAAGAATGAAAACCAGTAATGGCGCTACCAGTGCAAAGGCGCGCCACTTAGCTTGTCTGGTTGCCCGTGCTAGCGCCACACGCAAGGGTGTGCCGTCGGCCGCAGTCAGGACCTGGTTGTTCGGCGCTGTCGTTGCTGGTTCCATTCGGGACTAATTTGAGGTGCTATGTCTAAACACTGGACGAAATATATGATCGGCAACTACACCCGCACAATGCAGGTGCAGTTGCCGCTTTATCACAAGCTAAAGCTATCTAACTTAGTTAGCAAGCAACCATGAGTTGAACTGTTCCGTTAGCTCATCGGTACGATCTGCCCAGAACTCAAAGTTGTTAACCAGCGCAGTAGTCATGTTATCAGGCGCTGTAGGCATGTGCGGACCCATGTCTGTTTCACCGTCTTTGTATTTTCCAACCAGCGCTGCAGAGGAAGCTCGTGCAGGACCGTAAGAAATCCATGACGCTTGTGCTGCAAGTGCCTCGGTACCCGTTGCAAATTTTATGAATTCCATAGCAAGATCTTTATTAGCGGAGCCTTTAGGAATAACAAACAAGTCGAAGTCAAGAATCTGACCGTCCCAAACGATTTCGAATGGCTTACCTTCGCCAACTGCAGCGCCAAAGATACGGCCATTGTATGCAGTAGTCATTACAACTTCACCGTCAGCCAGCAGCTGTGGTGGCTGTGCGCCAGCTTCCCACCAGATAACGTCATCTTTGATTGAATCCATTTTAGCCAAAGCGCGTTCTACACCTTCATCAGTTTCCAACGTGGCATATACTTCGTCAGGTGCAACACCATCTGCAATGAGTGCCATTTCCATGTTCGCTTTTGGAACTTTACGCATACCACGCTTGCCAGGGAATTTTTCAGTGTCGAAAAAATCTGCAAGTGTTGTAGGCTTCTCGTCACCCTCAATCTTGGTGGTGTCGTAGGCATAAACTGTAGACCAAACAATATTAGCCACTGCACAGTCAGTTATCGAACCTTCGATAAAGTCGTCCAGTGCTGCTGTACCATCAGGTGCAGCAGGTAAAGCTGATGAATCGATCTCTTCAAGCAAACCTTCATCGCAATAACGAATGGCATCGGAGTATTCAACGTCAGCGATATCGATTGATACATTTCCAGCTTCTACTTGAGCTTTAATTGTAGTTGCAGGATTGTCTGAATCAACAGAGTTGATTTTGTGTCCAGTGGCTGCCATCCAAGGCTTGTGATAAGCCTCAACTTGGCTTACGGTGTATGCACCACCCCAAGACATAATGGTTAGTTCATCGGCATTCGCAGCTGATGCAAGCATAGCTGTGCTCACTGCTGCTGATGTCAATAGCAATTTAATTTTCATGTAGATCACTCCCATAGGGTTTTTGTTAGTCGTTGTACCAATAACGACACGTTATCTGTATCACGTACTTTTGCATAAAGCATCGCTACCGGCACGTAAACGGTATTCAATCATTTTGAGCAATTAAAGTGAAATTTCGTCCAGCGCTCGACAATCTTCGGGGTTCCAACCCACATTTGTTTGCTGTCCGGTATTTAGGTTCTTTCTACCAGCGCTATTGCGAACTTTCACAATGAATTCACTGGTACCGGCAACTGACATTCGCACTCGAATATGATCGCCGAGGTAGATCAGTTCTTCTATTTTTCCAGGTATGCTCACTGGGACTGAACCAGTTGGTGGTTCAAGTTCAATTCGCTCTGGGCGGATTGATAATGTTGTTCGTGTGCCAATATCACCTGTTACCACTTTTTGTGCAGCGACGGTTTCGCCATTGTCGAGCTTCACTGTGCAAACATCTCCATCGACGCCAATTATTTCGCCATTTATCCGATTGTTCTCACCAATGAACTGCGCTACAAAAGAATTGTCGGGCTTCTCGTAAAGATCGTTGGGTGATGAGAGTTGTTGGATAACACCGTCTTCAAACACAGCAATACGATCAGACATGGTGAGTGCTTCGGATTGATCGTGTGTAACGTACACAACGGTTACGCCAAGGTTTTCATGTATGTGTTTAATTTCATACTGCATTTGTTCACGCAGTTGTTTGTCCAATGCGCCTAATGGTTCGTCCATCAACACAAGTTCGGGTTCGAACACCAACGCGCGAGCAACCGCAACTCGTTGTTGTTGACCGCCAGAGAGTTGGGCGGGGCGCCGTTGTCCAAACTCTGGTAGCTCTACCAGTTCGAGAATACGCGTGACCTTTTTATCGATTTCAGCTGCATCCATGTTGCGCACTTTCAATGGGAATGCCAGGTTTTCAGCTACCGTCATGTGTGGAAACAATGCATAGTTTTGGAAGACCATGCCAATACCGCGTTTGTTAGGTGGGACGTTGTTAATGGGTTTACCGTTTAAGTAAATCTCGCCATGGGTAGCTGGTTCAAAACCTGCAAGCATCATTAAGCTGGTGGTTTTGCCAGAACCCGACGGGCCTAGCATAGTCAGGAATTCACCTTGAGCAATATCAACGTCAAGATTCTTAACGACCAGAGTTTTACCGTCGTAACTTTTTTGCACGTTGTCAAAACGGACCATCGGATTGTCTAGGGACACGCCTTACATATTCCTGTTAATTCGTTTAACACATTACATGCGAAGCATGCGATACATGCAATAAAGCCTTAGTAACTGTGCGGTATTTTGGGCCTGTTTTGGTGCTGTTTCGCTTGAAGTATACCAAAGTACCAATTTGCACCTGAGCTATGCATACTAACTGGCCTAGCCTCGCTCGGTCAATTTTACTATGCGGTGGCGTGAATTACGGAAAAAGTTGGGAAAAAAAGTTCAGTATGTGTCGTTATCAACGTTGGTTAACAGCGTTGTGTTTCCCGTGTGTTCCAGTTCTCACCTCATACTGAGGCCTGTGTCAATTATTAAACCAATTGACCAATATTGGCAGTAGTGTGAATAGTGAATACTTGTGAACAGTAACTCCCTGTCGGTCAAAACTAACGCACCGGAAACGACACCACTGCACTTGATTGGTTCGTATAGTCAAAGTCATATATTGATCGATTACATTGACCGTTTGGTCCGAGATGGGTAATAATCGATAGCAGGGGGCAGCGAACGCCTCGTGAGGCAGCAGCCAGAGTATCGCATCCTGAGTAATGTCTACGCTATTGTTATATTAACGTGAGGATGCAAAGTGGCTTCGCCTATTCAAATTTCCGTAAACCAACTCGCTCGACTTGTCGGTACTCCTGCAGCCCCTGACATTATCGATGTGCGCATTGATGAAGATTTCAATGACGATCCTCGCATCATTCCAGGAGCACGACGCCACCCATTCAACACCATCGAAACGCTTGCGCCTGAATTGCAGAAAACGTCAGTGGTCGTGTATTGCCAGAAGGGCTTGAAAATTAGCGAAGGTGCTGCTGCAATATTACGCGCTAATGGCGTACAGGCCGAGGTTTTGGAAGGTGGGCAATATGGTTGGCGCGATGCTGATGAACCTATGGTTCTGGCCCAACAAATTCCGGAGCGGAACGCTGCGGGACAAAGTGTGTGGGTAACGCGGCTACGACCGAAGATTGATCGCATCGCTTGCCCATGGTTGATACGACGCTTTGTAGACTCTCGTGCGCAGTTCTTGTTTGTCTCCGCTTCGCAAGTTTTGGCGGTTGCGGAAAAGTTTAATGCAACGCCCTTCGATATTGAAGGCGAGTTCTGGAGTCACCGCGGTGATTTATGCAGCTTTGACACCATGTTAAAAGAATTTGGACTCAGCAACGATGCCTTACAGCGCTTAGCCACAATTGTACGTGGTGCCGATACTGAAAGACCAGAGCTTGCTCCGGAATGTGCAGGTTTGCTTTCAGTATCATTAGGCTTGTCGCGTATGTTCAGCGATGATTTGCAGCAGCTTGATGCTGGTATGTTGCTCTACGACGCCATGTACAGGTGGGCAAGGGATGCAAGCAAAGAGCGCCACGATTGGCCACCGAGCAAAGTTAAGCGGCATGGTGGCTTAGTAGCTTAGCGGCACAGTATAAGGTTCGCGAGTAGATGTCTACGCAAGAAAATACTGCCGCTTCTCCATCATTTCCAGAGGCGGTAGCCATCTGGGCAAAGATAGGTTGTTTGTCTTTCGGCGGTCCAGCTGCCCAAATCGCGTTGATGCACAAACTTGTGGTAGATCAGAAAAACTGGCTTTCAGAAAAGCAGTTTCTCAGTGCATTAAGCTTTTGCATGTTATTACCAGGGCCTGAGGCGATGCAGCTGGCCACGTATGCCGGTTGGCGTTTACACGGTCTGGTTGGTGGTCTGGTTGCTGGGTTGCTGTTCGTTGTTCCGGGCGCATTGCTCATTATAGGCTTGGGTACCGCTTATGCTTACTACGGTGAAGTCCCCATAATTGACGGCTTGTTTCTCGGTGTCAAAGCTGCGGTGGTCATTGTTGTTATAGAAGCCTTGATAAGAGTAGCGAAGAAAGCGCTCAATGGGATAGCCCAGTGGTTGATTGCATTGCTCGCGTTCGTTGGAATCTTTTTTCTCAATGTGGCTTTTCCAATCATTGTTATCTGTGCTGCAATTTATGGCTATTGGATGTCTCGCACTGATGGGGCCATACATGAGGTTGCCATTCCGGGTAAACAGCAGTTTGCGTCAACAACACGTACTGTTTTTGTCTGGCTGTGCATTTGGTGGATACCGTTACTGGTGTTATGGCTCATTGGTGCTGACGCTTTGCTCATCCAGGTCGGCACTTTTTTTTCAAAGCTTGCGGTGGTTACTTTTGGTGGTGCCTATGCCGTGCTTGCGTATCTGGCTCAGGACGTAGTTACCCAGTTTGGATGGCTTAGTGCTGGAGAAATGATGGATGGTCTGGGCTTGGCTGAAACTACCCCTGGACCGCTTATTCTTGTTACTGAGTATGTTGGTTTTCTTGCAGGTTTTAAAGCTGGGGGCTTTGGTTTGGCTGTAGCTGCCGCATCGGTAACGCTGTGGGTGACTTTTGTGCCGTGTTTTCTGTGGATCTTTGCTGGTGCGCCCTATATAGAGTGGCTTGGTGATCAACCCAGGCTCAAAGGCGCAATGTCTGCCATAACCGCGGCCATCGTTGGCGTAATATTGAATTTATCAGTGTGGTTTGCGCTGCATGTATGTTTCACTGATGTTGCGCAGATTAAAAAAGGGCTACTGACTCTCTGGACGCCGACACTGTCATCTCTGGATTGGCGTGTAGCGTTACTTACCATTGGGTGCGCAATTGCAGCGTTTGTCTTGCACTGGTCAATTTTTAGAATACTTGCTGCTGCAGCTTTGCTGGGGCTGGCCTTGTCGTTAATGAGCTAGTCGTCAATAAGCTAAGTTAGTCGAAACCGTTTTACATGAGTATGCGATCTCGAGAGTACAAGCGGATAGCCAGGAACAACAATAACGCTGCGCAAATCAGGGTACCTGCCACCGATAAAATCACGTATGAGCCTGGTGTTGTATCGCCAAGAACAATACGTTCAAGTAATTGATACTGACTCATCATTGGAATTGGCATACTGTGTAATTCGTTGCGTATATTGACGAACTGCAGAATAAAAAACGGGGCCATGGGTATGATCATCAGAACACCGAGATAAGTCTGAGCTTCTTTGGAGCTGCGCGTGAAGGCTGATACAGCAATCAGCACAGCTGAGATGAACACAATTAACGGGGAGGCGACCAGCAAAGCCCTGGCAATTGTCCAGGCATCAAAATGCAGTCCACCACCAATAAGCTCAGTTGGGAAGAATTGGAAGAGCACGAATATGCTGAGTGATGTCAATACGGCGGATATTGCAACAAAACATACTGTCGCGCCAAATTTTCCCAGCACCAGTTCCCGACGTTTCAGTGGCAGGCCTAGCAAGGGTTCAAGTGACTGGCGTTCACGTTCTCCTGCGGTTGTATCAATGGCGAGATAAAAGCCACCCATTACCATGGAAATGATCAATAAAAAGGGTAATAGGGAGGCCAGCAATTGCCCGCCTGCACCATCAAGCGAGACGTCTTCGCGGCTTATATCAAGGCTATTAAACACATTCGGGTCAATACCTCGGTGCTGTAATCGCAGAGCATTGATGGTGCGTTCGTATGCTTGTAGTAAAGCGATGACTTTTCGCGCCTGTTTCCCCGATTCTTTATCACCATCATTGACGAACACGGTCAATGGGGCAGGTTGCCCGGCTCGCATCGCATCGTTGAATGTGGGCATGACTTTCAAAACCACCGGTATGTCTCCAGCTCGTACGGCTTTTTCCGGGTTTTCTGGGCCTGCTTCGACATCAATGTTATTACTGTATAAAAACTCCATCAGATTAGGAGCGCTATCGGCATTGACAACCGCAAGCGGTGTAACCTGATCAAAATCTATGGACAGTTGTTTCAAGCTGACAATGATAGAACCACCGAGAATCACGGGCATCAGTATGGGGCCGAACAGTAGTGCGTAGAAAACGGTTTGTCTGTCGCGCAGGTTGTCCAGTATTTCCTTGAGCATAACCACAAGGAATCTCATGGCTTCTCTCCAATGGCATGCACAAAGGCATCTTCCAGATCGTTTTCTCCGGTTTGCGCTTTTATGCCTGCAAGGCTATCTGCTATCGCTATTCGACCATCTGAAATAATCGCAATATGATCACACAGTGCCGAGACTTCCTGCATTATGTGGCTCGAGAACAAAACGCAATGACCATCATTTGCAAGGTTTCGGATAATTTGTCTAAGGCCTCTTGTTGCCATCACATCCAACCCGTTGGTTGGTTCGTCGAGCATTAAAGTCTGAGGGCGATGCACTAATGCCCGAGCCAGCGCAACCTTTGTGCGCTGACCTTGTGAAAAGCCGGCAGAACGACGTTCAGCAAATCCGTGCATGTCTAGCTGCTCTATTAATTCATCAACCCGTGTTTTTGCATCGTGTCGGCTTAATCCACACAGACGAGCGTAGTAGCGAATGTTTTCGCGTGCCGTTAATCTGGGATAGATTCCGGCGTTATGCGGCATAAAGCCCAGCTGGTTACGTACAGCTAACACATCGTTGGTGACATCGAAACCATCGATTTGTGCAAAGCCTTCATCAGGTTTTATGAGTGTTGCCAGCATTCTGAGCGTTGTGGACTTGCCCGCACCGTTCGGGCCGAGTAAACCGGTTACCTGACCATCGGCGGCTGTGAAACTAACGTTGCTTACCGCAACCACAGACTTATCTTTTTTTGTTGCTCCGGGTTTTGCAAAGGACTTTTTCAGGTTGTGCGCATTGATCATGGCAGCGGGCCATTCGCATCGATAAAAAACGCCGGTGGTCGCAGGCGTTCCAGACAAGCCAAAGGTAAGTCGGTTGCCGATGCGGTGTTAATGAACTCAGCCATCAGCTTTGGCATACATCCCAGGGCTGCTTGCATGTGGCCCTGGTTCTCATTGACGATATGAATCCCGTTACTCAAGTGTTTGGCAACGAGCTCACCGTAGTCGGGCGGTGTGATGGGGTCATCGCTTCCAGACAGGATTAGTGCTGGTATATCGGAAATCACTGGAGATTTAAAATCTTTATCAAGTACACCGGGTTTGAATCCACTGCAGCTGCTATGCATGGCATCGAGTAATTCGGAGCCAATATAGGTGTTGTCCAGTAAAGCTCTGTCCATGTCTTTGTCGACAAAAGGAGTATCCTCTGTGCAAATCACGGCGTTGTACATGCCGCCTGCCAAGGCTGAATCGAGACTGGATATTTGCAGTTGTGCCTGGCGCGCCAGCGACGCAAAATTATTTTTGTCAATGGCGTCGTATAACATGGAAGGTAGAATGGCATGGCCATAAGCACTGTATGACATCAGTCGCAGAGTAATGGCCAGGTGTCTGTCAGTGAATGTAATATTGCGTAGTTGCCCGGTTCCGATATCTTCGTACTGAATGTCGATAGGCTCAGTTTTCAGGCGCTCTAATAAGTCGAACGTTCCCGAGCGCAGATCAGGAAATGCGTTACTACATCCTTCATTTTTTTCACAACGATCCAACAATCGAATGAGCGAGCGTTGTGCCGAGAGTGCACTTTCAGGACCCAGAATAATATCAGGTGGAACGACCGCATCGAGGGTGATGGTGCGAACGCTATTTGGGTATCGCCGAAGGTAATGCAAGCCAACGCGCGTACCGTACGATACGCCATAAATATTCCACTGCGGTATTGCCAGCTTCTCTCGTAACAGTTCAAGATCTTTGACAGCTATGCTTGTTGAAAAAAAGCCAGGGTCGACATCAAGCAGATCGCGACAGGCAATAGACGCGGCCTCGGTTTCGGCTTTGTCGAATAACAACGATGTATCGTTTTCGCTCTCATCGTGTGGGCATTCGAGCTTGTGTGATGATCCGGTGCCTCGCTGATCAATCAGAATAATGTCGCGATCGGCTCTTATGTGTCGGAATGCATGCGCAACGGACGGATAGGATTCGAGTGCGGATTGTCCTGGCCCACCTGCCAGCAAGGTGAATGCATCGGTTGATGGGTTTTTACTTTTTGATTCGAGTTTGGCGACTTTTAGCTCAATGGTTTCACCGTTGGGTGATTCATAATCAAGTGGCACGACCAATGTAGCGCACTCAGCATCGTTGAAGCCTTCATCCTTGCCTATTGTGCAGCTTGAAAAAGCAGAAAGATCGCCAGGGGTTTTTGCGTAATTTGTGGTGGCCCAAAGCAGACCTACCAACAAACTTATTAACAATTGGAGGGTGACAATAGTTTGTCGCTTAAGTCGCACGATGGTTAGTAGCACAAGCCTTGAGTCTGTTGCGAACTAGAGGTCTTCGAGAACCTCTTCGAGTTGTGCTCGCGCGCCACCAACCCAATTGTCGCGTTCAATTCGGCCGGGAAAGATTTGCAGCGCATTCGCGATTTTCTCAATATCGTGTTGTTTGAGTTCAGCTAGCTGTGAGTAGGCGGTAATGCCCAGTTTGTTGAGTGTTTTTTCGGTTACCGGTCCAATGCCGAAAATTTGCTTCAGATCATCGTGTTGTTCGACCGTATCGAACATTTGCTCCAGGTGAGACTCGTCAACTTCGGTCTCAGCCAATGCGTGCGGTCCGGTCAGGTCTGAATTGACGTCCACAAAATTGTTGTTACTTTCTCGATCGAAGCTACCGCTATTTTCACCATAGTTGTTGCCCGTTGGAGCATCTTCGGCAAGCTGATCACGCAACTCGGCTAATTCTGTTTGCGTTTGCTCTGTGTTAGGCAGCGTATCGTCATTGCTGTCATAGGTCTCATCGACCGATGTGTCATCGCTCGTGTTGATGATGTTTTCACTCACGTTGTTTCCGCTCACGTTGTTTCCGCTCAGGGGCAGTCTGGCCGGGGGCACATTGTCTGGAGTCGGTGTGTTTATCGCAGTGTGCGATACATCATCGGAGAGTTTGATTGAGTGCTGATTGGTCCCAGAGGTCGAATTGCCCGAGGTGACACTGCTGTCGTTGTTATGAAGCGGCGTTGTGGAAGTATCACTTATACTGTTGTCAGAGCTACTGTCGCCAGAGCTTTGTTGCTCGGCGGGAGTGGGCGTACTGGCGGTAGTAACGCCCATGTTGTTGGCGTCTGATCGTGCTAGTTTACGACGTTCTATGTCCAGTTCAGCTTGCAGCCTGGATATTTCTCTCTCTCGATCATCAACTTGCCTTGATTTGACCAATAACTTTTCGTTCTCTTCCACGGTTTCATCAAGTTCAGTTTTGTGCTTCTCCATGAGTTGTCGCACCAGCAGCTGACTTTTCTCAAGGTTTTGGTTCAGTACCGGAATTTGCTTATTATCTTTCTTCAGCGTAGCGATTTCAGACTCGCTGATCTGTTTGAGATCATCAAAATCGGCGGTCAGAATGTTTACTTCAGTTTGTGCTTCACTAACCAACAGTTGTTGGCGATCAACAATATCCTGTAATTCATGAATATGTCTTACGGCTCTCGCCCGATGCACCAACCAACCGATGGCGCCTCCCACGATGGCGGCAAGCACCAGGCTAATCCCTATCTGAGATAAAAGATAGATCACGCCATTCTCCCGAGCTGTTTGTGATCAGTTGACATAGCTCACTTCTATCCGTCGATTTGCAGTTCGTCCTGCTTCTGTGCTGTTGTCTGCGATCGGTCGAGTTGCACCGTAGCCTTGCGAAATGATTCGATTAGCTTCGATGTTATTGTCCACTAGAAAATTCGCCACTGAGCTTGCTCGTTCGCGGCTAATACGCAAATTAACCTCCGCACGTCCTGTATTGTCTGTGTGTCCTGATACTCGAATACGAAACTGAGGGTAGGCGTGTAACACTTCCACAAGCTGGAATAGTGCTGCCTGACTGTTGACTGTTAGCGAGGCACTGCCTCGCTCAAACGCAACTGCGGAGAAGTTGATACTGTCCAAACCCTCTTTGAAACCGAGGCGATCAATTTTATCCTGTTGTTGCGGATCGAATTCCTGCATGTCGTCGACCACGATGCGTACACCATCAATACCCTGGATCGAACTGACCAGTTTGTCGCGAT
Source organism: uncultured Granulosicoccaceae bacterium (assembly GCA_964437945.1). Lineage (GTDB taxonomy): Bacteria > Pseudomonadota > Gammaproteobacteria > Granulosicoccales > Granulosicoccaceae > Granulosicoccus. The sequence continues at coordinate 30,924 of CAYTJF010000020.1, forward strand.
CAATGCCTGTGTTGAGGTTCCCTGCCATGGCTAAATCGCGCCCATCGACGACAATATCAATATCTGAAGCGCCAGCTGACTGTGTGGCAATGTTCGCCTGGCGACTCAACGAGCGTGGGATTTGTTGCAAATTTGAACGAACAGAGATTAACAACAAAATCAGCGCAATAGCCCCGATCACCCATGGCCAGACGCTTAGAGTTAGCCGTTCGTGCGGTTCTGTGGGTAATGCGGCGTTTTGCATACCGAAGATGATAACAGGTTGAACCGGTTTGCAAAAACGCAGAGTGTTGCCTAAGGCAAAAACCGTCAGAAACGGCAGTCAAGCATTCGTTAAGCTAACTACTGGGCGCATACAGGGCTCAGGATTGGGTCAGTAAGCGTTTTGCACCACCTTTCCAAGCAGCAGTATAGTTCTCTTCGGTCGATTCATCACCAGAATTCCCAACAACCCTGCGCAGCGCGGCCAAGTCAGAGTCGCTCATATTGGCCAGTTGTTCAATTCGGTGGATACCTGCCTTGTTCAGCTTCTTTTCAACAGATGGGTTTATACCATCTATCGCTTGCAGGTTTGCGGAGTTAAAGCGATGCCCCTCATTGCTTGATCGCAGCCTGGCAAAACGAGAAGAGTCTCGATTTGACACGCGTACGATTGCATCTTGCACAACATCAGGAGAATGCTGATCGACTACCTTTACTGGTACTGCAGCTGCCTGCCCATAGGACTTGGGAGGCGGGGCATTGATCGTTTGGGTAGGCGGTACAGTTGTTTCCAGTCGTTTTGCATGACTAATTGCTACTGCGGCAATTTTACGGGCTCGGCGCGCTTTAATGACTGACTGGGTTGCTACCAGACGAAGCCGCAATAATTTGATGTAGTGCTGTTTTTCAGCGTTATCGAGTTTGCGCTGTAAGGAATTAACCCGAGTGTTAGCTTTAGTTAGTTGCGTTAGCGCAAGTTTAAGCAGGCGGTCTTTGCGCTCGGCCTGCCCAACTAATTTGGATAGACTGGCGTGTTTTGATTTCACGTCCAGCATGTCGAGACTTTGTTTATTCAGTTCGCGTTTTAAGTCGCGCTTTTGATTACGCGAATGTCGTGATCCGATTACATAGCCAAACAGAATGCCTGCCAGTATCGCTAGCGCAAGTACGATTAAACTATCCGAACTATTCGTTAACAGAGCTTCCATTAGGTGTATCTTCGTGACTTCCCAGTTCAGTGTCTGTAATAGACTTGTTTGCGCTCCAAGAGCTATCTGACCGCTATCCAGCCCAAATTGATGTGCTGCGAATCGGTAACATAATACAAAATCACACCACCAGACGAGATCGGAACGATTACAATTGTGAGGTAATTCACACGAATTAACGTAAGTTCTAGACGGCCTCGACAAAAATCAATCCAGGCAGTGTGATCCGATGTATCGTCGAGTGAGTTACCCGCTCTTAAAGAGCAGAAAAACAGTCGAGCACAACATGTAGTTTAAAACACAATTACAACTGGTTACAACGGTAATTATTCATTGAATAACAACGATTTATTACGCAGACTACGCTATGCATTGCGCTGCGATGACTCCCAGACATCGCGTCTTATTAAACTGGGTGGTGGAACCACTACTACGGGCCAAGCAGCGCGATTTCGAGCGAAAGAAACGAACTCTGAGTTTAGCCCGTGCAGTTCGGATGTCATAACCTGTTTTTTGGACGGACTTATAATTGACTACCGAGGTCCACGCGAAAATGATGCACCGAGTCCATGGCCTGATCGTTCAAGAAGTGGGCAAAGCGAAGATTCGAAAACAGCTAAGCAAGTGAGCAAAGCACAAGTTAGCAAAGCAAAAGATGCTGGTACTGGGAATGAACCGGAGCGCATGGATAACAACGTTGTGTTAAAGCAGTTACGCATTGCATTGTCATTGCGTTCTGACGATGTGTACGCCATTCTTCAAGCAGGTGGTAGTGCAATGAGCGCCTCCGAAGCCAGTGCACTTTTCAGAAGGCCCGATGCCAGAAATTATCGCCCATGCGGTGATCAGGTATTGCGTCAATTCATTGCCGGTCTGGTGAAGCGTCGTGAGCAAAATATGGGCAAACAAGAATCTTAAAGGACACACAGTCAGTGGCTGATACGGCAGGTGATAATAATGCGACCAACACCGAAGATATGATAATCGACGAAAATGCAGTTGTGTCGATGAGCTATATACTTGAAAACGGTGATGGAGAATTGCTCGACTCCTCGCAAGGTCAACTTCCGCTTGTTTACATGCACAACACCAACGCATTATTGATTGGTTTGGAGCGGGAACTTACAGGTAAGCGTAAGGGTGATGCTATCGATGTGGTGCTGTACCCGGAGGATGCATATGGCTACGCAAAAGAAGAACTCTTACAAACATTGCCGAGAGAGCGGTTTGAGGGTATTGCCTTAACGCTTGGAATGCGAGTGAAAGCGTCGAATACAGAAAATGGCGAAACAGAGCTGATGACCGTTACTGAAATAAACGACGATACGGTGGTTGTTGATTCAAACCACCCGTTAGCTGGACAGATTCTACATTTCAATATAGCGATTGTTGATGTCCGCGAACCAACTGTGGCGGAACTGGAGCAGGGTTTTGCGATTCACACGAACGCAAAGAGAAGCTGAAATGGCTATGTTGCTTGAGTGGTTTAGTAGGCCAACATTTTCATCAACGCGTTAACTGCTGAAGGCGTTGTCTGGCTGCACTTACCATCTTGCTACTAGGAGGCCTTTTTGAGATTTTCAGACTGGTGGATTGGTGACAGGTGTGCACTCAGCTCTGATAGCGCCTTAGGCTCCGACAGGCCGTAGCCCTGAGCATAGTCAACTCCCATATTTCTCAGTTGGGCCAGAACGTCATCATTTTCGACAAATTCAGCAATCGTTTTTGCGCCAACGGTATGGCCGATATCGTTAATCGCTCTGACCATTTCCCGGTCAATTTTATCGGTCGCCAGATTTTTCACAAGCGATCCATCAATTTTTAAATAGTCGATTGGTAGTTTTTTCAAATAGTAAAAAGTGGAAAAGCCTGAGCCAAAATCATCCAGAGCGAAATGGCAGCCTATGTCGCGCACACGATCGATGAACACATTAGCTTTATCCATATTATCAACCGCAGCGGTCTCAGTAATTTCGAACGCAAGCCGTTCCGGGTTGACATCGCGAGTTTGTAGCTGATCAACTATGAACTCTAGAAATTCATCGTTGATGAACGACATGCCGGACAGATTGATCAACAGTTTGGGTGTTTCATAGTCGTGCTGATGGGCGACTACCCAATCAAGCACATGTGAAACTACCCAGCGATCAACGTCTGTCATCATGCTGTATTTCTCAGCGATAGGAATAAATTGAACTGGCGAGATGAGTTCGCCAGATTCACTTTTAATTCGCAATAGAATTTCGCAGTGAGCCATCTCTATGCCGTTAGGCACTATTTCATAGACGGGTTGGTAGAACAGCACTAACCGCTCTTCAGCAAGTGCTGCTCGTATGTTCTGCATACTGGCAATATCATTGCGGTACCTTACGATTTGCTCGTCGTTTTCCTGAGTCACGTGCACACGATTACGACCCATTTGCTTGGCTATGTAACAAGCAGAATCTACATCACTGAGTACCGTTTCGATGTCAGTGATAGCGCCGTTGACAGGTATGACGCCGATACTCAAACTAATGTTGAATGTTTGCTTCGCGTATTGGAACGTGAATTTGCTAACAAGCACGCGTAACTCTTCAGCCATCGTTACAATGTTTTCGAACGTATCAGCTCTTGCAATGATGGCAAATTCATCACCACCAATTCTGGCGAACATGTCTCCTTGGCGCAATCGTGTCTTTACCAAAGAGGTAAATTCGATAAGCAGCTGATCACCTGCATGGTGGCCACAGGTGTCGTTGACAATTTTGAATCGATCCAGATCGACAAACATCAGGCCATACACATCCTGAGAACGTGGGGCAATCGCAACCGTGTGTTCAAGCTGTTGTTCAAATGAACGTCGATTGTTTAATCCGGTTAGATCATCATGGTTTGCCAGGTGAGCAATTCGTTTGTTTGCTCGAGAAACACGTTCTATAACAAAACCAGCAATTAGCATCGATATAACAAAGGCTGCTAAACATAAAGCCAAAAACAGATTTTGTGTTTTTTTGAAGCGCGAATGGCTAGTTGTCAGGGTTTCTTCAGCTAGTGCCTTCTCTAACTGCACAAGATTGTTCAACTGATAAAGTAGCACGAGTTCTTTCAGCTGAACATCGCCGATTATCGATTTCAATTTGCTTGGGCCGTAGTTCATGCCGAAAATATTGTTTTCAACCTTGCTATACCCTTTGCCGACACGCTTTTCCGCATAGGTTAACTTGTCAAGGAGTTCCGCTTCGCGTTCATTAGCACCAAGCGCTTCAAGTTTTTTACGACTGGAAAGATAAGATATTGTTTTACTGTCGAGCGCATCGAATATTTTTTTGCGTTCGTTTTGTTCAGTTGTTTTCACTAATGTTTTCATGGTTGCGGAACGTGAATGAATGACATCACGCATTGTGAAAGCAAGACTGGTTTTTTCGGCATTACCTTCGATCAAGTTCGACATTTCTTCGTTTGCAGATCGTAGTGTTGCCATCGACAACACCAGTGCTAAACCCATTGAAGTGAATACGGCGAGAAAACCGATCGTGATGACGGTTTTGGTGTTGTCTTTCTTGAGTTCCTCAGTCATGGTGATGGGGCAACTTTTTATTATGCAGGCAGAAGTTGGAATCTATTCGAACGACGTCTTTTCTGTTCGCAAAACGTCTTGTCTCCTGAATTGGTTAGCGGCGATATGGCTTGTCTATTGATTTATTTAAAGAGCGAAGTTACAAAAATTGGTAGTTGAGATTGTGGTTTGTTGATTTCCCTTAAAAATCAATTAAAACAAGTAGATAAACTGTTGTTGGGGGGCCTGGATTCTAATTTTGTTTTTTGAGAGCCCACAAGGATAAATTTTGTGTGCTGCTACGCAAAAATGCCATGAATGAACAGTGATTCGGGTTCCAGTCTCGACCTGAATACCCAGTAGTAGCTACCTTTTTGGTTGTGCGCTATGCAGTAGTCACGGCGCACATCGTCTTTTCCCCACCAGCCATTCTCAATGCGTTCCGGGTGCGTTGCTAGTTGCAAAACCTCAGTTGCCCGGCGAGGTTCGGGTAACAGCCAAAGCGGTCGCGCTGGCCACTTACTGGGTGGTTGTCTGGTTTCGAGCATGGCGGCAAGCCAGGCTTTCTCGGGGCGATGATCATCATCTGGCAGAGCGATATATAGTGCGTCTTTGCCGAGCCTGGCCATCAAATTATCAAGCACATGTTGAATGCTGGTCGGCTGTGCCTGGCTTTTCTGAAACAGATCTTTGCCATCGCGTTCGATGTCAGCTAACTCGGTTGCTGTGATTTTTACACGTGTTACTGGTTCTGGAAGTGTGGTGTTTGCCAGGCGTTCTTTGGCGACTTTAAGCAAGTGGGTGTGATCGGCTGTTGCACTGAGGAAGCGCAAAGCCACACTCGTTGGTCGGTGGCGATGGTGATACAAAATAATGTCGAGTGACTTGACGCCATGATCTCCCGATTTTAGATAGCCGCCAAGTGCATTTAACAAGCGATTAAGAGGAAAGCTTAGCGCGTTTGTATCTGGTGCTTCCTGGCTTAAGTCGAATGCCTGCGAGAAAGTGTCCGGTGCAACAAATGCAGGGCAAGGATCGGGTAGCTTACCCTCAATTTTATATACCATATCGGTACATTGATGACCAAAACGCCGAGTCAGCGCTGCGGGCGGTATATTGATTAACTGCTGGAGAACACGGATGCCTGATTGTCGTAAGCCTCGCTGAGTAAATTCATCAAAGCTAAGATACTCAATGGGTATTTCGCCCAGCAGGCGATGCATGGCAGTTATAGAACGTGCTGGTTCTTCAATGCCAGCGTATGCGAATAATGCCGCCGCGGTTGACGTTGGCGCAACACCTGTGACGACACGCAAGCCTTGATCTTGTGCTTCGCTGTGCAGTAAATCCAGTAACGCATCCAGTCCGCCAAAGAGCTTAAAACTTGCCTTTATTTCTAAAAGAATTGATGCAGGCATTCGTGGTGTGACCCATGATGAGTAACGCAAAGCCCACAAGGCGAGCTGTCGCAAGTGCGTTCGCTGTTCATCTTCTACGTACTCGTTGACCTGTAAATTCGGCGCAATGGCGTAAGCGCTGTTTAGTGCCATACCGCAATAAATACCCAGTTGGGTTGCGGTGTCGTTGCATGCCATGATCTGTTTCGCTGAACCATGTTGATGAATAACAGCTGTTGGGGTATCGCTATTGTGTGTTGAGTGCTGCCGGTCAATCGGCAGTTGAGGAAAGTACAGACAAGCCCAAAGCATGATTAAAATTTTTGGATAACAGCATTGACCTTATTGATTTTGTTGGTCTTATTGACCTTATTGGTATTTCTGTGGAGCTGGGGGGTTGGAATTGAGTTGATGTCTTGAGGCATGGCAGGCCACTCGACTCCTTGCGAATGATCGAACTGATTCGGGTTAATCTTAATACTGTGCTGTTTGCCGCCACGCGACTTGATGATTTCCAGATTCATGTGATGCGAGGCAGAGTTGTGCGTGTAGTGTGCTGTTGAATGAACGCTATTGCTTTGAGTGTGACAAGCTACGGTGCTCACAACGATGCGCAGAGCGGCTGGTGAATGTTGATCTTGTGCACTTGCCGGTCGGTAAACAGTTGCCCAGGTTTTACCAAGTTCAGCCGCGAGTTGCAGGCGTCGCTGTTTTTGCGCTGTTGTGCGGTTTACCCAGCTGACAACCGACGTAAAGAGACCTGTGCGCAGTAATTGTTCGGTTGCCCAGAGGGTATCGTTGTCGTTATCGGTGTTGATGATCAGTAAGCGTTCCAGATTAATCCTGGCGTTTGCCAGTGCCGGTGCGTATGGCAAGTAGGGTGGGTTGACGAATGCGGCCCATTGGCCGCCATCACTACCGTTGTCGTCAGAGGTTACTTGTTGCAGGCCGGGCAGTAACAAACTGATTTCGCCGATGCCGTGTTGTTCGAGTAACAGTTCGGTGAGACAACCCACTCCCCAGCCGCCCGAAGGCAGTACTTTGTCTAACTGTGCGTAGCCGGTAGGTACCGAGGTATAGTTGTTGTGCTGATCACGACCTCGCCACAGGGCAGGTTGCGTTTTAAGCAATTCTTCCAGTAGGTTCGAGGTTGGTTGATTTGAGTTTGGAATCACATGCGTGATCAGTGCTCGCGGCGCAATATACCCACGTACACGCCTTCAATTGATAAATCCTGTTCGCGAAGATCGACCCGGATAGGCTCGAACTCTTCGTTCTCAGGTAGCAAGGTGACAATATTGCCGCGCTGCCGGAACCGTTTGACGGTGACTTCATCATCGACGCGCGCAACCACAATTTGATTAGTGCTGGCCTGATTTGTGGCGTGTACTGCAAGTAAGTCGCCATCGAGAATGCCAACATCGCACATGCTCATGCCTTTAACGCGTAACAGATAATCGGCATGCGGGTAGAAGAGGTCGGGTGTGACTTGTACATAGTCTTCAATGTGATCGCTGGACATGATGGGTTCACCAGCAGCCACACTGCCGACCAATGGCAGGCCATCTTCCTGAATGTCTTCAATGACGCGAATGCCACGAGATGTGCCTGAAATAAGCTCGATGACGCCCTTTTTTTCCAGTGCGCGCAGGTGATCTTCAGCGGCAGTAGGTGAGCGGAAGCCAAAGTACTCGCAAATATCAGTGCGCGTGGGTGGAAATCCGGTGGACGCAATGTGCGACTGGATCATTCTTAGAATTTCCTGCTGCCGTTTGGTTAAACCCTGCATTCTGGTTCCTTGAGAAAAGAGGAATACTGA
>CAYTJF010000021.1:0-5688 GCA_964437945.1 uncultured Granulosicoccaceae bacterium
GGCTTTATTCGCATCGAATAATCGACGCACGCGCTGCAATACCTGATTAGAGCTGGAACCAGCAGGTTTATCAAACAGGAGAATGCCGTGCAGATCCCGACCGCGCTTACGCCGGGCCATTCAGCCCTTCATCTTTTGACGATTTGATTGCCGATTCGTTGGCCGGTTCATTATCTGTGCCTATGGCGCTCGATTGGCTCTCAGAAGTACTGGTAGATACTCTTTCATCGTCAGTTGTATTGGTAGCCACAGCATCTGCTATAAGTGCTGACATATGTGCTCCACGCTCTATTGAATCATCGTAATAGAATCGCAGTTGTGGAACTGAGCGCGTGTTTATTCTCGGCGCTAACTTTCGCCGCAAAAAGCCGGATGCATTTTTCAAGGCTTTATCGGTTGCCTCCCGCTCACCTGGCTCTGCGTTCATGATGGTGTAATGTACTTTAGCAGTGCCAAGGTCTGGCGAAACTTCGACCGATGACACTGTCACCATGGAGGAGACGCGCGGGTCTTTGATCTCGGTACGGATGAGCTCTGAGAGCTCGCGTTGAATAAAATCTGCAACGCGATGACTGCGCGGAAAATCCTTTGGCATTACAGTGTCCGAGCAACCTCTGTGCGCTCAAATACTTCGACAATATCGCCAGGCTGAACATCGGTGTAGTTTTTCACACCAATACCGCACTCTGTCCCCATATGCACATCTTTAACTTCGTCTTTGAATCGACGCAAAGACTCAAGTTCGCCTTCGTATATCACTACGCTATCGCGTAATACGCGAATTGGTTCGTCTTTACGAACAACACCGTCGACAACCATGCAACCGGCAATCTGGCCAAATTTTGGTGAAGTAAACACCTCTTTAACTTCAGCATTACCAATAATGCGCTCTTTGACTTCTGGCTCCAACAGACCACCAGCGATTGATTTAGCTAAATCAATGAGCTCGTAAATAACACTGTAATAGCGAAGATCAATGTTATGTTCCTGCACCAATCTGCGCGCAGCGCTATCGGCACGTACATTAAACCCGACCAGTATGGCATTCGATGCTGCAGCCAGATTGACATCAGATTCTGTAATCCCGCCGACCCCACCACCAACGATAACGATATTGACTTCTTCTGTCGACAGCGCCTCCAGGGAGCTTCGGATAGCTTCAAAACTACCTTTTACATCGGCCTTTACTAACAGATTCAAGCTTGGTACGTCGCTGTTGTATTGGGTGAATACATCTTCAAGCTTAGTCATTTTTCTACCAGCCAAACGCGCATCACGACTCTTGTCTTCCCGCAACGTGGCGAGTTCACGCGCAATCTTGTCGTCTGCTGCAACCAGCATTTCGTCGCCAGCATTCGGCGTCGATGACAAACCCAACACCTGTACCGGGGATGAGGGACCCGCCTCTTCCACGGCATCACCATCTTCATCGAACATGGCGCGAACACGGCCCGTTACCGCACCACAAATAATGATGTCGCCGCGTTTTAATACGCCTTGCTGAACCAACACCGTTGCAACTGGTCCGCGCCCCTTATCAAGCGATGCCTCGATCACTATGCCACTTGCGTTACCTTCGTGCACAGCGCTGAGTTCCAGCACTTCTGATTGCAGCGTGATCGCATCAAGTAGCTTGTCTATGCCATCGCCGGTTATCGCTGAAACAGGAACAAACTGGGTATCTCCACCCCATTCTTCCGAGATGACTTCGTGCTGTGACAACTCGTTGCGCACGCGTTCAGGATCAACGCCTTCCTTATCCATCTTGTTTACCGCTACAACCAATGGTACGCCCGACGCCTTAGCATGTTTCACAGCCTCAATGGTTTGAGGCATGACACCATCATCGGCAGCCACAACCAGAACTACGATATCGGTCGCTGCTGCACCACGTTGACGCATCTGCGTAAACGCCGCATGGCCCGGGGTATCGAGAAACGTAATAACACCGTTGTCGGTTTCGGTTTGATAAGCACCTATATGCTGCGTTATGCCACCTGCTTCGCCAGAGGCTACACGCGACGTTCGAATGTAGTCGAGCAACGATGTTTTACCGTGGTCAACGTGCCCCATAACAGTAACAACTGGTGGGCGGGCCTCAGCTTCACCTGCAGCAATACCAGCAATACGCTCTGCCAATGCAGCTTCGATATCGTCCGCACTCATCGGCGAGGCTTTGTGTCCCATTTCCTCAACAACTAAAATAGCGGTGTCCTGATCAAGTATCTGGTTGATGGTGGCCATAACGCCCATCCCCATCATTGACTTGATGACCTCATTCGCTTTAACCGACATACGGTTACCCAACTCGGCAACACTGATGGTTTCTGGTACCTCAACATCGCGTACAACCGGCTCGGTTGGTCTTTCAAAAGCATGCTTGGCTTCAAAATTTGCTGGTAATGCACGCTTTGGCTTACCCTTTCGTCGGCCCGATTTGCCCTTGGCAACGTGCAACTGGTTACGGCCGTAACGGGTATCGCCACCGCTGGCACCACCTTTACCTTTGCGACTCTTTTTATCACCGCGCCCAGCACCGGCGTTCGCACGATCACTGCCACTGGCCGCTTGCTGAGCTTCAATCGCTGCGCGGCGTTGAGCTTCTTCAAGCGCACGCTGCTGCTCGCGAAGTTCGGTTTCGCGTTTTTGTGTTTCCTCTGTTTCACGACGTCGCTCGGCCGCCACCTGCTTCTCGGCCTGTCTTTCAGCAGCTGCACGCGCTTGCTCTTCAACTTGTGCCCGCATGCGATCACTGGCAGAGGGTGGTGCTGGTTCGTCAGGCTCGGAAGTGCTGGAAGAGTCGACTGTTGCATCAGATTCGGACGAAGACTCGTCTGTCGCGTCTGCCGCTGAACCAGAAGCTTGTGCTGCGGCTTGTGCTATTTCAGCAGCGACGACAGCTTCAGCGTTCTTTTCGGCACTGGTTACGGCATCGGAAGCGGTATCAGCTGTTGCATCAGCAGTGGCAGTGGCAGTGGCAGTTTCGGATGCTGGTGCATCAGTAATTGGCTGATCGTTTGTTGCAGTGTCAGTTGTTAGCGAATCATCGACTGAGGGCGCTGTAGCACCATCGTTTGAAAGCGCTTGCTCTGCAGCTGCATCGGGCGCACCTTCTGGGGCTGCTACTGCCTCTTTTTGTGTATCTCGTTTAATCAAGGTACGCCGACCACGTACCTCAACATTGACTTTGCGTCGACCTGAAGCGTCAGTTTTAAGTTCGCTGACGCGTTTTCTGCGCAAGGTGATCTTCTTGGAAGCACCGCCACTGGCAGCCTCACCACGCGATTCACGCAGATGCGAAAGCAAATTTAATTTTTCAGCGTCCGAAATCATGTCTGTTTCACCAGACTTCTCAACGCCTGCGTCTTTTAGCTGCACGAGCAGCTTTTCAACCGGCGTACCGACCACTTGAGCGAGCTGTTTTACTGTAACTTCGGCCATTGAATCTCTACTTTATCCGCTGTCGCTTACTCGCTTGCCTCTTCCTCGGCAAACCAGCTTTCACGCGCTTTCATTATCAGAGTGCCAGCAAGCTCTTCGTTCATATCCTGGACAACCATAAGGTCGTCAATGGACTGATCGGCGAGATCGTCAACTGTCTGAATACCATGGCTGGCCATATCAAGCGCCAACTCTTCATTCATGCCTTCCATTGCAATCAACTCTGCTGTTGGCGTATTGCCATCAAGCTTCTCTTCGGTCGCGATGGCTTTTGTCAGCAGTGCATCATGTGCACGACTACGCAGCTCATCAACGATTTCTTCTTCAAACTCATCAATATCCAGCAATTCCTGACGTGGCACATAGGCCACTTCTTCTACCGAAGTAAAACCTTCCTGGACCAATATGAGCGCAACTTCTTCATCCACATCCAGCGCATCAACAAATACCTGAACCGTGACTTTGGATTCCGCTTCACTCTTTTCATCAGCTGCCGCCTCGTCCATGACATTAAGTTCCCACCCTGTCAGTTCTGATGCCAGCCGAACGTTCTGACCACCTCGCCCGATTGCCAAAGAGAGTTTTTCATTCTCAACAGCAATATCCATTGACTTTTTATCTTCATCAACGACGATACCTTTGACTTCAGCAGGCGCCATGGCATTGATAACGAATTGTGCAGGATCATCATTATGCAAAATAATATCGATTCGCTCTCCCGCTAACTCGTTCGACACGGTTTGTACACGCGAACCACGCATGCCAACACACGCGCCAACCGGATCCAACCTGGGGTCCAGTGACGATACGGCGATCTTGGCGCGTGCACTTGGGTCACGAGCAGCACCGTTGATAACAATAACGCCTTGACCAACTTCCGGAACTTCTAGCTTGAACAGTTCAATCAAAAACTCAGGAGCCGTACGCGAAACGAATAACTGTGGTCCGCGCGGTTCACTGCGCACATCGGCTAAATACCCTCTCAAACGATCACCAGGCCGAACTGCTTCGCGTGGAATCATGTCTTCGCGAGAAATATAGGCTTCTGCATTCGCACCAAGATCAAGATACACACCACCGCGTTCCAAACGTTTAACAATGCCCATCACCAATTCGCCAATACGACCTTTGTAAGCATCCACAACACGTTCACGTTCCGCCTCTCGTACTTTTTGTACGATGACCTGTTTGGCAGTCTGTGCGGCAATTCGGCCAAAATCGACAGAATCGATTTCCTCTTCCGTGTAATCACCAATCTGCAAATCTGGTTCTTCAACCTGTGCGGCTGAAAGCGTGATTTGGCGAAACGGGAATTCTTGCTCTTCGTCATCTTCGACCACGGCCCAGCGACGGTAAGTCAGATATTCACCAGTTTCACGGTCAATCGCAACTCGCACTTCAATGTCCTGTCCATGACGCTTACGGGTTGCAGATGCAAGTGCGGCTTCAAGCGCTTCGAAAATAATTTTTTCGTCTACGCCTTTCTCGTTGGAAACCGTATCTACAACAAGCAGAATATCTTTACTCATGGTGAGTGAGCCTCATAGCCGAGACGCGCTAACGCGCTCTTCTGGAAAAGTTTGTGTACTGTTCATATTCAATCCCCGAGTCAATGTTATTTGACCTAAATACTGACCTATATATCTACTTAACTATCAATCTTTCAACGTACCAGTGCTAACTGGTTTAGCTAAATTGGTTCTGCTTTTCCCAGCTACTCAAGCTACTTGCCAGAACCTGCCTTCGATTTGGATAGGTTCGCGACCAAATGCGCCTCTTCGATGTCGCTTACCGGAAGATTGTAATCAATTCCATCGACTTCAATCAGTACGCCGTCATCTTCAACGGCTACCAGCTGACCTTTAAAATTGCGGCGACCGTCAACGGCCACTGCCATTTTTACTTTCACTACTTCCGTTAGCTGTTGCGAAAACTGAATCGTCGTAAACAATGGTCGATCGATTCCTGGTGATGACACCTCAAGCTGGTAGGCACTCTTGATTGTGTCTTCAACATCTAATACGGCACTGAGCTGCTTGCTTACCGTTACACAGTCTTCAACCACGACTCCGTTTTCAGTGTCGATAAAGACCCGCAGGGTCTGACCGTTCTCAGCCTGACCGAACTGTGCACCTACAAATTCGTATCCCAAACCGCTAACCACCGGCGCAATGACTGATTCAATTCCTGGCGACACACGTCGCATATGCTTCTTTTCCTCATTACTGCCCATGGGTAAGCCCATGG
>CAYTJF010000021.1:5788-31656 GCA_964437945.1 uncultured Granulosicoccaceae bacterium
GACACACGTCGCATATGCTTCTTTTCCTCATTACTGCCCATGGGTAAGCCCATGGATAGCCATTGTTGGACCCACCATCGACGTCACGTAGCAGCGTCAAATATAGGCGTCACATACAGGCGTCTTACGGATCACCCCACCCTGGAGCCTATTTGGCATCCTACTGGGCATCCAAAAAGGCGATTTTGGCCAACGCACAAAAAAGGCCCCGATAGGAGCCCTTTTATAAATCTAATTGTCAAAGTGGACCAAAGGAACATCAGGCCTCACTCCGTGCTCTCATGTGCACGTTGCTTTCTCAATGAGGGAGTTCGTACACTGGCAGCGAAGTATAACAGGCTGAAGACAAACACGGCAAATAACTCTGCCAGTTTGGATACATCAGATGTGCAAATTAGGTGCCCGCTCTAGAAAATCGAGCCGCAGACGTAGCATTAAGGAATTGACGGCAGATCTTTGTCGCCAGACTACCCGCCCAGTTTGTTCACTACTGGTGGCTGCAGCCAGAGGGCAGAAACCAATTACTGTGGGCGTTACTGTAGGAAGTGTGCCAGAAGCCAGGAATACAAGAAGAACAGTTCGCTACTGGGTTCGCTACTGAGGTGAGGCAATCAGTTGCAGATGTGCGGTCATATGCCATGTGCCCTGTCGTCGTACTGGCAGATGTGCCAAATGAAGACAACAGAAGCAAAGCGATGAGAACAAAAGTGCCGATCCAGGCGGTAGGGCTCTTTTGAAAACCGCAGATAACCCATTGAGAATTGAAAACCAGGTCTTGTACGAGTGCTGACACTGGACGACGAACCCGATCATTTGATGTTGCAGTACGAACTTTCGAGTTATTCACAGACCTACCCATTACAGACTTACCTATTAAAGATTTACCCATTAACAACTTGCCCAACAGAGACTTACCAAAGAATATATCCGTTGATGCCACTGTTGTTTTTTTCGCATCTGGAGTCAGTAAGTAACCAACATGCGGAATTGTTTTGAGGTGATCATCACTAACGACATGCCTGATCTCATTGATGCACTCGTTTAGCGTGTCGTCTGATAGCGCGTCGTCAGAACCGACGCCATTATCAGTAGGCACTCTGCGTAACAGGAGCTCTCTTGTTACCAGTTTATTCATATTTTGCTTGAGTAAGAGAAAAATTTGCGTAGAACCACGACGCATACGCATTTTTTCACCGTTATCGTCTATCAAACAATCGAGCGTTGCTGAATACCGCCATCCATTAAACGTATTGTCCATATATTCCTTCAAAACCTGCGATCAAGCATAGCCTACGATAGAGAACAAACCCAACTTTTTAGCTGCTGCACCAGCAGTCGAGATCCTACATCACGATAGCGAAAAAGTGGGAGTTCCTTGCCAATACTATATTTAACTTGTGTTTGTTGAATAATTACGGTACTGCAACAATCTCAATAATGAATATTGGGTTCCATCAGGCAGAGATTTTTACCGGTGGGAGCTTCTATCTTTGAATACGTTTTATTAAAGCGGGTCAATTGCATCTCGAAAGCTGTTCAAAATTTTATCTTAAGTTGTGGTATCGCTAAATAACGCCAGGCGCATACCCTGTTCTACTTGATCATTTTCTTCAACTAATACAGATTCCACCTGTGAGTCAGCAGCCGCAACAAGACTGTGTTCCATTTTCATGGCTTCCAATGTCATCAGCACCTCACCTTTGCCAACCAAATCTCCTGCCCGACAATGCAGCGAAATAATTCGGCCTGGCATAGGTGCAAGTAAATGCAAACCACCTTTCTCTACATTTTCTGCATGTTCAACCTCAAATTTTTTGTAGTGCGCTTCCAGCGACCCAACTCTGCAAAACACTGAATCGGAATGAATGATGCCAATCGCATTGGTGTCCCGTCCATCGACTTGTATCGGTGTACCACTTTTTAGCGCTTGCAGATTTTCGACCGAAATGGTGATAGGTGCACAATTTAATACGGATGTGTCGGCGTTGGTGTCGGCGGTATCGGCACCCATAGTTTCGTCGGCGTCGGACGCAACGATCACTGAATCACACGTTACTTGCCATTCAGTCGCACTCAAACGCGCTACGCGTAGCATCAGTGGCTGCTGATTAACCAGTAACGTCACTGTTCGTACGGCTGCCCCCCACAATTGCCAGATACCCAGTCTGTGAAAAACCGAATGGTGTTCGGTTGATTTAACGATCGACCCAATGCTTGATTCAGGCAAGCTGGCACACATTATCGCAGCCATTGCTGCATTAGCATCCAGCGTCACAGCTTTTGAACTACCCGCTGAACTACCCGCTGAACTACCCAGCGAACTAATGTGCACGTTCTGTTCGATATAATTTGTGTGAACGAGACCAGCTAAAACGTCATCGTGTGCACAGAGTGTGGCGAGAAAGGCTCGATTTGTCGTGACTCCCATCACCACCGATTTGTCGAGCAAGTGCCGTAGTTTGCGAAAAGCGATTGTTCTGTCCGGTCCGTGTGATACAAGCTTGGCCAGCATGGGATCGTAATAGGGCTGCACAACATCTCCCTCAACCACACCAGTGTCAACCCGCCCGGATTGATCACCCAGCGCAAAGCGATGCAACGTGCCTGTCGATGGCAAAAAACCCGCCTCCACATCTTCTGCATACAACCTTGCCTCAACACTATGGCCAGCCAACTTGATATCTGTTTGCAGCAGCGGTAATTGATGTCCAGATGCAACAAGCAGTTGCCATTGCACCAAATCAATTCCGGTTACCGCTTCTGTGACGGGGTGCTCCACTTGAAGCCGTGTATTCATTTCCATAAACCAGAAACCGTCAACGCGTAATGGTCCGCTTGCGTCAACGATAAATTCAACCGTACCGGCACCAACATAGTTGATCGACTCGGCGGTACGAATAGCCGCTTTGGTCATGGCATTACGAACCTCTTCAGTCATATTCGGAGCCGGGGCTTCTTCAATGACTTTTTGATGCCGCCGCTGTAGAGAACAATCTCGTTCAAACAAATGCACGCATTGTCCATAGCGATCACCAAACACTTGCACTTCAATGTGGCGCGGATGTTCAATGTACTTTTCGATCAAAACAGCGGAGTCGCCAAAGCTTGACTTACCCTCGCGCTGGGCCGCTTCCAGGGCGGCAATAAACTGCTCAGGCTGTTCAACTTTGCGCATACCTTTTCCACCACCACCAGCACGCGCCTTTATCAATACTGGATAGCCAATTTCAGCAGCCTTTGTTGCTAGAAAAGCGGCATCCTGATTGTCACCGTGAAAGCCTGGCACAACCGGTACGCCGGCCTTCTCCATCAATGCTTTGGCCGCATCCTTTAAGCCCATTGCGCGCATGGCTTGCGCATCGGGTCCGACAAAAATAATTTCAGCAGTTGCGCAAGCGTCTGCAAATTCTGGATTTTCAGATAAGAATCCGTATCCGGGATGAATGGCATCAGCACCTGATTGTTTTGCAGCATAAATAACCGCTGCAATATTCAGATAACTCATGCTGGGCTCCGCAGGTCCGATACGCACGGCAAGGTCTGCTAACTTCACGTGCAGTGCATTGGCATCGGCATCTGAGTAGATGGCAACAGTACGAATGCCCATGTCATTTGCCGTGCGAATAACGCGCACTGCAATCTCACCCCGATTGGCAATAAGCAATGTATTGATCGGCCGTATGATCACATCCGGATCGCTAACTTGATTAGGGCTGGAACTCATTGCGACTTACATCCTGAACACGCCAAAGCGTGTTTCCTGAATAGGTGCATTTAAACTGGCAGACAAACTCAGGCCAAGCACATCACGCGTATCAGCTGGATTAATAACGCCATCGTCCCACAGCCGAGAAGAGGCATACAATGCCTCAGACTGTGTTTCAAATTGATCTATCAACGGTTGCTTGAATTCAGCCTCATCTTGTTCACTCCACGATTCCCCGCGTCTCTCAAGGCCTGATCGTTTGACGGTTGCCAATACACCGGCTGCTTGCTCACCACCCATCACTGCTATTTTTGCATTCGGCCACATCCATAGAAATCTTGGGTCGTAGGCTCGCCCACACATGCCATAGTTACCCGCACCGTACGAGCCACCAATAATGACGGTGTGTTTGGGGACCTTTGCGTTGCTTACTGCCATGACAAGTTTTGCCCCATGCTTGGCAATACCACCAGCCTCTGCTGCGCGTCCAACCATAAAGCCAGTGATGTTTTGCAAAAAGACCAAAGGGATATGACGTTGGCAACATAGCTCTACAAAATGTGCACCTTTGACTGCACTATCAGAAAACAACACGCCATTGTTGGCAACGATACCAATCGGAATTCCATGAATATGGGCAAATCCTGTAACCAGTGTGTCACCAAAACGTGGTTTAAATTCATCAAACTCAGAGCCATCAACAATACGAGCGATAACCTCGCGTACATCATAAGGAATGCGAGCATCGGCAGGTACGATTCCAATTAGCTCGTCTGGCGAATATGCAGGTGCAAATGACTCTTTGCGAACAACGGTTGTTTGTTTAGCGGTATTTAAACCAGCGACAATATCGCGAGCTATTTGTAACGCGTGTGTATCGTTCTCAGCAAGATGATCAGCCACGCCAGATAAACGTGTATGCGTATCGCCTCCACCCAGGTCTTCAGCACTGACTTCTTCACCAGTGGCTGCCTTTACCAAGGGTGGTCCAGCCAGGAAAATAGTGCCCTGCTCTCGCACAATAATCGTTTGATCAGACATGGCTGGTACATAGGCGCCACCGGCAGTGCAAGAACCCATGACAACCGCAATTTGCGCAATGCCTTTTGCAGACATGGAAGCCTGATTAAAAAAAATCCGACCAAAATGATCGCGATCAGGAAACACCTCGTCCTGATTCGGTAAATTCGCTCCGCCACTGTCAACGAGGTAGATACAAGGTAAGTGGTTTTCTTCAGCTATAGCTTGCGCACGCAAATGCTTTTTAACGGTTAGTGGATAGTAAGTACCGCCTTTAACCGTTGCATCATTACACACAATCATGCATTGGATTGAATGAACCAGGCCAATGCCTGCAATAACGCCAGCGCTGGGTACTTGGTTATCGTAGTGGTCCCAGGCTGCAAACTGTCCCACTTCCAAAAAAGCCGAGCCGGTATCTATGAGTGCATTGATTCGATCACGTGGCAACAATTTACCGCGAGCCAAATGCCGCGCGCATGACTTTTCACCACCACCACGCATAACATGCGCTGCGGCTGATTGCACAACCTCTATACGGCTCTGCAAAGCAGCGCTGTTTTGTGCAAACGAATCATCCTGCGTGTTGATCGTACTGCTTATTTTCATGGAGACTCAGTTACTTCGTTTAGTATGTTGCATACGATTGGACCGATGCGGTTCAACTTGCGGTCTCTTTAAACATTTCGCGCCCGATTAACATACGTCGTACCTCACTGGTACCAGCACCAATTTCATAGAGCTTTGCGTCCCTGAGCAAACGACCCGTCGGGTATTCATTGGTATAACCGTTTCCACCAAGTGCCTGAATAGCTTCAAGTGCACACCAGGTGGCTTTCTCAGCCGAGTACAGGATACACCCGGCTGCATCTTTACGGCTTGTCTCACCTCGATCACATGCTGCAGCTACAGCATAGACATAGGCGCGCGCAGCGCTGCACGTACTGTACAGGTCGGCCAGTTTGCCTTGCATTAATTGAAATTCACCAATGGCTTGTCCGAATTGTTTACGCTCATGCACATAAGGTACGACTACATCGAGACACGCTGCCATAATACCTATAGGACCACCTGATAAAACCACGCGCTCATAGTCGAGTCCAGACATCAATACGTTGACCCCATGACCTTCACCACCTAACATGTGACTTGCTGGCACCTTGCAGTCTTCAAATACCAATTCGCAGGTATTCGAACCACGCATGCCCAGCTTATCGAGTTTGGGTGAGCTTGAAAAACCAGTCATATCCCGTTCTATGATAAAGGCGGTTATACCGCGCGCTTCGGCCTGCATGTCGGTCTTTGCATAGACCACCAGCGTGTTGGCATCAGGACCATTGGTGATCCACATTTTGCTGCCATTCAACACATACTGATTACCTTCTTTGTCAGCACGCAGCTTCATTGACACTACATCCGAGCCTGAGCCGGGCTCTGACATGGCAAGCGCACCAACGTGTTCGCCGCTGATGAGCTTGGGAAGGTATTCGGATTTTTGTTCCTCAGAGCCGTTACGGTTTATCTGGTTCACACACAAATTGGAGTGAGCACCATAAGAAAGACCAACCGATGCAGAAGCCCGACTGATCTCTTCCATTGCAACACAATGAGCGAGATAACCCATGCCGGCACCGCCATATTGTTCGGGAGCGGTGATACCAAGCAGCCCCAACGACCCCATCTTCTCCCACAGATCTTTTGGGAATTGATTGCTGCTATCGATTTCGGCTGCCCGGGGTGCTATTTCGTCTCGGGCAAATCGAGCCACTGTTTCACGTAATGCATCGATTTCATCACCAAGACCAAATTTCATTCCAGACTCAAACATATTACGTTGCTCCAATTCCATACCGCTGCATTTAACGGCCGCATTAAACAAGCCACATTCCGCCGTAACACTAGTTTGTTAGGTTCAAACTGCCAAGGTTACAGAATAAGTTTACGTTAACGTTAACGTCAAGCACTAAAACTTGCCAAATCCATGCCGCAGCGCTCAGATCCACTGAAGTTCAAGTTTTATCCACCGATCTATATAATATTCCCGATACCAGTTACTGAATTCAATTTGCGCATGAATATAAAACCTTTGCCGAACCTTCATCTAGACCAATTGGCAACCGTCATACCGCTGTTTGATAAAGTCACTAATACCGTGACCTACATTGTTAAAGACCCACATTCATCCGCTTGTGCTGTGCTCGATAGCGTTCTGGATATCGACTACTCGGCCGGTCAGGTCGGCTACGATAGTGCAAAAAAAGTCATTGATAAAGTCCATAGTCTAAACCTTGAGGTTGAATGGATTATCGAGTCACATGTACATGCAGACCACCTCTCTGCTGCACCCTATTTACAGCAGCAGCTCGGTGGAAAACTCGGCATCAGCGATCAGATAACCCGAGTACAAGAAACGTTTGGAAAAATATTTAACGAAGGAACCGAGTTTCAACGAGACGGCTCACAATTTGATCAATTGTTTGCTGACGGTGATACATACCAAATTGGTGATCTGATCGCCACAGTCATATACACCCCCGGACACACACCCGCTTGTACCACACATATTATAGGCGATGCCTGCTTTGTCGGCGATACGTTTTTTATGCCCGATGGCGGAACCGGACGTGCAGACTTTCCCGGTGGAGATGCTCGCGAACTGTATCGTTCCATGCAACGTGTATTAACTCTGCCAGATCATGTGCGGGTATTTGTTTGTCATGACTACGGCCCCAACGGCCGAGACTTTGCCTGGGAGACAACCATAGGTGATGAGCGCAACAATAACGTTCACTTGCAACAATGTCGATCTGAAGATGAGTATGTCAGCATGCGTGAGTCGCGTGATGCAACACTTGCAACACCAAAATTAATTATCCCATCCTTGCAAGTCAATATGCGTGCTGGACAATTCCCGCAGGACGATCAAGGGAATACGCAACTAAAGGTGCCAATAAATGCCTTTGGCAAGTGAAGCCCGCCGCCAGACCAGCAGTGATTGGAACAGCTAAACTTGAGACGCTCAAGCACCACAACATGTTATAGGTGCTAACAGTTCGATTACGATCGGTTCTTAGGCACCACTTCATAACCTGGTTCCTCTGGCTCATCGTCAACAATATCTGCCGGAAACCCGTCAGCCAAAATCGACAGGCCAGTTGCCTGCTCTAATCGCTTGATAATATTTGGTGACCATTCTCGTGGACCAAATCGTTCTTCACCATCGCGCATGATGTCGATCAATACAGGGCTTATGTCTAAAGGTATGTTCGCTCTATCAGCAACTTGTTGAAACAATCCGATATCTTTGCGCACAAGATCGATAGTGAAATTAATATCGCGTGAACCGTTCAAAATGACCTGGCTTTCTGTTTCATGTACAAACGAATTGCCTGATGAAATGCGTATGGCTTCGTACGTGGTTGCAAGATCAAGCCCGGCTCCTTTCATGGTGGTTAAGGCTTCACATAAAGTCAGTAAATTAGCTGTAGCCAGATAGTTGGTCATAACCTTGAGAATGGATGCGCTGCCAAGATCGCCCGTGTGCAACACACGACGGCCAAGCACCGTAAGCACCGGTAGCATACGATCAAATACAGCTCTTTCACAGCCGGCAAAGATAGCAATATTTCCCGTTGCGGCGCGGTGGCAACCACCGGATACCGGACAATCGACAGCGGCAGCACCTTTGGCTTGAACCAGCTTGCCAAGACGTGTTACCTCAGCTTCATCGGTGGTGCTCATCTCTGCCCAGATTTTCCCGGCAGACAAACCGGCTATTAATCCATCTTCGGCCTCGAGCACAGCCGCGCTGGCCTCTGGCGACGGCAAACAGGTAATAAGCAGGTCACACTGCTCGGCCATCGCTTTCGGTGATTCACCCCAGGCCGCACCATTATCCAGAAACGACTGGGCAGCGCTTTTTTCCAAATCCCGAACAGTGAGATCGATTTTGTTGCGATGTAAACTGCCAGCCAATTTTGCACCGACATTACCCAGACCAATAAACCCTACTTTCATAAGTGCCCTTGTTTGTTCGAAAATGACAACGTGAACCTATCACTTTAGAGGTTCGAGCGAATAGAGGGAGTGTCGTTCTGATACAAATACATATCTGATACAAATACATAGGAGCCTATAGGTCAGATAATGCTTGTATTAAATGGCTACTTCATCCAATGATGATTGAATTAGAGCAATAAACTCATCGATAGCGCTTTGCTTAGCTAAGTTGTTGTCGATCGTGACAACATCATCGCCTTCAATGGCTTTAATCGTTTTGTTTCGTTGTAAGCGCCGCTTTATCTGACCATCAGACTCACGGCTACGACTCGCTAATCTGCCAGCCAGTACCTCTTCTGTTACAGCTATATGCACAATCGTCAGTTGCTTGAATGTCGATCGAATATCCTCAATCGCTGCCCGGCTACCGTTAGCAATAATCAATTGCCCTAGTGAAATTTTTTCCAACACCTCGGCCGGTATGCCGTAGTACAAACCATTGGCTTGCCACCACACGGAAAAATCACCATGCTTTTGTCGAACAATAAACTGCTCTTCGGTAACGCTGTCGTGAACTTCAGTCTCCGGATCGCATTCACGGGTAATCACACGTCGCACAAATTCGACGCGCGGGTTGTCGTGATAATAGTTTGCAGCGCCTTTGAGAATACTGTCTTTGCCGGCCCCACTAGCGCCGACTACAACAATCAAACGGCCGTCTTTCGAATAAGTCATCGGCGCAGAGACTAACAGATCTCTATTAATTACCTCTATGTAATATGTGTAAAAACAGCAGCCTGATTTCGCCCAAAATGTCCCAGCGCACTCTGAAAACCGCCAATATTCGAAAGCCTGTTCGCTGAAATTGCACTTTCGGACTAATTGCTTAATTGACAGTCGAAAATCATCTGTGTGACCCTAACGAGGTGACTGTTGAGAATCTAGAGTGATGCTGCGTATGCCAAGCTAATCACTCTGCCCTTTACCGAACACAAACACAAAATCAACTTGGATTCAAAAGGAGTTAAACAATAATGACATTGAAAAGAACCATACTTCCAGCAGCGGGTATTGTTGCGTTGAGCATCGCTGGTACAACCCTGGCACAGGCGGAAACCGCTGCTTGTCTGATCACGAAAACCGATACCAATCCATTTTTCGTGAAAATGAAAGAAGGTGCAACAGCAAAAGCCGAAGAGATGGGCGTAAGCTTAAAATCGTATGCAGGTAAAGTGGATGGAGATTCTGAGAGCCAGGTCGCCGCGATCGAGACCTGCATTGCCGATGGTGCAAAAGGAATATTGATCGCCGCATCTGATACCAAAGGCATCGTACCAGCTGTTCAACAAGCTCGCGATGCTGGTCTTTTGGTCATCGCTTTGGATACGCCTCTGGAACCAATCGATTCTGCCGACGCAACCTTTGCTACCGATAATTTCAAAGCAGGTGAACTGATCGGTGCATGGGCCGCTGCTGCTATGGGTGATGGAGCAAAAGATGCAAAAATTGGTATGCTCGACTTGGCGGTGAGCCAACCGTCTGTTGGTGTGCTTCGTGATCAAGGATTTTTACAAGGATTCGGTATTGACTTGGGCGACCCAAATAAATGGGGCGATGAGGAAGATCCGCGCATCATCGGCAACGAAGTTACTGCCGGCAACGAAGAAGGTGGTCGTACTGCGATGGAAAGTCTGTTAATCAAAGACCCAATGATTAACGTGGTCTATACCATCAACGAACCTGCAGCTGCCGGAGCTTATGAGGCTTTGAAAGCAGTTGGACGTGAAGGCGATGTTCTTATTGTCTCTGTTGACGGCGGTTGCCCTGGTGTGAGCGATGTTAAAGATGGTGTTATTGGTGCTACTTCGCAACAGTACCCACTGTTGATGGCTTCTCTTGGAATAGAAGCTATTGCCGCATGGGCAAAAGATGGCACTAAACCAGAAAATACACCGGGCCTGGATTTCTTTGATACCGGCGTAAACCTGGTCACAGACCAACCTGCGGATGGTGTGGAGTCTATTGACACAGCCGAAGGCACGGATAAGTGCTGGGGCTAGCTAGCAGCTTGCAATAGTCCACGTATCAACTTTCGTTTTTTTCCGTAGTTTGGTTTTTCTCGTAGTCAGCTTTGAGTTAAATTTGAGCTACGTTTGAACTTAAGATAAGTTGAACAAGCAAGTAAGAAAAAAACGGCGCTGAAACTTAGCGCCGTTTTTTTTACATAGTAGTTTATGTAATCTTTTTTTGTGTAGTAAGAGTTTGTGTAGTAAAAGATAGAACGACTAGTGCAGTACCGGTATTAAGTCTTACACGAGTGATCAGCATCGGAGTAAACCTTGGCAATACAAGATTTCGAATCGACCTTGAAAGACAGCGTCGAGGAAGTAGCAACGTTTGAGGATGATCAGAACGGTTTTCTGAATTGGATCAAGTCAACGTTGCATCGTAATCCATCAGTGGTTCCATTTGTGGTGTTACTGGCATCGATAATCGGTTTTGGAATAACTATTGGCCCAAAGTTTTTCTCGCCATTCGCTCTGACACTGATATTGCAGCAAGTTGCCATTGTCGGCATTATTGGAGCGGCACAAAGCCTGGTCATTCTCACCGCCGGTATCGACTTATCGGTTGGCGCTATCATGGTGCTCTCCTCTGTTGTTATGGGCCAGTTTACGTTTCGATATGGTCTTCCGGTGGAGATCTCGATTTTGTGCGGATTCGCGGTTGGTGCGTTGCTCGGATACATTAACGGTGCTTTGGTTGCGCTGGTTAAACTACCTCCTTTTATTGTGACGCTGGGAATGTGGCAAATAGTGCTGGCCTCAAATTTTCTGTATTCAGCAAACGAAACAATTCGCTCACAAGACATACAAGAACACGCACAACTGTTGCAGTTTTTCGGTAACAAAATTAGCTATGAAGGCGCTGTTTTTACCTACGGTGTTATAGCTATGGTACTGCTGGTACTGCTGCTCTCCTATCTGTTGAATCACACTGCCTGGGGACGACATGTATACGCTGTAGGTGATGATATAGACGCCGCTGAATTGAGCGGGGTTCGCACAAATAGAATAATAATCTCTGTCTATGTGGTTGCAGGGCTTATATGTGCGTTGGCTGGCTGGGCATTAATAGGTCGCATTGGCTCTGTATCACCAACGGCAGGCCAGTTCGCAAACATTGAATCCATAACGGCCGTGGTCATCGGAGGCATATCCTTGTTCGGTGGACGTGGCTCGGTTATGGGAATGCTGTTCGGCGCACTTATAGTTGGCGTATTCTCATTGGGGCTCAAGCTTATAGGGTTGGACCCGCAATGGACTTACCTGCTGATAGGTGTGTTAATCATTTTGGCCGTTGCTACCGACCAATGGATTAGGAAGGTATCGACATGAACGATCAACAGCCGATATTAAAAGCGAATAAATTAACCAAGCGCTACGGACGCGTGGTTGCTCTGGACAACGCCGATCTGGAACTCTATCCCGGAGAAGTGCTTGGCATTATCGGCGACAACGGCGCCGGCAAATCATCTTTGATCAAAGCTATCTCGGGGGCAGTAAAACCTGACAGCGGCAACATTTGGTTAAACGGAACCGAGGTCCATTTTAATTCACCGATACAAGCACGAGATGCAGGTATTGAAACGGTGTATCAAAATCTTGCGCTCTCACCGGCGTTGTCCATTACTGACAATTTGTTTCTGGGACGAGAACTGCGTCGACCGGGATTTCTTGGCAAGTGGTTTCGAAAGCTTGATCATGGCGCAATGGAAAAACAAGCGCGCGAAAAACTCTCTGAGCTCGGGTTGCTAACAATACAAAACATCAATCAATCGGTTGAAACACTCTCCGGTGGACAACGCCAGGGAGTTGCTGTGGCTCGCGCGGCAGCGTTTGGCTCAAAAGTGATCATAATGGATGAACCCACCGCAGCGCTTGGTGTAAAGGAATCTCGACGTGTGCTGGAGCTAATCCAAGATGTGCGAGAGCGTGGTATCCCCATCATTCTCATCTCACACAATATGCCGCATGTATTTGAGGTTGCTAATCGAATACATGTACACAGGCTTGGAAAACGTCTGTGTATTATTGACCCGAAGCAACACAGCATGTCTGATGCTGTGGCTTACATGACCGGAGCGAAAACGCCAACCGATGCCGTACAAAGTGCCTAGAGTGGTGCCGACTGTACCAATATGTTTGTAAATGTTGCTTTGTTTCGGATAACTTGGCATCGTAGGCGTTATATCACTTCGGAACTGAATACATGAGCAGCGTCGAAAAACCTAAAAGAATAAAACTGGGCATGGTTGGTGGTGGACGAGATGCGTTCATCGGCGGCGTTCACCGCATAGCTTCACGCATTGATGATCACTTTGAGCTAGTGGCCGGTGCATTCTCATCTACGGTTGAAAAAACCAAACTCAGCGGACTGGATTTAGGCGTTGCGCAAGATCGATGCTATGGCAGCTTTAAAGAAATGGCTATCCGCGAAGCTCGACTTAAAAATGGTATCGAGGCAGTAAGCATAGTCACACCCAATCACTTACATTTTGCCGTTGCCAAAGAGTTTTTGAAACGCGGTATTCACGTCATTTGCGACAAACCGTTAACCTCGCGTGCAACTGATGCAAAAAAATTTCTGCAATTAGTCAATTCATCGGATGCCCTGTTTGTGCTTACGCATAACTACACCGCCTACCCGATGATTCGTCAAGCTCGCCAAATGATCAACAATGGGGATTTGGGCGAACTACGTGTGGTGCAAGTCGAATACGCCCAAGATTGGCTATCCACAAACCTGGAAGCAACCGAGCAGAAACAAGCCAGCTGGCGCGTCGACCCGGAACGCTCTGGCGCCGGAGGCTGTATTGGCGATATTGGCACACACGCGTTCAACCTGGCAGGCTTTGTAACCGGATTACAACTTGAATCGTTGTGTGCCGATCTGCATACCTTTGTCGAAGATCGTGCGCTGGATGACAACGTCCATATCATGTTGCGCTACGAAGGTGGTGCCAGAGGTATGCTGTGGTCCAGTCAGGTGGCACCTGGTAATGAAAACGGTCTGCGCTTGCGTGTATACGGTTCGAAAGGCGGAATTGAATGGAATCAGGAAGAACCGAATAAGCTGCTTTATTCGCCACTGGGCGAAGCCACACGCCTATTCACACGAGCAGGGCCAGGTGCGATCGATGTTGCCAACGCAGTCTCTAGAATACCGGCAGGTCATCCTGAAGGTTATCTTGAGGGCTTTGCCACTTTGTATCGCGAAACTGCGGAAGCTATTTATGCTGCTCGCGAAGGAACTACGATTGAAACACTGTGCCCAGGCATTAAAGATGGCATTGATGGCATTGCGTTTATTAGTGCAGCAGTTGCGTCTTCCAAGAAAAACGGTAGTTGGGTCAAGTTCGGAGCATAGGCAACGTTATTAGAACGAAGCGCCGATAATCGGAAGACAACGATTGCTCTGTTCCTCAGTATTATTATTCCTTACTATATGTTGACATAAAATGCCAACTGACAATTCATCATTTGTTGGCCTCTAGCATTATTGAACACCTCAGCGTTACCAGCGAAGGACAAACCATTCGGATTATTGATAAAACTGTAGCGCGCCCATGCCGTTGCCATGAAAGTTTGCTCCAGATCTAATCCGACATCCAGGTCTTTACCTACACCGTACGCAACGCCAAACGATGGTGTTGGCAAAACATTAGCGTGATCCTAAACTGATTTTTACCGATCGACGCTGCGTCCGTTCATTGTGTGAGTGGAGCCAATGAACATGCGCTAAGCAATACAAGGTTCACTAGAATGAGCATCACTTTTATGCTCATCATTCTAGTCACTTCCAACTTTACGCCGATACATACCCTGGGCAATTCGATCAATAACCATTGCACACAACAATATGGCTAAACCGCCGAGCAAGCCCTGCCCTTTCGCTGCATATTGAAGCGCTTCAAGTATTAACGCACCCAAACCTTCAGCGCCGATCAGGGAAGCAATAACCACCATCGATAACGACATCAATATGGTTTGATTAATCCCGGTCATTATTGACGGCATCGCCAACGGTAGTTCAACGTTGGTGAGCAATTGCCATTTGGAACAACCAAACGCCACAGCCGCCTCTTTGGTAGACTCAGGCACTCCACGCATACCAAGTGCGGTTAATCGGATGACCGGCGGCATCGCAAAGATAAGTGTGGCAAGTACGCCTGGAGGTTTGCCCGTTCCAAAAAACGCAATAATAGGTATAAGGTACACAAATGCCGGCATGGTTTGCATAAAGTCGAGCACCGGTTCGGCAAGCGAATAAGCCCGTTTTGATTTTCCAAACCAAATACCTAGTGGTATTCCAATAACCACACACAATGCAGCCCCTGCACCAATTAGCGCAACTGTGATCATGGAAATTTTCCACAAGCCCATAAAGGCAAGATAGATAAGCGATGCCGCAGTGAAAATGGCCACACGTGGCCCGGCAAGGCGCAACGCCATCACCACAATCACAACCATGACCACGGGCCATGGTGTATCAATTAGAATAATTTCAAGGCCATCAAGCACCGACCTTATTCCAGCGGTAATACCTTTGAACACATGATTAAAATTAATGGCTAACCAGTCAAATCCCGCATCACCTTTTTTGGCAAGCACAGCAAAGTACTCTCGATTGACAGGAAACTCGGTGATGGGGATTTTATTGCCAATAAAACCACTTGTTAGTGCACTGAGTTTTGCGTCCGGGTCAGCGACAGTAAATCGGAACAAAGTCAGCGGCCAGATGGCAATAAGTAGCAGGCCACCGAACAGAGCACCGATTTTATTGACACCCGACTGAACAGTTGAATCAGCACGCCATTTTAAGTACTGCTTCTCATAGGTTCGGTTAGCAAGGAAACCTTCCAGTAATTTGATCACTGCAAAAATAACCAAACCGGTAATCAAAATACTCAATGCTTCGTTGGATGCCAAATCAGCTTTTTCCTTGGCTTCACTCGCGACTCGTTTTAAATTTTCTGCAATTTTCAATTTTGCATCGGCATCTGCCTGATTTCCCGCGGCAACCAGGTCAGCCGCCTGTTGCTCACGTTTAGCTATGTTAGCCAGCATTTTTTCATATCTGGCAATTTGATCTGCACCCAGATCGCCCCAAAGCCCTCTACCTATCTGTACCAACGCAAATAATTCGAGTACAAGAAAGGTCCAGAAAAAACCCCACGCCCCGCGAAAGGCTCCCCACAACGGCCCAAACACCGCAGCCATGGTATTCCACGAAAACGCGAACCCATTGGTGCCCTGAATTTTTGCAAATTGCGCTGAGTAATAAGGCTCATTTTCCTGTACGAATTCAGTGACTGACGAATCTAATGATCGTGGTCCCATTTCAAGGCCTGAATCACTCATGCCTTACCCCCTTGAATACCTTTCAGCAATCTGGATTTCGATATGACACCAACATCTTTTTTTTCATCGTCCTGGATAACGATGGGTTGTTTTGTGGTGGTTGCTATGTCAATCAGTTCGTCGAGATTAACGCCGTGATCGGCGCGTGGACTCTTGGATAAATCATCGCCTGAATCTAGCTGATAATCGTTAATCGGTTCCATAATAGAATGTGCAAAAACCAATTTAAGTTTCGATATTCCTTCAACGAAATCACGAACGTAGTCGTCGGCTGGATCTGTGACAATTTGCTCGGGAGTACCAATTTGCACGATTCGACCATCCTTCATTATCGCAATACGGTTTCCTATGCGAATTGCCTCATCAAGATCATGCGTTATAAACACAGTGGTTTTATTCAACTCAGCCGACAGTGTCATAAATTGATCTTGTAGTTGTCTACGAATGAGTGGGTCGAGAGCCGAAAATGGTTCATCCATCAATAGCACTTCCGGGTCTGATGCCAGGGCTCTGGCCAAACCAACCCTTTGTTGCATACCACCGGAGAGTTCGCGTGGAAAACGATCTTCATAACCATCGAGATTGACCATGTTCAGACAACGTTGCGACACTTCCCAGCGTTTGGACTTTGGTTCACCGCGCACCTGCAGCGGGAAACCTACGTTGTCACGCACGGTTCGATGTGGCAACAGAGCCATATGCTGGAATACCATGCCAAGATGCAGCGCACGCATTTCTCGAAGCTCTTTGCCATTGAGTGCAAGCACATCTTTGCCCAATACCGTAATGTCGCCCGCAGTAGGCTCTATTAACCGGTTAAGATGCCTGACCATCGTGGATTTGCCAGAGCCAGACAAACCCATTACGCAAAAGATCTCTCCCCTTTGCACCGAAAAAGAACAATCAGCTATGCCAACTACGCACTCGAACTCTTTTAGCACCTCAGGTTTGGACAAGCCTTTTGCTTCTACTGCATGCATGGCCTCCTCAGCACGGTCGCCAAATATTTTCCAAACATTGTTCAACGTGATGACATCTTCGCTCACCGCTTACTCTCCACATCTGCGGAACAACTAAAACCGCAATACATCAAAATTAAATTTAATATAATGATAGTTGCCCTATCACCTATGAGAAACTGACAAAAAAAAACGGGAGCGTGTTACCACACTCCCGCTATTTTGCTCTGTACAGCTATCTTACATTAATTACTGCAACCAGCTATCCACGGTAGAGGCGTTGTCTGCAACCCATTTAGCTGCAAACTCTGCAGGATCCTGCTCCTCTACAACCAGTGCGAAAGTCATCGCAGAAATGGTGTCGGTGTCAAACTTGACGTTAGCCAGCATAGCAGCGGCTTCTGGCTGGTCTGTTTCCAAAACTGAAGCGTAATGAATGTGCAACTGTGCAGTGTTCCACGCTACTGCTGCATCTGACTTTTGCAACCACTCTGGATCGTCAGTAGGTTGAATAACATTCCATTTGGCTTCGTCGTAGGCTGGCTCTTTCAGAATAACCAGCTCATGCAATGCAAACATATGGTGAGGCGTGTAGCAGAAAAAGACGATGTCTTTGTCTTGTGCAACCGCATTGTCTACCTCTGCAAGTGCCAAAGATTCGTCCATCTCTTTCAAGGCCATGGTTGAATTATAGCCATATGACTTTGCACGAATTTTCTCTACGTTGGTTGAAGCCCAACCTGATGCGCCAATCCAGATTTCACCCATGCCGTCGCCATCAGTATCAAATTTCTTGGCTATATCAGGGTCGGTAAGATCTGATAGCTCCGTAATGCCAGTTCGTTCTGCAGTGCCTTTGGTCACGCACATCGCCTGATCACCAGCAACGCCGTTCGGGTTCATTTTTACTGAACCTTTGTCTTGTACAAACTTCTCGTTCAAGTTGGATTGATTCGGAAGCCATACTTCAGGATGCACATGCATTGCACCTGTATCCATGGCTTCAAACACAACAGGGTTAGTTCCGTTTTGTAGTTCAACTTCCAGCCCGAGGTTCTCTTCCATCGCAACTTTTAATACATGAGCGGTGGCTAGAACTGATGGCCAGTTAGGTACGCCGATAACAACATCGGCCGCTTGCGCCACAGTGCCATACGAAAGCACTGTGCCAACGCACGCCACAGTCATAAGCTTAGGAAATTTCATAAATCAGTATCCTTAGTTAGTGCAGGGAGCCGGTTCCCACCGGCTAGGTTAATATAGGCAACTCGCCAGAGACCAGTGTACTGGTATCAGTAAATTTATCAACGACAGCTACCCAAATATCGTTGTAAGGTATTTTTCCCCGCATTATTGTGGCGCGTATGCAACAATTTGGTCGATTTCACAGTTTTAACTTTGAAACGTTTCAATTTTTTTCTTGCACAATACGTGTTCAATGTGTAGGTAAATCTGCACTCGTTTAGATCAATCTGTTATTGATTAAAAGCGTTTAATTCGCCGTGACAATTTGATATCTTTCACTAGAATGCTCCCTAACACTAGAGATGTAACCAATGAACAATCAAGTCAATAATCAGAAAAAAAATCTCAACGACCCGCAACCATCCAGCTTAACTGGGTGGGGAATCAATAATGACTATGCTCCGTTAAGTGACGTGTTGCTAGGGGTTCCTGAATATTATCGATGGGTGGAAGCAGGCCCGCTGTTTGCGCGTACATTGAACAACGCAGAAAAAACCGGCGCCAAGTTCGACTTGCAAGTCGCCATGGCGCAGCACTCAGAGATGGTCAAAATCTACGAACAGAATAACGTTAAGTGTCACTACTTGAGATCCGATCCCGTGTTACATCGCAATTTTTTTGCGCGCGACAGCTCAGCCATGACACCCTGGGGAGCGCTCATCTGCCATATGCAATTAAAAGTGCGACGCGCCGACTATGTTACAACGATAGAGTTTTATCAGCAGAACAATATTCCTATATGGCAATACGCAACTGCGGGACATTTTGAGGGCGGTGATTTCGTCATTATCGAACCAGGAAAAGTATTGATCGGTTACTGTGGAGAACGCTCAGAGAAAGCTGGCTCGGAACAAGTCGCAGAATTTGTACGGGCTGAAGGTTGGGAAGCATTAACGGTCCCTATCAGCAGAGAGTTTGTGCATATGGACGGATTGGTTGTTCCGCTCGATGAAAAATTATTGGTTGCTTGTGTTGATGCACTTGAACCCTGGGTTGTCGCAACGCTTAAAGACTGGGGGTTCTCATTTGTTGACGTGCCCTACAGAGAAGCAAAAGACCTGGGCGTGAACCTGGTGGCACTTGGCAATGGCAAGGTACTTTCAATGCAGGGTGCTATAGAGCTAAACGCCAACATGCGAGCACTGGGATACGAAGTGTACGACCCCGATATGTCGATGTTCAAACTGGGTGGTGGAGGTGTTCATTGTTTGTGTCAAGCCTTACGACGCGATGATGCCACTTGCTGACAATACCCTTTTTTAACGATGCTCGGTGTTGACAATAACTTTAAGCATGCAACGCAACACCCTCAACGGTGATACGGTGCATCAGGCGTCGTTGCCCAGGGTAATCGTTTAACGCTTTATGCCACGTTGCTCTATTGTCCCAAAACGCCACTGAACCATCCTCCCACCTGAATCTATGTGAAAACTCAGGGCGCTGGCAGTGTTCATACAGCTCCTGTAGTAGAGCGTCACTCTCAGCTTGACCTAATTCATTAATATGCGTCGTGAAATCCGGATTAACGTAAATTCCCTGCTTAGCGCTGATGGGGTGTCTGATGACCACAGGGTGAATTGCGTCTTGCGTGGCTAAAGCTGTGTTACCCAGCCTACCGACTAAATCTTTGTTAGCACTCTTCTCATAGACCTTTGGGCCAAATGCGTGACGACTGGAATGCGTCGCAGTCAAACCCTTTATTTTAGTTTTCATCTCAGGTGTTAAAGCATCGTAAGCTGCAAACATATTGGCAAAAATGGTATCACCACCTGACGAAGGTAATTCCTGTGCAACCAGAATTGAGCCTAATGCCGGAATTTGATCGTAACTGTGATCGGTGTGCCAATGCGAGCCAATGTTGCTGCCCTGCTCCGGCTCCTTACGAACCTCTGCAATTTGAGGGTAATCAGCTACCGGTTTGAAAAAGCGATTAATATTGATTTCACCAAAGTGCTGCGCAAATTCAATATGCTGCTCCGACGTGACAGATTGGTCTCGAAAGAACAATACACCGTAATTTCCCAAAGCCTCATTGACTAAGGCGACATCCTGTTTCGATATGGCACTCAAGTTAATATCAGTTACATAAGCGCCAGCACCTTGTGCAGCAGTGATAGTTGCCATGGCTGTGACCTCGTTTAGTTCATTGACTGTCCACGAGTCATACTAAACTTGTTAGTCATGGAGTTTCAAGTTGCAAATCAAGTGGCGTAAATAGGTGCAATGGTTGTGATACCGTGACCTGAACAGGTGAAACTGTGTGCGGAGCTTTAACCAGTTGCTTGCAGCTCCGGCGAGGATTGATCATCATCTGCATCCGATTGATAGACTTCAAATCTATTTCGTCCGTTTCGCTTAGCTGCATACAGCGCCTGATCGCTGCGCTGAAGCAACTCCAGCGGGCTAGCCAATTTATCGTCTGAATCTACTCCAGCAATGCCAATGCTGACGGTCACAGACAAGAAATCACCATCGAAGTCCATTGGCTCCTGTACTTGAGCCAAAATGCGATTCGCCACAATTTTTGCTCCAATTATATCCGTGCCATGCAGTAGCATAATAAATTCCTCTCCACCGAATCGACCAACCATATCTGATTCACGACTATTGCCTACAAAAATGTCGGCCAGATACCTCAATATGTCATCACCTTTTGAATGTCCGAGGGTATCGTTCACTTTCTTGAAATGATCCACATCAATTAACAGCACTGAAAAAGGATTTCCATAACGCTTGTATAACGCTATTTCCCGATGAAGCCCCTCATCGATATGTCGGCGATTTTTCAGCCCCGTCAAAGCGTCAGTAACAGCCAAACCCTCCAGCTGTTTGTTCAACTCCAGGAGCTGTTG
The DNA here is from genome assembly GCA_964437945.1 of uncultured Granulosicoccaceae bacterium. Classification (GTDB taxonomy): domain Bacteria; phylum Pseudomonadota; class Gammaproteobacteria; order Granulosicoccales; family Granulosicoccaceae; genus Granulosicoccus. Next base: position 26,994 of record CAYTJF010000021.1, read on the forward strand.
GTTAGCCTGGGTCAGTTTAATGTGACTGGCTTTAAGCTTTATAACCAGCTCTTGATTGTCGCGTTGCAACAACGCATGCGAACGTGCTTTACGGGCAACTGCTGCCAAACGCGCGTGATCAAGAATGGGTTTTTCTATGTAGTCGTAGGCTCCGCCCTGCAATGCATGCAGAACCGTATCGTACCCGCCATTAGCTGTCATGATGATGGTTTTTATGGTCCCATCCATGTTAGAGATTCTATCCAACAGCTCAAGCCCACTAATGCCATCCATACAAACATCAGTAACGACAACATCGAACAGGTGTGAACCAAATTGCTCCAACGCCTCTTCTCCGCTGTTAGCAGTAATCACGGTGAAACCCTCCTCCTCAAGGATCGCAGCCACTATGTCGCAAGTACTCTGGTCGTCATCAACAACCAATGCAACGCCTTTGGATATCGGAGAATTTGCCATTTCAATTAGTTAGCGTTAGCAGATAGAAATTTCCGCCAGCGCTATATTGTTAAAAAAATAATGGATCACTAACAGAAGTAACGTCCTTGATAACAATTAGTGTATGCAAGGCTTGGCGAAACGGTGGCTCCTTCGCAGTTAAACTGTGATTAAGCTCACACTATAATAAAGGCTCAAAAAAGCGCTCTAGTCTCGGTTTATACCCATTAAGGATATTCATAGACACTAATGTATGCGTCGCCCGCCCTCTCAATTCTTTTCGCGGGAACGAACCGTAGTAGCGGGAGTCTGCGCTATTGTCTCGGCTGTCGCCCAAAAGGAAGTAGTGGCCCTCTGGAACGACAGTGCGATAAGACGGAAATTTCGATAATGCCGATGCGCGCCCATGAACAACATGACTTGGGAAGCCTTCGATTTGCTCGATAGCATAAATACCCGGATCTCTATCACTCATTCGAATATGATCAAGCTCGTTTTTTGACAGCAATTCATAAGATGCAGTAACACCATTAACCGCCAACTCATTATTGAAAATGCTTATTTCATCACCTGGCAAACCGATCAAACGTTTTATCAACCTCTTATCGGCAGTTGAAGAATTAACAACAACAATATCGCCACGCTCTGGCTCGTTCAGTTCCAGCAAACGAATATTGGTAAATGGAAATTTAAGGTCGTAGGCCAGTTTGTTATGCCAAACCACATCACCCTCAAGTATGGTCGGTTTCATCGACCCTGTTGGTACCGGGTGCCAATCGGCTATAGCGCCCCGAAAAGTGGCCAGTAGAAATATAAAGAGCAGTAATGATTTGTTATTTCGAATAAGATTTTTAAACGTTTCCATGCAGCACTCCGCAAATCAAGCAATTACACACCTAATAAATATCATAGGTACGCATCACTGTGATTGAAAGTAGATATTTAACAATTTGCGTAAATACTGGACCGCAACGCCACAAGTGTCGCATTTGAGCCCCTATAGCCAAAAGCAACAGACACAAAAAAAGCCGCTTGTGCAGCGGCCTGATTGCGTTTTTAGGCTCTTTTGAAAAAGCAAAAGACGGTGTTTTGGTAGCGGGGGTAGGATTCGAACCTACGACCTTCGGGTTATGAGCCCGACGAGCTGCCAGACTGCTCCACCCCGCATCTGAGCTGGAGAATTATAAGGTAGTCAGTCTGATTAGACAAGCGTTTTCAGGTGAAATCATGCAAATGCCGCCAGACAAATACCCATGATCAGGCCCGGCATGATGCCGAATACCACCAGCGCGAGCCCATTGACCGCAAGTCCTGCTGATACGTCTGTTGCTGTGTCGATTTCGGTCTGGAAAATTGGCTCATCGAAAAACATTAACTTAATTACGCGCAAATAGTAGAACGCACCAATTACGGACATAACAACGCCGATGATTGCGAGCCACATGTAACCACCATCGACCACAGAGCGCAGGACCGATAATTTCGCATAGAAACCGACCATCGGTGGTACACCTGCCAACGAGATCATCGCCAGCATCATAACCAGGCCTAACAGCCAGTTACGTTTTCCAAGGCCTGCAAGGTCGTTTAATTCGACCGCTTCATAACCGTTTCGCGACAAGGCCAGTAAAACCCCAAAAGCGGCAAGTGTTGTGAAGGCATAAACAATCGCATAAAACATTGACGCGCTATACCCTTCTCCACTGGCACCGACTATACCCATAAGCAAAAAACCCACATGGGAAATGGTGCTGTACGCGAGCATACGCTTGATGTTGGTCTGAGCAATAGCCACCAGGTTACCGATAATCATTGAAAGTGCTGCAAGAATGGACAACATTTGCTGCCAGTCGGCGTGCAATACCGGCAAACCATCAACCAATAATCGAATGGTCATGGCGAAGGCTGCGATCTTCGGCGCTGTGGATATAAACAAGGTAACCGATGTGGGCGCGCCGTCGTATATGTCTGGTACCCACATATGAAACGGGACCGCACCAAGTTTAAAGGCGAGGCCAACGATAACGAACACCAATCCAAACCGTGCGCCTACGCTGCGCTCGTTGCCTGCTGCCAATGCTTCATTGACTGCATTCAGATTCAATGTTCCTGTAGCGCCGTAGATCATCGAAATGCCATACAACAACATGCCTGAGGCTAGCGCACCCAGCACAAAATACTTCATGGCTGCCTCTGATGCTGAGCTATTGCTTCTATACAGAGCCACCATTGCGTACAAAGACAACGCCAAAAGTTCAAGGCCAAGGTAGATGGTTAACATGTTGGTTGCCGACACCATGATCATCATTCCGGCAGTACCAAACAGCCCTAACGAATAGTATTCGCCGCGGGCAATTTGTCGCTCGCTCAGATAATCACGAGAGTAGAGAAAGCCACCAAATACAATGGCCAATATCCAGCACTTCAGACTGGCGCTCATGGTATCGATACCATAGGCCCCCGAAAAAGCGATCTGTGCAGGGTCACCAATTTGCGAAGACGCCATGATCAAGGTGATCACCAGCGATACTTGCGCCATCCAGTAGTTGAGTTGTCTTTGTTCAGGCTTTAGAAACAACCCCACAACCAACACTACACACGTGGCGGTTAACAGGAAGATCTCTGGCGAAGCAATCTGTAAATTATCCATATAGCGCGCCTAATACTTTGGAATTGAAATGTGTTGCACAAGATTCTCCACCGACGCATGCATCACGCTGGCAACCAGACTGGGGAACAGTCCCAGCAATAAAACAAAAACTGCCAGGATTGCCAACATCCAGAACTCGCGTCGATTGATATCAGTTAGCGCTGCCACCTTGTCATTGGCAATTTCACCCAGAATGACGCGTTTGACCATCCACAAGGTGTAGGCCGCGCCAAGAATCAGTGTTAGACCTGCCAGAAACGCAATCCAGAAGTTGGTTTTGAAACTGGCTAGAATCACCATAAATTCACCAACAAAGCCAGAGGTGCCTGGCAAACCGGCGTTCGCCATGGAAAAGAAAATCATAAATGCACCGAAGTAAGGCATGGTGTTAATAACACCACCATAGTCTGCAATTTCGCGGCTGTGAACGCGATCGTACATAACCCCGACACACAAGAACATGGCAGCTGAGATAAAACCATGAGAGATCATTTGCATGATCGCACCTTCCAGCCCCAAGGCAACCCCGGCAGAATCATCCTTACCGATCAGGATGAACGCAATAAAAATGCCCAGCGTTACAAACCCCATATGCGAAATAGATGAGTACGCGATCAGTTTTTTCATGTCGCGTTGCGCCAGTGCTACAAAGCCGATATACACAATGGCGATCAAAGAAATAGTGATCATGAAACCATCGAGTCGGGCACTGGCATCTGGCGTTATTGGTAAGCTGAAGCGCAAGAATCCGTAGCCACCCATTTTCAGCATGATTGCAGCCAACACGGCAGAACCTGCAGTAGGCGCTTCAACGTGTGCATCAGGTAGCCAGGTATGCACCGGCCACATAGGAATTTTTACGGCAAAGGCAACCAGAAAGGCCAGGAATATCCATAATTGCTGTTTTGGACCAAGCTGCAGAGCGTGCATATCAAGAACACTAAAGGTGTCCCCTTGTGTGTAGAGATAGATCAAGGCAACCAGCATGAACACTGAACCCAGAAACGTATACAGGAAGAACTTGATGGTTGCATAAACGCGGTTCGGCCCACCCCAGATTCCAATGATCAGGAACATGGGAATAAGCGTGGCCTCAAAAAAGATGTAGAACAAAATGGCGTCCAGTGCCGAGAACACACCAACCATTAAACCAGTCATTATCTGAAATGAGCCCAGATACATTGCCGGCCTGTCTTTTATCACTTCCCACGCCGAAATCACTACGATCACGTTGATTAGCGTGGTCAAAATGATCAGCGGCATTGAAATACCATCAACACCCAATGAATAATTAATATCGAAACTGCTTAACCAACCCATCTGTTGAGTAAACTGCATTGCGGCTGTGGATTTATCAAAACCAAAGTACAGCGGCAAACTGACGAGCAGTGTTAACACTGACACGCCAAGCGCAAACGTTCTGGACCTGGCATCGCCCATTGCTATGATCGCAAGACCACCCAGGATAGGAATCCAGATAGTCAGGCTGAGTATAATTGAGCTTGAGTCTGTCACGGTTTAAGTCCGAATTAGTTCTTCTTATTGATCTTTAATAGATGCAAAAAATAGATGCAAAAA
>CAYTJF010000021.1:31756-38537 GCA_964437945.1 uncultured Granulosicoccaceae bacterium
AATAGATGCAAAAAATAGATGCAAAAATAGATGCAAATTTGAACAGGGCATCTGCTCTACTTGCTTTAGTACCTTTATGTTCTGCTTGTTTCACTCTGGTATTTTCGCTCTAATTAAAGAGAAACCAGGTGAGCATGCCAAGTAAACCGACAATCATGGCAAACGCATAGTGATATAGGTAACCCGATTGAAAATAACGGGCAACACCTGCAAAAAGTCCAATACTTTTTGCCGAACCATTCACCATTGCACCATCGATAATGCCCTGGTCACCAGTCTTCCATAGCTTGTGGCCTAATCCGACACTACCGCCAGCGAATACGGCCTGATTAAAATCATCGAATCCGTATTTGTTCTCGAGGATGCGTCTGAACACACCGAGCTTGGTATCAAGCTTGGCTGGTATTCCTGGAGAGTGCAGATAGAAAACCCATGCGCAGATAACGCCGGCGGCTGCCAGATACATAGCTGGCGTTTGAAATCCGTGCAAGATAAATGCGAACCCACCATGGTATTCACCAAGCTTCGCTATAACATCATGCTCTGCAGCAACTTCTATAGCGCCGTTAAAGTAATCCCCGAAAACCACACTGCTTGCCGTCATCCAGCCAATGACAACCGACGGGATGGCAAGGAGAATAAGTGGCCACGTCACCACACGCGGAGGTTCGTGCGCATGTTCAGCTGTGTGTTTATCCATACGGGTTTTACCGTGGAACACCAGGAAGAACATGCGAAAAGAATAGAATGCCGTTATAAAAACACCTAACAGCACGCAGACGTAGGCAAAGCTGGCACCTGGTATGGTGGATTTATGTACCGCTTCAATGATGATGTCTTTTGAAAAGAAACCCGAAAAACCCGGAAACCCGATCAAGGCCAGTGAACCGATAAGCGATGTCCAATACGTTATTGGCATGTACTTTTTAAGTCCACCCATCTTGCGAATATCCTGCTCGTGATGCAGCGCGATAATCACAGAACCTGCAGCCAGAAACAACAAGGCCTTGAAAAAAGCGTGTGTCATTAAGTGGAAGATTGCCGCTGAGTATGCCGATACGCCTAAAGCAACGGTCATATAGCCAAGCTGTGACAAAGTAGAGTAAGCAACAACGCGCTTGATATCGTTCTGGATAATACCGATCAAGCCCATAAACAAGGCAGTAATAGAACCAATAACAAGCACAAAGCTCAGCGCAGCCTCAGATAACTCGAACATCGGTGACATTCGTGACACCATAAAAATGCCAGCCGTAACCATGGTTGCTGCATGAATCAAAGCGGAAATGGGTGTGGGGCCTTCCATTGAATCGGGCAACCATACATGCAATGGTACCTGTGCTGATTTACCCATCGCACCAATAAACAGACAAATACAGATAACCGTCATGGCTTGCCATTCCACGGTACCCAAAATGGTCATGGTTTGACCTGCGATTGCCTCTTTTGCTGCAAACGCATCGGCGTATGACAGGCTGTTGGTGTAGTAAACAATGCCAGCTATGCCCAGAAGAAACCCGAAATCACCCACGCGATTAACCAAAAAGGCTTTCATGTTCGCAAAAATGGCTGTTTCTTTTTTGAACCAAAATCCGATCAGTAAATAGGACACAAGCCCGACCGCTTCCCAACCGAAAAACAGTTGCAGGAAATTGTTCGACATGACGAGCATCAGCATCGAGAATGTGAACAAGGATATGTAACTGAAGAAACGCTGATAACCTGGATCTTCATCCATGTACCCAATGGTGTATATGTGCACCATTAACGATACAAAGGTAACCACCAGCATCATCAGTACCGTGAGCGTATCAACCAGGAAACCAATCTCAAATTTAATTCCACCACTTACCATCCAGGTGTAGATCGTTTCATTGAATACGGGCGCGTCGCCCATCACCACTTTTACAAAGGCGATACAGGACAGAAAAAACGATACAGCCACACCAGCAATAGTGACGCGATGAGAATTCACTCGGCCAAGTTTCTTACCAAAAAAACCGGCAGCAATAGCCGCAAATAGCGGTGCAAGCGGAATCAGGGTATATACAAATTTCATGACCTACCCCTTCAGCTCGTCAAGATCGGACACATTGATGGTTTGTCTGTTTCTAAACAGCACCACCAGAATGGCCAAACCAATCGCAGCTTCAGCAGCCGCAACGGTAAGAATAAAAAAGACAAAGATTTGCCCTGCTCCATCACCAAGAAAATGCGAAAAAGCAACGAAATTCAAGTTAACCGCTAATAGCATTAACTCAATGGACATCAGCAATATGATGACATTTTTTCGATTCAGAAAAATGCCAACCACGCTTAAACAAAACAGCAGTGCGCCAAGCACCAGGTAATGAGACAGTGAAATCATGTTTGTATTTCCTGCCCTTAGCGTTTTTCAGAAGGCATTTGCACTATGCGCAAACGCTCAGCTTTTGATGTGCCAATCTGTACAGATGGCTTTTGGTATTTGGTATCTGGTCTGCGGCGCATGGTAAGCGCAATGGCGGCAACAATCGCAACAAGCAGAATGATGGCCGCAATTTCAAATTGAAACAGATACTCGCTATACAACAGCTTGCCCAACTCTTTAGTGTTGCTGACATCTTCTGCAGCACGTTCGGGAGCTGGGAAATTTTCGCTCTTGAAATAGCGCTGAGTGATAAGGAAGATCATTTCAATCAGCATGATCGCACCCACCAACAACCCAACCGGCAGGTAGCTTACAAAACCCTCTCTACCAGGCTCAACATTGATGTCGAGCATCATCACCACAAACAGGAACAGCACCATAACTGCGCCAACGTATACCAGCACAAGCGTTATGGCCAAAAACTCGGCTTCCAGCAGCAGCCAGATTCCGGCACAGGTAAAAAAGGTCAGCACCAGAAACATGGCAGCGAAAACCGGATTACGCACCGTGATAACTCTGGATGCAGAAAATACCAGGATGGCAGCGAACACATAAAACAGGAATATTTCGAAATTCACAATAATCCCCTAACGAAAAGCCGAATCAGCTGATCGATCTGCTGCTATTTGCTCTTCGTACTTATCGCCAATGGCAAGCAGTTTGTCTTTTGTCATTATCTGTTCGCCTCGATTCTCGAAGTGATATTCGAATATGCGTGTTTCAACGATGGAATCCACCGGACAGGCCTCTTCACAAAAACCACAGAATATGCACTTGAATAAATCGATGTCGTAACGCGTGGTTCGACGAGTGTTGTCAGCACGCTGCTCAGAATCGATAGTAATAGCCAATGCCGGACAAACGGCTTCGCACAATTTACAGGCAATGCAACGCTCTTCACCATTTGGGTAGCGACGCAATGCATGCAGGCCACGAAACCGATGCGACTGAGGCGTCTTTTCTTCAGGGTACTGGATGGTAATGCCTTTGGAGACAAAGTACCGGCCAGTTAAGCGCATGCCCTTGAGCAGTTCCCACAGTGCAAACGTTTTAACATAAGATTTTATTGAACCAGTCATGATTAAATTCCGTTAGCGCGCACTTGGAACCAGGGACCAAGTTCGAAGTACACAGCGAAACCGACAACAGCAATCCAAACGATGGTAACCGGAATAAATACTTTCCAACCCAGACGCATGATTTGATCGTATCGATAACGAGGGAACGTGGCGCGAAACCACAGAAACAAAAACAGGCAAAAAGCGGTCTTGATTAAAAACCAGTGAATACCATCACCGAACCCATCGATTGGTGATAGCCAACCGCCCAGGAACATGACGCTGGTTAGCGCTGCGATCATGATCATGTTGGCATATTCTGCCAAAAAGAAAACGGCGAAAGCCATACCAGAGTAGTCAACGTGAAATCCGGCAACGATTTCTGATTCGCCTTCGGCCACATCAAACGGCGCACGGTTAGTCTCGGCGACACCAGAAATGAAATACACAACTGCCAATGGTAAAAGTGGTATCAGAAACCAGCTGAAAAAGCCGCCACTTTGGGCGCGAACAATATCACCAAGATTCAGGCTTCCAGCAACCATTAACACACCAATGAGTGCAAAGCCCATCGCTATTTCATAAGCCACTATTTGCGCTGCTGAGCGCATGGCACCGAGAAACGCGTATTTTGAATTCGATGCCCAACCAGCGATGATTACGCCATAAACACCGATCGATGTCATTGCCAGGATATACAGCAAACCGGCATTGATATCTGCCAATACCAAGCCATCGTCAAACGGCACCACTGCCCATGCAGCCAATGCTGGCGCCAGCGACAAAATCGGTGCTGTTAAAAACAGAAATCGTGACGAATTGGTCGGCACGATTACTTCTTTGGTCATCAGCTTGAACATGTCTGCAAACGGCTGCAACAGACCCTTCCAACCGACGCGGTTTGGTCCAACACGCACTTGCATGGAACCAATGACTTTTCTCTCAGCCAGCGTAAGGTATGCCACACTGATGATAAGTGGCAGCAGGATAGCGACGATTTTAATAACCGTCCAAATAGTATGCAGTATCGCGTCTATCATGCTTTGGATACCTCAACGGCTGCAAACAAGTCTCCCAACGATTGTGTTTCAGGTAATCCCGTCGGTATCCAGACACAACCTGCCGGTACGCTCTCATCTGCACGGGCAGCAAGAGTTGTTTGTCCACTGCCCTGCTTGATCTTGACCATGTCACCATCTGCCACGCCAGCTTTCTCAAGCTCGGCCTGTGACATCGAAGCAAACGCCTGCTTTCCATCCGCAGATTTTTGTAATGGTACAGAACGTCGAACCAGCGGATCGGTTGCGTAAATTGGCGTTTCACCAGCTCGCACTAACACATCGTTAGAGTGGGCTGTGTAAGTTGCGCCTTGTAGATCAGTATGGTTATTCAGTTCAACTGAGCTGCACTGCTGTTGTGCTTCTTTGGTAAGGCTTTCAGGGCTTTCATAAGCAAAGCCTGAGAGTTCCTGTGCATCGGCCAGCACCCGCATGATTTTCCAAACTGGTCTTGCATCCCCTGGTGGCATACTCGCGCCTTTTGCAGTTTGCCAGTTACCTGTTGCATTAACGTAAGTGCCATAGCTCTCTGGAAACGTTGCCATCGGCAGTACCACATCGGCATGGGCGCGCAAGCTGTCGGTTAGAAATGCACTGATGCTTACCACACCTTGTGCACCGGCTAACGACTCAACGGCGCGGCTAGGGTTAGCGGCATCGTATTCGAGCTCAACACCCACCAACAAATAGTGATTTAGTGATTTTTCGAGCATCTGGCGTGCGTTCATACCCGCTTTGGATGCTGGCTTTCCACCGGCAAGTCGATGCGGTAAGACACCGGTTAGCCAGGCACCTGCCGTGTTACCTCGCTCAGGTAGCATTGACAGTGTGGCACCGGTTGCAGCACTCAATTTGGCAGCCAGGAACTGTAACTGTGCATAAGCTGGATGCTGAACAGCAATATTGCCCAGCATGACCGCTGTGCGCTCACCGTCTTTTAAGGCATCAGCAATCCGTTGGTGTTGTTCAGTTACATTAAATGTTGGCGCTTTATTTAAACCGGATACATCGGCACCCGCCGCGCTGGCGACACAACCAAGCTGTTCAACCAGATGATCATATCGAGCGGTGATAAGCTCCTGAGCATCGAAATGCAAGGCAAACGTTTTTGGATTGATAAAGCTGATTTTTGCACCTTTGAGCGCCGACTTACGCAAGCGCAACGCAGCAATAGGTTGGTCTTTGCGAATATTGGAACCGATCAGCAAAGCCGCATCCAGGGTTTCCAGATCGGATAGCTGCATACCAAGCCATGGCATAACCGGGCTTTGCTCCTGGGCACTGAAATCGGTTTGACCCAGTCGGTGATCGATATTGTTGGTACCCATTGCGCGCGCCAGCTTCTGAGTGACAAACAACTCCTCAACCGGCAAACTCGGTGAAGCCAATACACCTAACTCATTACCACCAGCTTTTAAAATCTCTGTGGCTTTTTCAAGCGCTGAAGTCCAATCACTTTCAACCAGCTCTCCATCAACGCGCACCATAGGACTGGAGACACGATCACTGCTGGTTAAGCCCTGGTAGCTGAAGCGATCGCGATCGGCGATCCATACTTCGTTGACGGCTTCGTTGTCTCGTGGAATAACACGGTTAACTTTACTGCCATCGATATGAACAAACACATTAGCACCAACACTGTCATGTGGCGATACACCCGCTTGCTGGTTTAGCTCCCATGAACGAGCGCTGTATCTGGATGGGCGCGCAGTTAAAGCACCGACCGGGCAAATATCGATTACATTGCCTGACACTTCAGATACCACTGATTTTTCAATGTAGGTACCAATGCGAACATCCTCGCCTCGACCGGTTGCACCCAGTTCACGAATGCCGGCGATCTCCTCACCAAAGCGCACGCAACGAGTGCAGTGAATACAGCGAGTCATCTCTGTTGCGATAAGTGGACCTATGTACTTGTCCATCACCACGCGTTTGCCTTCGGTGTATTGGGAGGCACTGCCGCCATAACCCATGGCAACGTCTTGCAGTTCGCACTCACCGCCCTGATCGCAAATAGGGCAATCGAGTGGATGATTGATGAGTAAAAATTCCATGGTGCCCTGTTGCGCTTCACGGGCAAGCTTCGATTTGGTTTTAACGACCATATCGGGCATAACCGGGGTGGCGCATGCCGGTAGCGGTTTCGGCGCTTTTTCAACCTCAACCAAACACATGCGGCAGTTGGCTGCCACTGAGAGTTTCTTGTGGTAGCAGAATCGCGGTACATCAATACCGGCTGCATCGGTTACTTC
>CAYTJF010000022.1:0-38534 GCA_964437945.1 uncultured Granulosicoccaceae bacterium
CAAAAGGTTTCGACCTCGGGAATACCAACAAGCTCGGCCGCCTCAGGACCGTAGCCCATGTAGTCGCCGTTGCGGTTGGTGAACAAATTGATGGTAGCGCCGTAGACCAACTGGAAACCTTTTTCGGCAATCGATTCCCAGTGATCTGCAGGAATACCCTTACCGCAAATTCGACCAGTGATCGACACAAACTGCAGATAGAGATACTCAACGCCGAGCGCGTCGATTTGTGCGCGCACCTCTTTTACCATCTTGTCTCTATCACGCGCTTCTACAAACGCTTCGATATCAGTTTTACTCACTCTCGCATCTCCTAAATTAGTCGTCCTGACACAAAAACAACGATTTTTGCTTGTGCTCTGGTGTCAGATTCATTGTTGATTTTTATCGAATTCTGTCGTCGCTCTTGGTTGAAAGTGACTCCCAACTGCAGCTGTGTCACCAATCGCAGATTAATCCTAAAACGCACCGACAATCAACCTCTTTTGGGCCAATACCCAATATTTGCTGCATTTATTCTCCGATTGGAATAGTATTGGATTCAAATGTCGTGAGGGAAGCTTTGTGAATGAGACAAAAAAAGCGCGCATAGGGTCAGCAGAGATTGCCAGCCTGATCAGGCGTGATATCAGAACGGGTGAACTTAGTGCAAAGGAACGGCTTCCACCAGAACGCGTATTGGCGGAACACTATAGCGTCGCACGTGGAACGGTTCGCGAAGCATTAAACAAACTGGCTGAGGAGTCGTTGGTAGAGATTCGGGCTGGCAGTGGAACGTACGTTATATTCGATTCAGCACAGTCTGGCGGTAACGTAATTTTTAGTGCTCGACCACTGGAACTGATCGATGCGCGCTTCGCGCTGGAACCCCACATCTGCAGACTCGCAGTATTGCACGCAAGTCAAGACCATCTTGACGAACTTGAATCTTTGCTGGTCACAATGGAATCCAGCCTTAGCGACCCAGCCGCGTTTTCTACTGCAGATACCGCTTTTCACGCACTGTTGGCAGAAACCACCAATAATAATCTGTTGATCTGGATTGTTTCGCAAATCAACACTGTTCGTACTCAGAAAGAATGGTCTAACATGCGCCGCGTTATTCTGAATCCTGAGACAATAGGGCTCTACAATCAACAACATCGAGCCATACTGGAAGCAATTCGATTACGCGACCCAGTTTCTGCCGCCAATGCGATGAAAGAACATCTTGAAAGTGCAAGAGCCTCTTTGAACAGAAGTGCTGCCACATAACAATGATCAGCCATATCAACGCACAGTCTAAAACGAAAAGCTCTTAGGCTGTCGGTATCGCTGTTTGTTCTTGTTGAAGCGCGCGTTCCCGGCTCCAAATGTACACACCGCTTGCGACAACAATGGCAACGCCAATAGCCGTTGATGGACTTGGCACAGTATCGAATATCAACCAACTGAACAAAGTGACGTAAATAATCTGCGAATACACAACAGGTGCCAAAACAGAAGCCTCGGCAAACCGATGCGCTATAGTCAGCAATGAATGCCCAAACATTCCGAGGCTGCCTATTAACACTAACAGCCCCCAGTCGAGTTGCGTGTCTGGCCATTCCCAAATCGATAACACCACTGGCAGTAACAGTAACGTTGGCACACCAGCGCAGTAAAACTGTGCCACCGAATTTGAGTCCTTGCCAGCAATTACACGACTCATAATAAAATAGCCAGATGCACCGAATAGCGCCCCCACTGCCAGAAAAACGTGGTAATCAAACTGATCATCCCATGGCGCAACTATAACCAGTACGCCAATAAACCCCACAACAATTGCCGTAAATCGCTTTAATCCGACTTTTTCTTTCAAGATCGGAATACTCAGCAGGCAAACCAGCATTGGTGAAGCAAAGAAAATAGCAACAGTAGTGGTTAGGGGTAAATACTTCAGCGCTGTGAAATTGAATGCAGTTGCGCTAAATAACAATGCGGCGCGTAGAATCTGTAAGCGCGGAATGCGTGATCGCGCTATTGCCATTCCATTTTTTGGAAAATAAATCAGAATAACCCAGACAAAATGAACAAAATAACGCAGGAACGCCACTTGTAATGACGGAATCGCCGCCAACACCAGCCACTTTGCCGATGTATCCATAATGGCGAAGCACAGAAACGATACAAGCATCAGGCTAAGCCCCAGAGTCGGTGTACCGGTGGTAAGGGTGAAGTTCGTTCGATTCACGATAGATGATTATACTTATTCGGATTACTTAGGCTTACTTAGGCTTACTTAGGCTGGTAAAGAAAACGATCGGGTTGCGACATATTGCGACCAATAAACTGTTCGGCCAATTGGTCAATAAGGTACGCAGTGTAAACATTGACCGTATCGCACTCGTATTGCAATCATATTGCACTAAGGTAAGCCAATATTTTAGCTTATCAACGCATGGACTGCGGATTTTCGTCTATTATCTGAGCTTGCCAACCCGTCGGCAAGTCATGTGCATCAGGAAATCAAAGTCTGTGACCAAATCAGGTTCTTCAGTGTCAGACACACACGCCTCAGCCCTATCCACAACACTTGAAAAATATCGCTTGCCGCTGTCAAAAGCGTTTGTGGCCTTTGTACTACTACTCATCGTATTCACAGCCAGTCGCTGGCAGTTGTCCGCAACCAGTATCTGGCTTATCGACAGTATTGCGCTATCACTATTGCTAGTAGCCTGCCTTGGCCGAGTGTGGTGCATTATGTACATTGGTGGACACAAAAACAACTCAGTAGTCACTGCCGGGCCTTATTCCATGGTCAGAAACCCACTCTATGTGTTCAGCTTTATAGGTGCGCTGGGGCTAGTGCTAATGAACCACTCTATCGTCATTGCTGCGTTTCTGTTGATCTTCTACGTGGGTATTTATCCATTTGTTGTCACCAAAGAAGAGTCAAATTTACACGAATTATTCGGCGATTCGTATCAGGAGTATTGCGACAAAACACCACGTTTTATACCATCGTTGAAACTGTATTCCACTGAAACAAAAGTACCTGCCGATGTGAGTCGAATGGAAAAGTCTTTGTTTGACAGTGGCTGCTTTGTACTTGCTTTCATAGCACTAAGCGGTATCAGGCTAGCTCACGATAGTGGCGTAATACCGATTTTATTCAAGCTACCCTAGTGGTCCATCCACTAGTGGTCCAATATGCCTGCACGAACTCGCCTTGCAGGACAACGGCTGTGACGCTCTGAACCCGAACATATCATGTGGATGGACCACTAGTGTGATGTAACAAGCTATCGATCACCAGAACTATCGTCCTCATTGCCGGTAGTGTGAAATGTCTCCGCATCGGTTCGCTTTGTTGTTACACCTACGGCTTGCGGTTCTTTATGATTCGCACGTTCAACACTAGAGTTCAATAGTTCCGACTCAGGTAGTTTCGAGGCAGATAAATTTGATCCCTCAAGCTTCGATTGAATATTTGATGTCCACTTCATCAAGTAGTTTTGCATCAGCTTTTCTATAATGAACTGTAAAAAGCGAAGACGTATTATTTTTATAAGCAGCGCCACTAACAGTAGGACTAATGCCACTGGGAAAAAAATCAACAATAAATAAGCCTGTGAGGACCGTTGTAATCCATTCCAGCGAACGATACCGTGGATTTTCGATTGTTCAAATGTTTCAATTACGCGATTAAAACGTTTCTCAAGTAACCCGTACTTTGCCAGTATTTTCGACAGAGCATTTTTGCCAAACACAATCAGAAATATTTTGCCAACAACTCGCAATACCAATAGCGGTACCATCAGAATAATTTTCTTCCAGAATGAAATTTTAAGTAACAGTGGTGTAGAGGCAATTAGTGTAATAGTAAGGCCATAAAAAAGTGGTCCAACCTGCTGATAGACGAATCCGCCAATATAGACAACGGCTATGGCCCCAAAAAACAGGGAGTACCTGGCCATCTATTTTATTAATTTGCGGATACGCTGGCTTGTCCAGGTACCCCAGCCAACTAAAGTTTGGCGCATATTGCCGAACATTTTTTTTATCAGCTCCCATAGTAAATGTCGGGCTTCGCCACGGCTAAGCTGAATATTAGCCAACTCTTGGAGGTCTTCAACGATAGCAATATGCCTGTCAGCATCCAGACGCCGATTGTCGACAAGCCAAGTAAGCGTTGGCAGTAGCATTCCGGTAGCGCCTCCAAGAATCAGACGTAAAGCGTATATAGGGAAAAAAACTATACCCAGCAATAGAAATATAAGCTTGATCGATGCTAATGCGATTAGCTTGAGCAGAGTAATAAACGGAACTATCATCGACAGACTTTCATCCTGATTAATTTTAATAACAACAGCATACATTGGGGGCAATATAAGATCACTTGCATATGCAAAACACCTCAACCAGATAGCCACCTATATACTGTTGAGTATGTGAAAAGCTTCAGTGATTTATCCATCAACACTTGTTAGCGTCAAATACTCACCAGAGTCGAACACCTTCAATCTGAACGACGTCGCGAGACGTCCAAAAAACGTCGTTATTACGCTTTATTACGTATTTTTTTCTGATTTCGGCCATGTCACACTGAGGAAGATTCAGTATGACTCGCCATAGGAAAATAACATGACAGCGCTTTCAAAAGGGCAGTCCAGACGCGGTGCCAGAGCCGCAAAACGTGCTTTGAGGGCAGCTCCTCTGGCAGACAAGGATCGCGCTGTTCGACCGGGGATGTCGGGCGGTAACTACAATCCACTCAGCGGCATTGATATGGAAAAAATAAACAATGCTGTTATGGAAGCACTGGAAACTATTGGTCTCTCGCAGGCTATTCCAAGCTGCGTTGAGACAATAACCAAAGCTGGTGGAACGTATAAAGATGGGCGTTTGCTGTTTCCACGCGCTTTAGTCGAAGACACTATCGCCAACTGTGCAAAAAACATCACACTCTATGCGCAGGACCCAAAACACGATATTGAAATATCCGATAAACGCGTATATTTCGGAACCGCTGGGGCGGCTGTTCACATTGCCGATCTTGATAACAACGAATATCGAGAGTCCAGGCTGGAAGATTTATATAATATTGCGCGGCTTGTCGATCAGTTGGACAACATACACTACTTCCAGCGATGTCTGGTACCACGTGATGTTACCGATCCTCTGGATATGGATTTCAACACATGTTACGCATCTGTTTCAGGCACAACAAAGCACGTAGGCTCAAGCTGGGTAGAGCCACAAAACTTTGATAAAAGTCTGGCCATGTTGCATCACATTGCCGGTGGTGAAAAACAATGGCGCGCCCGCCCGTTTGTCAGTATGTCGAATTGCTTTGTTGTGCCTCCCATGCGTTTCGCTGAAGACTCCTGCTTTTGCCTGGAGTCGGCAGTCCACGCCGGTATGCCAGTGTTGCTGCTCGCCGCGGGCCAGGCAGGTGCAACCAGTCCGGCCGCGCTTGCTGGCGCTATTGTTCAGGAAGTGGCTGAAGTACTTGCAGGCTTTGTATGGGTTAACCAGATGGTGCAAGGCCATCCCGCTATCTTTGGCACCTGGCCGTTCGTATCCGACCTACGTACCGGCTCAATGAGTGGGGGTAGCGGCGAACAAGCCGTGCTGATGGCTGGCTGTGGTCAGATGGGTCGATATTATAATTTGCCCACTGGCATCGCTGCAGGTATGGCCGATGCTAAATTCCCCGATGCACAGTCTGGTTTTGAAAAAGCCTACACCAACACACTGGCAGCACACTCGGGTGCAAACCTGGTGTATGAATCTGCCGGCATGCACGCATCCCTACTTAGTTGCTGCTACGAAAGCTACGTTATAGACAATGACATGCTCGGAGCAATCAATCGTACCGTGCGCGGAATCGAAGTCAATGATGAAACGCTGTCGTTAAACGCCATGCGTGATGTCTGCCTTGATGGTCCAAGCCACTACCTGGGGCATGAACAAACCTTTGGCCTGATGCAATCGGAATACATCTACCCTGAAGTAGCCGATCGTACAAGTCCGAAAGAGTGGGCAGAAAATGGCAAACCAGTTCTGCTGGAGACAGCGAGAAGTCGCGTAAATGACATTTTAAGTACCCACTTTCCGTCTCACATAAACGACGACGTTGATGCACAAATTCGTGAAGAGTTTAACGTTTTACTGCCCAGGGAACTTATGCGGGCAAGCAATGCACTTGATAAAAACAATTCGCACTAGTGGCGATAGCTGTCATCAGATTGATCAAGCATTAATTTGAGTTGGTCAAAATGTGCAAAGGCTGAATCACTATATTCTTCCCAACTTTGTGCTGTCTTCTCGGCAATGTCATTACTCATGACCGACAAAGGTTGCCCAGTTGCATAAGCCAACATCAGTGTTTTGGCTGCACGCTCCAGATAGTACAGATGTTCAAACGCTTCAGCGACAGTTTCGCCAGCGCAACTAACTCCGTGATTGCCCATCATCATGATGGATGAATTGCCAAAAGCATTAGCTATACGCACCCCTTCCGCTTCATCGTTCGCAATACCGCCAAAATGCAGATCAATCGCAACCCGATTGTGAAAACGGGCTGTGTTTTGATCAATTGCTTTTATTTCAGGGTCCTTTAAGCACGACAAGGCAGTTGCATACGGAGGATGGCAGTGCAATAGCACTTTGGCTTGTGGTACGCGAGCATGAACCGCACCGTGAATACTCCAGGCTGATGGATCAGGTGCATCAGCACGTTCCATTACCCTTTTGTCGTCTGCATTTAATAACAATAAATCACTGGCCTTGACCAGCGAAAAATGCTTCCACTTCGGGTTCAACAAAAATTGTTTGCCATCAGCGGAAACTGCAGCACTGAAATGATTAGCAATGGACTCGTGCCAGTCAAACTGTACCGCTAATCTGAAGGCTGCTGCCAGGTCTACTCTGAGCTGCCACTCAGTATCGCTGACTGCATCGCGATTAAATTGTTCTGCTTGTAATGACATTTGCTATCTCTCCAATTGGACAAAAAATCACACGAACCAATTACACGAACCAATCACACAAACACGAGTAACTCGATGAATATGATAATTACTTTATATTTCAAAAACTACCACAATTACAATAACCACTACAAAATACAACCTTATTTACACAACATACCTACCGCTACACAAAACAGCAACTGCTAAAAAAACACAACCGCTAATTTAGAACACAAAAACCACTATTCCATGGTGAAGCCTTTGGAGTGCAGGAAGCCACGCATGTGCGGTCTTGACTCCTTTCCTACCAGAGCTTTCATTTCCTCACTCCAACAACTGTCTTTCTTACCACCGGTACGCGAACGATAGTATTCTCGAATATGTTCATCGTATGCTGCAATACCAGGCGCTAACGCAGCGGCATTGTATTGCTCTTGCATAAGTACGGTTTCAATTGGTAGCCTGGGTTTCACTTCAGGATCTTGCTCCGGATAGCCCAAACACAGACCAAACACTGGATACACATTCTCAGGCAAATTCAACAGCGTCGAGACATCGGCCGGGTTATTACGCAATCCTCCTATATAACAAATGCCCATTCCCAAGGATTCGGCCGCGATAGTACAGTTTTGCGCAAACAAGGCAACATCGACAGTGGCAATAATAAAATGCTCTGTCATACCCTTCGAGAAGCTGCCCCCTTGTAAGGCACAAGCCTGCGCTGAGCGATTCAGATCGGCACAGAAAACCAAAAACACGCTAGCTGATGCAACGTACTTCTGACCGCCTGCAGCCGTAGCCAACTGTTCTCGTGTATCTGGGTTAGACACTTGAATAACGGTTGTTGCCTGTACGTTACTAGACGTCGCAGCAGCCTGTCCAGCTGAAATGATTGTGTTGACCGTACTTTGATCGATCGGTTTATCCGAGAATTTTCTGATGGAGCGATGAGACATCAAAAGTTCTATAACGTCGTTCATTATGGTTCTTTTTCCTCTAAAAGCGTTCCTGTGGAAACGATTAATCTGATGCGGCAGGTTTGTTGAGTTCAAGACAGAGTTCTTCGTCAAAAATTGCTAATACATCGCCGGCACACATTTTACGCCGCTTACGCGTTTCAACTTCTGAGTTTACACTCACCATTCCATCAGCAATAAACTGTTTGGCTTCTGCACCACTACTGGCCAGCCCTTCAAATTTTAGTATTTTATACAGTTCAACCGGTTCACGATCAATCAATACGGTACGCATTTTCAAGTTACCCCTAGAGGCCGGCAAGTTAGGAATTGCGCTAGTGGTCCAACCACTAGTATTCAGACAACCTGTTCGTTGGCATGATAGTGTAACAATTGCTTCTAACCAAGATGAAAAAAGAGTGCAGAAAACACCTGTTATACCAAAATCTTTCTTCACAACCGAGGATGGGGACTGGTTCACACCCACGGAGCACACCAGAGGCCCGTGGGATGTAAACGCGTGCCACGCCGGGCCACCTACCGGATTGCTAGCTCGAGCAGTTGAACAACTCATTCCAGACAAACGGCTTATCAGACTCACGGTCGATTTACTCAGACCCATTCCATTTGCCGGTTTTCAAGTCCGCGCATCTATCACACGCAGTGGACGTAGTACTGCGGCCAGCGCGGCTAGTTTAGTCAATCGAGAAGGTAAAACTGTTGCCGCCGCAACCAGCTTGCATATGCTTAAACAATCACCTATTGAGTATCCAACCCATACCATTCCATCAATCAAACCTACTGAGGCTAATGATGGTCCGTTCCCCATTCAAACGCTCCACGATAAACCAGCATTCAATGGCTCCGGGGTACAAATTAAATACCCAGATGGTGAAAACAGCGGACCGGGACCAACAACAGTCTGGATGAAAACAGTGCCGCTACTTGTATCAGAAACACCCAGCGCTTTTCAACGCATTTGTCCACTGGCAGATTGTGGAAATGCATTTGGCAGAAATGCCGAACCCAGTGAGGTCAGCTTTGTTAATCCTGATTTGACTGTTGTGCTACATCGCGACCCGGTAGGTGATTGGCTGGGTTCACAAAGCGTTGGATATTGGGAAGCAACCGGACAAGGTCTTGCCGATGCATTGTTGTTCGACGAGCATGGCGCTGTTGGCCGGGCACTACAGACCATGCTCTTGAAACGCAACTGAAACGCAACCAGCCAAACAATCCATTTATCGATTTTGATCGACGTTAGGTTTATAACCAAACTTATCCTTCAGGCTTTTCCTTTTTGCCTCGCCGACTCTATAACTTAAAAATCGTGGATTCAAAAACCATGTGCAACGGTTGTAAACAATTAACTAGCTACAGTCTGCTGTGTGTTCACGTAAACAATAGCATTGTTATCAACCATAAAAGCCCCAAGTGTAATAACTGATGTGTCTGCGCTCAATATTTCTACAGCATGATCAGCCCAAACATATTCAACCGGGCCAGCATTCAACACTGGCCATATGTTAAATTGAAACGCTTTACTTTGACCCGCCTGTAAAATCAAGGGCGTGTTTCCAATCGCCTCGTTAAGGTCCATTATCTGGCCATTAAAGTATATATGCCCTGGCATAAAACGACTAATCAGTAGCGTTTCATCACTGTCATTGCGTACCAGGACATTGTTATCCGGCACTGCCGCAGTATCAAGAATTTGTATTTGCAAAGGCCTGCCAGCCGCTTGATTGGTAGTTGGAATTAAATCTGGCGAGTTTGTATCATGATCGGAAGTATCGAAAACTCCGAGATCAATTTTCGATGCAAGAACAGGCATAGACACCAAAGGCGTTACTAGTGGTGTAACGCTCAACATCTTTAGCGTACGACGTTTATTTTGATCAAGCATTTCACGCTCCAATTTAGTCTCAAACACCATAACACGTGCACTATGTCAGACCACGTGTCTCGTTGCATTGGTTTACATTTGAGTCAACCATGAAAATTCAATCATTTAAGAAAAATCGATAATTTGTTCATGCAACGCAATGGGTATATTGACGCCATCTTTTTGCGTTCTATTTCTGGCTTCATACCGACGTGTGGATGGTAGTCGAGCGCCCTCTTGTTCAAGTACTCGTTTGAACAACTGTTCCGCTCGACTTTTTGCGGCTACCGAGTCGCCATCAGACAGGGTGTGTGTAGGATTTATAGCAATGATAAATTCACCACCAAATGGTGCGCCAACGTTCAGGGTATCTTTCTCAGAAGACTCATAGCTAAACAGGTCACCTATCAAAGCACCTGCCAGCAATTCAATCATAAGCGCAATGGACGAACCTTTATGACCACCAAAGGGTAGCTGCGCACCTCGTAAAGCTGCGTCAGCTTGGTTGGTTGGATTGCCGTGTTCGTCGATCGCCCAGCCGTCAGGAATAGTTTTACCAGCTATTGCATGAAGTTGAATTTCACCTCGCGCACTCATACTGGACGCCTGATCAAACACAAAGGGAGGTTGATTGTGTCTTGGCCAGGCAAACGCCATGGGATTCGTACCTAAAACAGGTTTTGTTCCACCATGCGGTGCAACATAGGCATTAGCTGCGGTAAAAGCAAACGCTACAAGCCCTTGTTCTGCTAACTCTTCGACTTCCGGCCATAGAGCTGCAATATTATAGACATTGTGAATAGCCAAAGCCGCTATACCAAACGCACGCGCCTTTTCAGCCAATGGCGCCATACCCACCTGTAGTGCCAACGGGCAAAATCCATCCTTTGCATCAACATGAATAACGGCAGATTCAGACACATTGAGATCAGGTATTGCGGCCGGATCGGTAGAAGGATTAGCGGTAGCCTTTATGTAAAAAGGTATTCTGAAAAGTCCATGTGAATGACATTCATCTCGTTCAGCAGCTGTAACGGTTGTAGCAATAGCATTCGCTTGATCAGCAGAGAATCCTTGACACATCAAAGCTGCCACGGCTAGTTCGTGCACCTGCGCAAGCGTAATGTTCACAATCTCAGTCACAGCGTAGCCCCTTTAAGTTAAGTAGATGAGAATACACGCACACTCCCAACCCAAAAACATAACTGCATCGCATGAAAAAAGCAATCTTGTTGTACAGGAGTCTCGTTTTAGCTACTCAGTTTGGCAGCCTCTGTTATGTCGGCACCAAATTGACCGATAAGGACTGTGTAAAAATCTTGCTCTCATCAGGGGCTGAACATGCATTTAAATTATTTAAGAAATACGTTTGCTGGAATCATGTTTTCTTTGATTCTGTCACACCCAGTTTCAGGCGAGCAACGAATTTACCCAAGCGCCGATCAGACCCCACTGG
Source organism: uncultured Granulosicoccaceae bacterium (assembly GCA_964437945.1). GTDB lineage: Bacteria > Pseudomonadota > Gammaproteobacteria > Granulosicoccales > Granulosicoccaceae > Granulosicoccus. Next base: position 11,236 of record CAYTJF010000022.1, read on the forward strand.
TAGTGGGCACAGAACAGTATGACGAAAACTACACATCGCTGGCTGGATTGGAAGGCGTTCACGTTATTAGCAAGTATGTGCAGGACTCAGCTAAGAAAAACGAATTCAAGGACATGCCGAACGATCTGGTTTTGCAGATTGAAAAGCGCCTGAACTCTGCTGGACTACGCATGCTCAGTGAAAAAGATCTTGAAAAAACGCCTGGACAACCCACCCTGAGCTTTTTTCCAGCCTATTCTGGAAACAAGATCGACGAGATTACCGCCAAGCAAACTCCAAACACAGAATTACCTGAAAAAAACAGTGATTCGGCTGCGCATGATTGTTGCCGCTCCTCAATCTGGGCTTCATTTCAACAATCATCCAGTATTTTGCGAGCGCCAAACAAGCAATACAAATTTGCCACTTGGGGCCTTGGCGATGACACCGACGACTGCGAGAATCAAGGAGCCTGGACCTACGATGCAGTATTGAAAATAGTCGATAAATTTGTTGCCGATTATACAAAAGCGCAGAGTGAAATTGAGAAAGAAATGAAGCCTAAACTGGTTAGTAATGCCAGCGAAGCACCTGAGGACTGCGGCCAGACCTGGTTAATGAATCTGAATGTCTTTGAAACCAATCAGACCAGCATTAGCGATGCTGTCAAACCTATTTTAGACAAACTCGCACTGACAGCAGCACGTTGTGAACGTTATCGCTATATTATAGAAACACATGCTGATCAGCGCGCAGACACGCACTATAACAAAGTTCTCTCAGAAGCAAGAGCGTTCGCTATCAAGGACTACCTTGTGGGAATGAAGATCGCTTATGATCGACTGGAGACAATGGCCTTTGGAGAATCGAAACCCTTAACCAGCGGTACTTCCGAAACAGATCATGCTGTTAATCGTCGCGTAGTCATTACTCCTCATCTTAATGAAAGCTAAATGAAAGCCAAATAAAAGCCAGATAAAAGCCAGATAAAAGCCAGATAAAGAGTTAAACCAACATCTGTTAAAAACGACTTTATCGACAACTACTAACAATGCAGGCGTCATTGTCGGCTTGTTTGCGCGTGTTGCCAATTCACCAGCACGATGCCTATCGCAATAAAAATTAACGCCAGAATTATTCTCAGTGTGATTTTTTCATCGAGTATTAGCCAACCAAAAAATACACCAAATACCGGCGCCAGAAAACTGAACACGGCCATGTTCGCAATAGGGTAGATTGACAGGACCCAGAACCAGGTTAAAAAACCAATGGACACCACTACGATTACCTGAAAAGCGAAAACTGACCAAGTGACGAATGTTGGTTCGCGTAACAGACCGCCTGCCCAGCCAGCTGCCAGGATTAATACCGGAGCAGAAACACCGAGTTGGTAGAGCAGTTGCATCTCAGGACAAGCACGTTGCAGTTTAGTTGTGCGAGCCATAATCGCAATAGCCGCCCATGCACTTGCCGCCACCAGACAAAATAAGTCTCCAACCAATGACGGCTCTCCGCTTGCATTAGAGCTTAACGTTAATGTCACTCCTATAAGCGCAAAAAGCAGCCCAATTGATTTTAATATGGTTATTCTTTCGCCGGGTATTAACAAATGCGCAGCCAAAGTTACCCAAAAAGGCATTGTGTAAAACAACACAGATGCTCTGGAAACACTGATGAAATCCAGAGCCTGAAAAAGCAGCATAAATTCAAAGGCGAATAAGGCGCCAACGATAACACCCGGTGCCAGGCTACCGTCTGCAACGCACAAGCGACGACCCAATAATTTGGCAATAAGCAAAACCACAAAGAAAGCACAGGCAGAACGCAAGCCAGCTTGAAATACAGGTGCTATACCGCCATTTACTACTTTAATAAGCACCTGGTTTAATCCGAGTAAAGCGGAAAATCCAAGCAGCAATGTGGCACCAGTGGAATCTATTCGATCTTTTTTCTCGCTCATAGGAAATGACAGATGCTTAAGGCCCGCTGCAGGCAACCAGCCGAAAGAACCCGAGCCAGTACACCTTTGCCGGTGAGCGTATTTTTGCTATCGGTGTTAGCAGAATCTGGCTGCAAGCTACCAATAAAGCGGCAATATTGACAGAACCATCTCTGCCAACACCCAGCGCAAGAAAGTAATAAGTAATCCAAGCATACATTTTACATACTATGTATAGAAGAGCAAATGTGGAAAGTTTTCACTTTCGCGTCACAGTTTATCAGTTGAACTAATAAAGCCCCTATTTGTACCGATAACCTTAGCAAGAGAAAAGCATTTGAGTACCAAGGCTTGTGTATGAGTTCCGTTGATTTAATAAAAACGTTATCGGGATTCGCGTTTTCACTAATTGTTTCAATTTCAGCTGCGGCAGATCAGCGTTTCTACCCCAGTGCAGATCATTCACCAATGGCAGTGGGTACAGAAGAGTTCAACGAAAACTATGCTTCATTGGCTGGATTAGAAGGAGTACAGGTTATAACCCGGTATGTGGTGAGATCCACCAGAAAACACAACATCACAGATATGAAAACCGACCTGGTCAAGCAGATTGGCGAGCGTCTAAACTCAGCAGGATTGCGCATGCTTGACGCAAAAGAAGTCAAAATAACACCTGGACAACCCACTTTAACTTTTTATCCTGGTTACTCTGGCAACAGTATTGATTCAAAAACGCCAGTTACAACAGCCAGCATAGAATCGAGAGACATTGCAGACGAAAAAAAAAATGTGCCTAATCCGGGTTCCTGTCGTTCGACAATTTGGGCATCCTTTCTACAATCAGCCACTATTCTGCGGGACCCAAATAAACAATTCAAATTCATAACCTGGGGAACCGGAGACAAAACCAGCGTTTGCGAGGGTCGTGGCGCGTGGACCTATAATGCCGTTTTAAAAGTAGTCGACAAATTTATCACAGATTACAAAAAAGCTGAAAGCGAAAACGAAAGCGAAGCCAAACTGAAGACGGTCAACAATCCCAACGAAGTTCCAGAAAATTGCACACAAGCCTGGACCATAAATCGTAAGGTTTTTGAGGTCAATCAGACCCGAATAATCGATGAGATAAAACCTATACTGGACAAACTGGCAGAAACCGCATCGCGTTGCGAGAACTATCGCTACGTCATAAAAACACAATCTGATCATCTGATCGATGCGAAGTACAACAGAATTCTTTCTGAGGCAAGAGCACACGCAATAAAAGACTATCTGCTACTAAAAAACATCAGTCACCAACGCCTGGAAACAGTCGCCTTGGGAGTCTCTAATTCAATGAATGACGGAACATCCAAAAAAAACCATGTAGAAAGCAGTCGCGTTGTTATCACACCTCAACTTCATTAAGTGTGTAAGCCAAGCTTTTCCATAACCGACTCCATATGCTCAGGCAGGCACTAAACAATCAACCCGCACTTCTTCTGTTCTTGTGTATTCCGGCACTCGTGCTGCTCAGAATTCAGTTTGATGGTGCTGCCGGGCATATGGACGAGTATGACTATCTGTTCGTTGGAAAAACTCTGCTGGCTGGAAACCAATGGCCTACCCATACATACATATTTAGCTGGGACCTGAATTGGCTGATACTTGCCTGGGGAGAGTCAGTTTTTGGTGGATTACAGGGTGCTCGAGTAGTAGCTGCCGTATTTGGAGCAATATCATTAGTGGGCATGTATGCATTTGTACATGCTCTTTGGCGTAATCATCTCACAGCATTTATAGCGGCCTTGCTACTTGGATTTGAAGGTGCGCACCTGTACACCAGCGCATTAGCCACCTACGATATAATTAGCTTCACCGCGTTTACTTGTGCATTGCCTTTCGTTTTGTATTCCTGTCAGCCAGGCAATAGACAGCTAGCATGTTCAATTCTGTCGTGTTGCGCGCTAAGCGTGGCAGTTTTGAGCAAATACACCACCGTAGTTTATCTACCGCTAATTGCAGCACTGGTGCTAGTGCATTCTCCCCGGCATGCCTTAATGGGAGCGTTGCTTATTGCAACTGTACTTATTGTGTATACCACATACAACTTCGATCAATTAAAAGTACTTTATGAGGTGCAAATTCAAGGCACACACGGTAGTAACTCAAAATTTGTAGATATTTTGAATCGTACGGCGCGTCAGTTATCGATGACACTGTTTTTGGCAGGGTTGGGTATAGTTTACACAACGCTGTGTCAACATACAGAAATTAAAAGAATACTGATATTAGCGACCTTTTCACTTCCGCTATTTATATATCACCTGGCCAGCCAGAACGTAATTTCTCTCCAAAAACATTTGGTTTTCTCCAGCTTGTTTTTAATTCCAATAATTGCGTGGTGGTTAAGTCATTTTTATAATAAAGGCGAACGATCACATTTTAAGGTGGCGCTTATTCTTATTTGCATAGCAGCCTATGCAATCGTAAATGTGAACAGGCTTAAAACAATGCAGAAAAGTTACCCTGATGTTGGAAAAATCAGTACCATCGCAAGTCAAATCAGAGCTAGTGAGTCAGTACTCAGTGAAGACCCGTATTTGTTCAGGTACTTACTTATCGATACCGTTGCTCAAGAAAGAATTAGCGAGACAACCTGGTTGGACAATAACCAGGATGGCAAATTCGAGAAGCGCGATGTGCGTCAGGCCGTATGGGATAGAAAATTCGACTATGTTTTTCTAAATGATCAACAACACCAAAAATTGAACACAACACTGCGCAAGATGCTTGCTACACGCAACTATGAACTGGTTTACGAAAACCACTATCAGCTAGACACAATGTCAGGAAAACAGCGCTATGGCGCTATCAGCATGCACCGTAAAGCTGGATTTGACACTGATTAAATCAATATGCAACTGACAATTAAAGACTTGATGTGAACCACTGCACAGTAATACTGTCGTAACATCCCCAGTAGTCCGTCAACCAGATAAATCACGATTCAGCGAGTCTGTCTGCGTTACGTTTGTTCGACCGGACGCGCAGTCGTATGCCCCCCTTGAAATACAACCAGGGGCCTTCACAAACGCGCGGGGGCACCGGCGGTATTGCAGGACGGCGGCTGGTGATACCGCAGCCGGCCCACTCTGAACCCGAATGTATCAAGTGGATGGACCACTAGTGCAGAATACGAACTACCCGCCGCTACATTATTAATAATAATCGTTACTCACCATGAATAGATTGGCACTTTTTTACTTGCTATTAACTGTGCTACTTACCTCTGTATCTCAGCTATTACAGAAGAAAGCAGCCATCGATTTAGGCAAGCCAGGCAAACATAAACCTTTGGTGTCTAATTTAAGCTTTGTGGCTAGTGGCCTACTGCTCGGTATTAGTTTGATCACGTGGCTACAAGTATTAAATTCGATTCAAGTATCTATCGCTTACCCATTGTTGAGTCTGAATTACATTGTAGTGCTGGTTCTGGCAAATATTTTCCTGGGCGAAGCCATACCTGGTCATCGTTGGATCGGTGTTATTTGTATTTGCGCTGGTGTGAGTGTACTAGCATCCGGTCAATTACAATGATACCCGTTCCCATTGGATTACTAACCGCAATTGTTGGTGGCGCAATTGCCCAGTTATTAATGAAAACCGGAATGAGTGCAGTTTCGCTTAGCAACATAGAATCAGCGCTGCAAAGTTGGGCCGCCTTTCCTATTCACACATTACTCATTCTTATCGGAGTATTCACCTATATTTTGTGCATGGTAGTATGGGTACATACGCTAAAAAACCATAAATTAAGCAAAGCCTACCCATTGCTGAGCCTGGGTTATGTTGTGGTATACGGATTAGCTGCCTTCTGGCCTGGCATTCAGGAACCTTTCACAATAAAAAAAACCATAGGAATCTCTCTTATTGTCATTGGGGTTTGGTTTACACAACTTTCGACATCAACGGATGATACATGATGGAAACGCATAACTTTCATGTGACCATCGTAATCCCAGCTTACAATGAGCAAGAGCGAATAGCAAAAACGCTCTACGGAATCAAAGATTATTTAAGTCAACAGAGTTATTCATCCGATATCATTATTATTGATGATGGGAGCCAGGACCTGACGTCTGAAGTGGTCAGAGTGGTTGATATCTATTCCGAAGAAATCAAGAAGCAGTCTGCAGGAGAATTGGTGCACAATTTCAGAAACATCGGCAAAGGATACTCAGTTGCCAAAGGACTAAAGATTGCCAAAGGCGATGTTATTGTTTTTACTGATGCCGATGCATCTACACCAATTCGGGAAATTGACAAGCTGATTGAAAAAATTCAATCTGGCAACGACGTTGTCATTGGTTCACGGAATTTGCCAGAATCACAAATAGAGAACCGACCTTTACGGCGTCGCCTAACGAGTCAGCTATTTAATACAACAGCCAGATTAGTTGGTCTGATACGCGTTAGCGACAGCCAATGTGGATTCAAAGCGTATCGAAAAGAAGCTGCACGAGTAGTCGCACAGCATCAAAAAACCTACGGATTTTGTTTTGACGTCGAGCATATTTACACTGCCACTAAACTCGGACTTAGCGTTGCTGAGGTACCTGTGGCATGGCGACATGAGGATGGCTCTAAACTATCGCTGCTAAGTGACTCACTTAAAATGCTCGTTGATTTGCTGAAAATTCGATGGATACACCGAAATCTATAACAAATTATATGCAATCCCAGCCAACTCACTGGCCAAAAAATAAGTACTTTATTCAGGGTCTGCGTGGTATACCGATGAAATAACACTTACAAGCTCATCAGGTTGCACCGGCTTGTGTAGCAACCTGAAACCACTGTTTGTAGCTTCCTTTAACCGATCAGCAGAAGTATCACCGGTTACTATAATGGCGGGGATATCTGTATTAAATTCTTCACGAACCAACTTAATGGCACTATCGCCTGTTCGACCATTATCCAGACGATAGTCAGCAATTATCATCGATGGCACCAGGTCTTTTTCGGTGAGGGAATCTATAGCCTCTGCTGCTGATTGGGCAACAATTGGATTACAGCTATGCGTCCTGAGTACGTGCCGCATGCCATCTAGTATATCGGCATCATCGTCGATAACGAGCACTGTCAGACCCGAGAGTTCGCTTTTAGCAGATAATGCAGCAGGTTCAACAATGCTTGTTGCATCTCCTATTGGTACTTTCAACGAAAATACCGAACCTTTGCCTATTTCAGTATGCAAGTCAAACTTAATGTCGAGTAAATCGACAAGTCGCCGTACAATGGCCAGGCCAAGACCCAGTCCTATGGTAGGTCGACTGCCGTCGTGTTCGAGTTGGTAATACTCAGAAAAAATGGCGTTCTGTTCGTATTGAGGTATACCAGGTCCTGTGTCTATAATGTCAATGCGAAGTACAGTTTCTCGCACCGAACAGCGCACTTCTACACAACCTTGTTCAGTATAGGTCACAGCATTTTGAATTAGGTTTCGCAGAATTCGCTCAAGCAATATCGCATCAGTAAAAATAGTTACATCACAGTTATCAACTACGATATTTAGAGATTTATCAGCAGCAACCTCCTCAAACTCTTCACGCAGACTAGTCAACAATGAATTAATATTGAAATGCACAGAGTCAACATCGACGACACCTGCTTCAAGGCGAGACAAATCCAGCAAGCTATTAAACAACACCGATAATGCATTACACGAATTTTTAATCTTGGTTATCAGGGCTTGTTGAGTACTGGATTGAACTTTAGATTCCAGCACATCAAGGTACAGGCCCAAAGCATGAAGTGGTTGTCGCAAGTCATGACTGGCCGTAGCAATAAACTTGTTTTTTGCGGTAACAGCCAGCTCCGCCATCAAACGGCTATTTTCGGCCTTAAGCTTCTCTTGTGTCACTTTTTCCAGCATCTCGCTTCGTTCTCGCAGAACTTGCTCAGCTTTTACCAGGGCCGTTACATCCTCGGAACAGACCAATAAGGCGTACACATCACCCCAATGGTTTTTTAATGGCACTCTAATGGTCCTGCGGTGTCGAGTGTCGCCAGTAAAAACGCGCCAATAAGGATTTGTTTCTACCGTAGGCTCACCCTGCGCTACTGCATAGTCATCCTGGGGCCAAAATCCTTGCCAATCAGCTTTTTCACTACCCAATACAACATCTTTACTAAACCCGACATCAAGATCGTTTTTGCCGATGACGCTTTCGAGTGAGCGATCAAGGGTGTTGGCATATTCTTCACTCACTGCAAGGAAGCGATGCTCAAGATCTTTAATAAAAACCCAGTCACTGGAATGATTTACAACGGTCTGAAGCACTTGGGCCTCGGGCGAGTTGGTAGTTGCGAGTGTGAACGGATCTCGGTAACGTCGAACTAATCGACGCATGCGCAGCATAAATGAAGCAAGGCCCAATTCCTGCTCGCAAACAAAATCACTAAAACCTGCGACAAGTTGTGAATTCTCCTGTTGATTGTTTGGTTCAACATGGGAATCAACATCGGAATCAACATAGAGACCAATATGCGTATCAACGTTGGCATCAATTAAAGCGACCACCGGTTCGCTACCAGCAAGCACCTGAAAATGCTCGGCGATTAACTTATCTGCATCGCGCCAATCAATTAGCTGGCAATCATACTCAGCCGGATGTTGGCCAGCAACATCCGTTAACTCTCCGTCAAATTCTTCGATAATAAATCCGGCAGCAACCAAAGCATCAACAATGCTTTTTTCGATACGCCTACCGTTTAAATGGTTTACACGTAGCTTTATCGGTTGCCTTGTATGCGGCGCGGGATGCGGCATTTTCAGGCGTTTTCGTAAAAAGTATAAGCTGCGTTGACACCTGCACCTTGCGCAGTTTGGTATCCATTGCGATTGAGCACCATTTCCAATGAACTCAGACAACGCAAAACATTCGACTTTCTGCAAACATAACCCATTGTGCCAATACGCCATATCTTGCCATCCAGCGGGCCAAACGAGGTACCAATCTCGATGCCAAAATCGTTCAGCATCTCAGCTCTTACAGCAGCGCCATTGCCGCAAGCAGTAGGAATATGAATGCCAGTTACATTGTCCATTAAATGCTTCTGATCACCAAACAGCTCAAGACCCATAGCAAGCAGGCCTGCTCTTAGCGCACCGCTGGTTTGCTGATGGCGGTGCTGGCATGCATCCAAACCTTCTTCAAGCAGTATGCGCGCACATTCACGAGCAGCGTAGAGCATACTAGCGGATTCAGTATGGTGATTGAGACGGTCAGGTCCCCAGTAATCCATCAGCATGGCAAGATCAAAGTAATTGGACTGAATAATCGGCCCATCGGCATCAAGAGTACCTGGCGATCTGATGCCCGCCTCGGTGTGCTTGCGGTCAAGTACCCGAGCAGCAATCTCATCATTAAAACTGATTGGTGACGATCCAGGTGGGCCCGATAAGCATTTTTGTAACCCTGCGCTGGCAATACCAATACCCCAGTCATCGATAGGCAATGCGTTGCCGCCTATACTTGCGGTAGCATCTACATAAAGAATACAGTTATGGCGTTTACAAATTTCACCCAGCTCTTTTAAAGGTTGCTTAACCGTGACCGATGTGTCGCCCTGGCTAATAGCAACAACAGCCGGTTTGTATTGCTTAATTGCTGACTCGAGCTCATCTGCCGTAAACACTTTCCCCCATTCTGTTTCAATACTGACAGCGTTAGCACCTGAACGCATGGCTATTTCTTTAAGCAAATGACCAAAGCGACCGAATATAGGCGCAAGCACGGTATCTCCGGGTCGAATTATGGAAGCAAGGCAAGCCTCTATGCCCGCTCTTGCAGTACCATTGATTAGAAAGGTTTGCTGATTGCTGGTCTCAAATACTTGCCGGTACAATACTTGTACCTGGTCCATATAACGAGTGAACTGCGGATCGAATTGACCTTGCAATGCCGTAGACATAGCGCGTAACACACGCGGATAAACATCAACCGGACCAGGTCCCATTAATAAACGCGGTTCCGGATCAAGCTCTTCAAACAACGTGGGGCTACCAGACACTATTGAATTCTCTTTAGTTGTTAAACGCTTGATTAAATATGAACTTTTATCTATGGACTTTTATCGACTTTGCAGATATTAAGCACAGTTTGCATCAATACATTAGCCCCAACAATGGCGTCCTCCGGGCAAGTGTATTCATTTGGATGATGACTGACTCCACCCCTGCAGCGTACGAAAAGCATACCGGTTTTTGTAAGTTCAGCCATTGCCGCAGCATCATGACCAGCACCACTAGGCAATGTTAAAGCACTAATGCCTTGCAGGCTCATTGCATCTTGCATACATTGCATAATTCCCTGATCACAGTCAACAGACTGTGCCTCATGTACGTAGTCAATGTCGATAGCAATATCGCGTTGCTGACACAAGATGGTCATTTCGTCTACTATGCGATGCACTCGATTAACCCGCAAATCATCAGACGCGGCTCGTATATCCACACTGAATTGCACATCGCCGGCAATGACGTTCCCAGCGCCTGGTTTGGCTTCTATCCATCCTACAGTTCCGACTAACCCATCGTTTCTATCTTTTTGGCCCTGCTCGTCGTCTTGCCCGCTACAACGCGATTCGATAAGTGCAATGCAATGTGCAGCCGCCACTAATGCATCTTGCCGCATATCCATGGGTACAGTCCCGGCATGGCCTGCAAGCCCGGTTAACTTAACGATCAACCGACTTGCTCCGGCAATGCTTGACACAACACCCACTGCCTGGTCATTGTTCTCCAGAACTGGCCCTTGTTCAATATGCAGTTCAAGATAAGCGACTATGTCCTCAGGTTTTCGTATAGCAGTGGGAATATTGCGGACATCAGAACCAAACATTTTAAGTGCGTCGGAAAATGACACGCCATCTTGATCAACACGCTTCAGCACATTAGTATCGAAATGCCCGGTAACCGCCCTGCTGCCTAAATAAGTAGATTGAAACCTTACACCTTCTTCATCAGCGAAACCGATAACTTCGATAGCATAGGGCAACCGCTGCTCGTTTTCGTATAAACTTTCTACGCAGGCAAGGGCACTAAGTACACCCAGCATGCCATCATAACGACCCGCATTGACCACTGTGTCAAGATGTGAGCCCAGCATGATTGCTGAACTGGTGCCATTTCGGTCTGCCTCATAACGACCAATAATATTGCCAATAGCATCCTCTGTTACGATCATCCCAGCAGCCTTCATCCAGTAAGCAACCAAATCATTTGCTCGGCGATGTTCCTCAGTGGCAAAACGCCGCGTCAGACAGCCAGACGATTCTGAAATAGCCGCCAGCTCGTCAATACGGGCAATTATTCTGTCGGCTGCGGAAACGGTAATAGGTTGTTTTTTGGCGAGTTCCAGCATGTTGTTGAATGTTACCAGTTCTAGGCTATCGGTTGATACCCTGACATGTGATTGAGCGACTAAAACACATTATTTAATCAATATCAGCAGCTTGGTGTTTCTCTAAATCAGATCAAATCTTTCTGAATTTTCGGTCTGGATATGGCGCAGGATATCGCCACACCATACAAAGCCTGATAACCAGTCCCAACCGGATGTTTCACCGACCAGAGCAATCAGTCGCTGAAAATCACTTGCAGTGGTTAGTGGGTAGCCATAGTAAGCTTGAACAACGGCATCGAGATGCTCCCCGGAATCGCCAAGTGTCGCTTGCTCCATCATTGCAACCGACACAGGTGTGGTAGATAGTAAGGCAACAGAGCGAATACTGGTCCACAATGCATCAGCTACCTTATGAAAGCCAGAGAGTCGCAAAGCCGTGAAAACGCCACACAGAAAGTCGTCCCCGGATGGGGTTAGGCCTGGGCCAGCACCCACCAATTTTTGAAATCGCTTCGAGTCAAACTCGTGGTGCACAGTCTCCGAATCTCCATTTGCGCAACATAACCATATTTGCTTTGCTAATTGCACAATCAAAGGCATGGCAAAATCAATAAATTCAGAATCAATAAATTCAGAATCAATGCCGATCAAGTTAACCGTACTTGTCGATTCAGCACTGGTGGTTGCTACTGTAAAATGTTGCAACAGCGGAGCCAATCCTGCTGATGGTATTTTAAGATTTGCTAATAACTCGTGCTGAGTGGTTAGTTTTGTGACACATGTTAATTTATTTAATTTATCTTGAAGCTCAGATTCATACAAACTCGCAACACGCACATCAACAACGTACCTATCGTCAACTGACAGATACTGTGGTGAGAACTGCACGCTAGCACCAATGGTCAGACTTTGCGGCAGCATGCGCACAGCACGATCAAATAGTCCTGTTATAGAACTTGCCCCTAATTCATTTAGCCCAATACAAATTAGCTGTCGGTCAACTTGAATATAAGCACAGCGATCGAACCTCATTACCACAGTTCCGCGTGCGCGCCGTTGACACACTGAATGTAATACTTGTCCAATCACGCCCAGCACGTGTAACGACCCTGATAAAGTTGTGCAGCTATTACGACAACTCCGGTTATGTAAACGCACACTATCCACACACATATTACGCAAATGCATTGTCAGTAAGAATGTGTGTTCCTGTCTTCCCAACCAGTGCGGACTGCGCATCGTCCAAATGACAGATCACCACACGCTGACCACCACCTTCTAAAAATCGAATAGCAGCTTCTATTTTTGGCCCCATACTGCCCTCGGGAAAATGGCCTTCTCGCTTATAGCGTTTTATATCACCTAGAGACACGCAATCTAATTCCTGCTGGTTACGCTTGCCAAAATGGATTGCTACCTTTTTCACAGCGGTAAGAATCATCATGACCGGTATACCTATCACGTTTGCCATATGAGCAGAGGTCATGTCCTTGTCAATAACTGCCGCGACGCCTTCTCTCACACCCTGGGCTTTTCGAATAACCGGAATGCCACCGCCGCCACCAGCTATAACAATGGTTCCTCGACGTGCTAAAACCTGTACTAACGACACATCACATATATGGCGAGGCTTTGGCGAAGGTACTATATGTCGCCACCCTCGCCCTGCATCCTCGCGCATTAGCCAACCCAATTCTTTACCTATCCTGACCGCATCATCTTCTGTATAAAAAGCACCAATGGGTTTGGTGGGATTGTCGAACGCAGGGTCGTCCTGATCTACTTCTACCTGTGTAAGCAATACAGCACAATGGCGCTCATTGTTTATTTCGCGCAATGAATTTTCTATTGCCTGCATAAGTAAATAGGCAATGCCGCCTTGGCTATGTGCTACACAAATATCCAGCGGCATGGGCGCAATCCGATCACGAGTTAATACCTGCCTCATCAGAATTTTGCCGACCACGGGTCCGTTGCCGTGTGTAATGATTAATTCGTTATCAAGAGAGGTTAGCGGAAGCAAAGACTTTGCCGTGTTTGCGGCCATTGCTGCCTGTTGTGCAGATGTGCCCTCGATATCTTCCGGATGAGTCGCGTTGCCACCCACAGCGACAAGCAATCGTGTTGGTATATCGAAAGACTTTTTCATACCTGTATTTGTGCGCCTACACTCCTGAGTGCTAATTGAGTTGCGGCAGCGTTACTAGCAGCCACAACGACCCCTGCATCTCTGAGTATCCTGACTTGGCGAGTTCGCTGCTGCGGGTCTTCGTCGGTACCGGTTACCGATGCAATAATATCGATGTCGGTTTGTCGGTAGTGTTCGAGACTGGCAACAAACTGACTTGCCGGGTCTGGGTGCGCGCCATATCCAATAACAATATCCACCAGTAAAACGCCAACCCGATTGTCTGCCAGTGCGTTTTTAACTACAGTGTCTCGGATACTCGGTTCGATCATGGGGTGTGGCTTACCCTGGGTAAATTCATCAGCACCCAGGTCGATCAGGTGATGACCATCCACGCTGGCTTCAATACCGGGCAAGGCAACATTGGAAGAAACCGCCATACCTGCTTGTTTAAAGAGTACTAGAGACTCGGCACACAAGGTTCCTCCACAAAATAAACCTCGAATTAATTTTCCTACCCGTTGATTCTCGTTGAACGAATGCTGGCTCATTGAATGCAACGAGGTTTGTCCTAATGCATGGCACGCAGCTTCCGTTAGCGTGCTTGCCCAGGTACAATTTTCGGGTAACGCAGGCCTACTTCCACCCAGAAAACAAATGGTATAGGGCTTGACAGATTCGGCCGCTTTATTGAGAACCCGTGCGGCAACTAACTCAGAAGGTGGCTTTGATACCAACACGATGTGTCGAGTACCAGCATGTTTTTCCAACGCATCCATAGCCATAAGGGTTGATACAGCACCAACAGATTCTTGTAAATCACGTCCACCAACTCCAATGGCCTGCGAGATGCCTTGTCCATATTGCGCGACCAGACATGTGATTTCCTGAATTCCAGTACCCGAAGCACCGATAACGCCAATATCACCCTGGGGCACGTTGTTGGCAAACGCCAGCGGTACACCATTTATTATAGCGGTTCCGCAATCTGGCCCCATGACTAATTTACCCAGTCGACGTGCCTCTTGTTTTAGTTCAGCTTCATTTTCAACCGGGACGTTGTCACTAAAAATCATCACATGCAAACCACGACGTAAAGCCTTGCGCGCTTCACTAACGGCAAATGCACCGGGTACCGAAATAAGCGCAAGATTTAATGATGGTCGACCAGCAACTGCACTGCGAACACTTTTGGGTCGCCATTGCGCTCCTGTCTGGCTGATAGTTGGAGCATCAAGCAACTGCTCAGCTTCACTCAAAGCACTAGTAACATCCGACTCACTGTTACCACGAATGCCAATAATTAAATCAGCTGCCGATGAGTCGGGTATAAGACCATCGAGCAGACCAGCGTTCACCATGATTTCAATGTTCGACGGTGTTCCCATCATCATTGCTGCTTCATCAATTCCGGGCATGGCCGCAAGTGATTTGGACAATCGCATCAGCGCAACTGAATCCAGATAGAACTTTCGCCGAATCTTGCTGGCGCAATAGTCACTCATGACACGCCTTCCTGTTTAGCAAAAGCGTGCAAGGCTTTTGTAAAGCACTGCATAGGTGCGCGTACAATCCCTGCTCCAACCTGACCGATTCCCGGCATCTTATGCGCGATACCGGTATTAATAGTTGGAGCCATGCCAACTTCCACCACACGTCTGATATCGATTCCGGTTGGAACTCCAAGATAATCCATGGCAGGAATAGTCCATTCCGGATTTTGCGAATAACAAATCTCACTCATGTCTTTAGTAAATATCGCAGCATCAGATGCAGCACCAGCGCCTACAAAGCCTGCAACAGCAGGAGATGCACCCATTGCAAATCCGCCAAGACCAATAGTTTCAACAATAGTAGAATCGCCCATGTCTGGATTAGCGTCGTCTTCACTGTAGCCGGGAAAATACAAGCCCTGGGGCATCTCTACCGGTGCTGTGAACCAGGTGTCTCCCAAACCACTTACTCTGATGCCAAAGTCTGTGCCATTGCGAGACATGGCGGTGACAACAGTTGAATGCTCAATGTTTCGAACCGGGTCCATAATGGATTTTCCCGCTGCCATGCCAACGTTCAAAAAAAACTGATCATTGCCACCCATGAATTTTAACGATGTTGTCAACAACTCTTTGCTGGTGGATACGGCTGCCATGTAGGGCGACAGTTCTCTTAGCAACAAGCCAGAGCACGCCACGTTTCGTTGATGCATTTCATCGCCCATGGTTAACCCACGCGCCACAATGTTCTTTAAATTGATTCCGCCACTGAGCTTTAATGCGTCTGCCATTAACGGCGCTAAAGCGTCTTTTAGCCAACCAAGCCTTTTTAATACACTCTCATCATTACCGCCAAAGCGCATGACCTTGCCAAGACCTTCATTGATGGCACAGTAAGCTTTATTTCCCGATGAGCGGTTCATAACCACCATAACGGGAACACTGCGAGTGGTCATACCTGTCATTGGACCTACTGCGTTGTAGTGATGGTTGGGCTGAAAATCGAATTCACCTGCAGCCGCTTTTGACATTGCTTCTTTCAGGCTGAGCGCCCACCCTTCAAACACAGCAATCCCAGCGACTGCACCTTGCATCGGACCACACATTCGGTCCCATTCGATAGGGGGGCCAGCATGCAGAATAAGCTTGTCATTGGCCAACTCAGGAATGGCATCAACCGCTGGAATAACATCGATCAGCAGTGGATCGCCTGCCAACATAACGTCGACAGCGCGCTGATTGGCCAACTCTATTCGTTCCATCTTAGCTGCCTAACTTCGACAACAACTCGGCAAGCTCCGGATCGCCATCCGCCGGAGGCCGCCAATCCAATTGCATGACATCCACGTCTAATTTGGACAAATCGTCTGCAAAACCGTCCAGACCAATCGTGAGGATGTCCAGCGGTTGTTCGAACAATGTCTGTGCATCAGAATCGACACGTGACTTTTCCAAGAAAACCTCCAAAATTCAGGTATTAGACTCGCGATCTCAAGCTAGTGGATGGACCACCAGGACAAGGTGTTCTAAATCACCCCCCTCATCGCTCCAGATATTAACACGCACAACAACACCCACTGCAACAATCACCATTCCATTCCCTGTACAGGGCCAGAACATATCAATTTGCATGACGAGTGTGAGAGATTCTGGGTAATATGCTGCTCACGAGTCAATGTAAACCAGCAGACAACGCCAATATGCTCAACACCAAACGCGCCTACAATGGCATGGTCGTCGCCCCTCACCACCTGGCCTCGCAAGCCGGGCTACGAGTTCTGCAGGACGGTGGCAATGCCGTCGAAGCAATGATCGCGGCTGCCAGCACAATTGCAGTGGTATATCCACACATGAATGGCCTTGGCGGCGATAACTTCTGGTTAATCCACTCAGCGAAAAACAGTGTAAATGCGATTGATGCGTGTGGTGGCGCGGCCGGATTAGCGAATCTGGATTTTTACAAAAACCTGGGGCACGAAAAAATACCTGAGCGTGGCCCATTGGCCGCAGTGACAATGGCAGGTGCTGTTAGCGGCTGGCACAAAGCATATGAACATAGCCGGCAGGCACTAGGTGGCAAGTTACCACTTTCACGACTACTCGAAGATGCCACATTTTACGCCAAAGACGGTGTGTCGGTCACGGGAACACTAGCACGAAATGCAGCCGAAAAACGCCTGCAACTGGAGATGCAACCAGGATTTAAAGAGGTTTATATACCCGATGGTAAAACGGTGAATGAAGGGACCCGATTTTGCCAGAAAAATATAGCGATAACACTTGAATCGCTGGTTAAAAACGGTCTGATGGATTTTTACCACGGCGAATTGGCCGAATCTATAGCAACTGAACTAGAGGTGGTGGGCAGTCCCTTGCGGCTTGATGATTTTAAACGTCACACTGCGCTAACGCCTTCCCCTTTATCTCTTAACGTAGCCGGACACATCGTGTACAACATGCCTCCGCCAACCCAAGGCCTGGCTTCCTTGTTGCTTCTGGGAGTTTATGAAAAGCTTGGCACTTTTCAAAAGGAAAATGAAGACTTCGTGCATGCATTGGTCGAGGCAACCAAATGCGCATTCAGAATTCGTGACTCCCATGTAAGCGATCCTGCATACATGAGCAAGCCTGCGGATGCCTTTTTAGACGATGCCAAAATTTCCACTATGGCAAGCCAGGTAGATCTGGCACGCGCAGCACCATGGCCTGATGCTGCAAGCAGCGGCGACACCGTGTGGTTAGGCGCTATGGACAGAGACGGAAATACGGTTAGCTTTATTCAAAGTGTGTATTGGGAATTTGGCTCTGGAGTGGTGTTACCAACAAGCGGTATTACCTGGCAGAATCGTGGCACCAGCTTTTCACTGGATAGGCAACACCATAACTATCTTGCGCCGCATCGACGCCCTTTTCACACTATTCAGCCTGCATTGGCACAATTATCTGACGGTCGTGTGCTTTCATACGGAACGATGGGTGGAGAAGGACAGCCACAAACTCAGGCGATGATCTTTACACGCTATGCTTTGAACAATATGCCATTGCAAAGCGCAATTACAGCTCCGCGTTGGCTATTGGGCAGAACATGGGGAAGTGAGGCAACCAATTTACGAATAGAAAACCGTTTTGAAAAATCGGTAATAAAGACGTTAATTGAACGAGGCCATGATGTTGAAGTTGTTGGCGCATTCGAAGAAATTATGGGACATGCTGGTGCACTCGTGTTCAACACCGACGGATTGATAGAGGCGGCGGCTGACCCGCGAAGCGACGGTAGTGCCGCTGGTTACTAATGGTCCAACCACTAGTGGTCCATCCACTAGTGTGGCATTGACTGAGCCGTTTGTTTGTTACGCCACACTGGTACGAGCAACTTGTTATCAATTGATACCACAATTGTCATAGATTGATTCAGAATGGTTGTTATTCAGTATTTTTGCTTTACATTTATAGTTACACACGCAACAAATAATCTCTATCACATGGTTATTGACACGATCAGACGTTCTACCCTTAAAGCAATGGTATTGGCTACCGGCGCAACACTGGTACCGGGCTTGGCCGCTGCAGCGTATAAACGCGGTGCAGGTACATCTTCGATAAAATCGACAGCTACTTCCACAAGTTCGACAGCTATTCGTGGCACCGGTTTAATTGTTAGCTTTGGTGAAAAACCAAGCGTAAGTGGTAGTCGACAAATCATCGTCACTAACACGAATGATCATCCAGTGACATTATCACAAGTTTATCCCGGAATAGTTTCCACGCCCGATGGTCAGTACGACTTGAACTCTCTACTAGTAAACGGCTCTCGCGAGTTTGCTGCAAATCATGCAACAACACTAACGATAAATGTTGCTGACGGCGATCATATTAACCATCACAACCAACTTAACCAACGCAATACCCCTCACTGGCAAGCCATGCAAACAGCCAAATCGCATATTCATGTTCGTACCACCAATGCAAACGTCAACGGTGGCCGACCAGTAACCACTGTTCGTCAGGTGCTCTCATAAAGCTGCTGCTATCAAGTGCTTGCAAATCAGTCGCAAGCTAATGAATGTCATAGTTCGCATCGCGTAACCGGTGCGCAATGACGCCAATGTGTTCAGGTCCAACCTCACAACAACCACCAACAATATCGGCTCCCTGTTCTACCCAATGCATAGCAAAGTCTGCATAGTTATCTGGTCCCAGATCGTGCCGGGCTTTAAGCGAATCGACAGTGCCACCGGGCTCCAATGCGCTTATGGAGGTAAATCCATTCGCATATGCGCCAACTGGACCGGTTCCTGAACACAGTGCTTGCCATGCGCCATTGATCGCCTCAGGCTTGCTGCAATTGAGTAATTTAGCTTCAGCCCCAAGCTCATCAATTCGTTTCACCGCGTCGGTAAGTTCATCACCGTTTCTTAATTTAGCTGAGCTATCATCGGCTACCGTCAAGCCAACCCAGACGGCCAGGCTAGCATCTTTTGCGGCAACCAGTGCAGCATTTGCTTCTCTTATTGATGCCATGGTTTCGCATATAAACAGATCAACGTATGGTTGCTCAAACTCAACAATACGTTGGTATGTTGACAGCATGGTATTGTCATCTGGAGCTTGATCGGGGCGATAACTTGCTACCAACGGCGGTAGACAGCCAGCAATACGTACCCCCTCTACCCCGGCTATATCTCGTGCACTGGTTGCAGCTTCAATTGCTTTGGATTGCAGTGATTCAAACATCGATTCGTCTGCATCACGAGCAAGACGCTCCGGTGTCACCGAATAGGTGTTCAAGGTTATAACTCGTGCACCGGCCTTGATAAAGTCGATGTGCAAATCTCGCACAAGGTCTGGATAATCCATCATCACTTGCGCTGACCATAGCGGGTCTGGTTTTGCGCCACTGCGCTTTAGTAGTTCTTGTCCCATTCCACCGTCTATCAGTGTTATCTGTCTAGCTGGTTTTTTCATAGTTATTATTTTTTAAGTAGTAAAATGTATATTTGGTGAGGAGTTGTATATTTGGTAAGCAGCTTCGTTTAAAGCATTGTTAACAGTAGAATGTGACATATATTGGTGTATTGAAATGCGTATTGTTATTTGGTCTTCGAGCCTGTTAAACGTAATTAGATAGCGCATTTTCAGTCGCTGCTGCATATGACTCACCAAACTTTATCGCATGCACAATAAGGGGTGCCAATTGATGCAACGCTACCCTGTCCTTCCACCCAGCTTGCAGTGGGTAAATCTCTTGATAAGCATCAAAACAGGCTTGTCCGTACCCGCCAAACAGGCGCATCATAGCAAGATCAAATTCTCTATGTCCGCCATGAGCGGCGGGATCAATAAGCCAACTCTTGCCGTGCGTATCAACTACTCTGTTCCCGGCCCAAAGATCTCCATGCAGCAAACACGCAGCCTCATCGGCTGCACCAAATTCGTCAAGCTTACCCGCAATTTTCTCAACTTTGCTTATACAGCTTTGCGGTAAAGCATTTTTGTCGTGCGCCATCTTTGCCAATGGCAACAATCGGCGCGTTGCGTAGAATTGCGTCCATGAATCACAAGCAAGGTTTGGCACGGCCTGACTACCGGTTGTGCGTCCATCGGGTCGCCCGAAACAGTTAAATTCACCTCCATGCAGTTGTGCAAGTTCTCGACCAAATTGACTTTCGGTATCGGACGTTTCACCACCTATATCTACCCACTCCATGGCAAGAAATGGAGGATCATCGCTTACGGCCAACACTTTAGGCACATTGACATAACCACTGGTGCGAAGCCATTCCAGGCCAGCGGCTTCAGTGCTAAAAAAATAAGCTGGTGGGTTTCGATGCGTTTTTACAAATATCTGTTTATTGTCGGACAGCTCGGCACGGTAGGCACTAGCGAAGTCACCACCGCCCACACTTGATAAAGAAGTGAGTTCACAGCCTAACTCGCTTTGCAGGGCTTGTTTCCAGGTTTCGGTCATAGTGCTTATTATGGGTGTTCAAGTCCGTTTTGAGTGCTCTTACTATTGCAAATACATCGATGATTGTATGCAGAAGCTCTAGAAGACTACTACTGGCAAATCAAGAATAATGTAATTACACACAGTTTATTTGGCATTCTGTCGAACAAAATACCATGAACACACGTTTCCTATAATTGCAAACGGAACAAATGCATAAAACACCCACTTAGCAATATCTTGTATTTCTGACACATTTGAAATAGCCGAATAACCCAAACTATTAGCAATGACACCAGCATAGGCGGCCCCTAAAGCGAATCCAATTTGTTGTGTGACCGGCAGCATAGATGATGCACGGTCTTTGTCATCGGTTGACGCAAATTCAACAACGCGACGAATTAAATAACCCCATAACGCGCCAAAACCTCCGCAGGCAATAATTAACACCAACACTATCCACGCAATTGATGTCGCCGGCACCACTACTGCTTGAAGAAAAACCCCAATGGTGACAAACAGACCGCTAACCAGTATCAACTTTCGCTCAACGGCCTCACTTTTACCAGCAAAAATAATGGCCGATGTACTCCAGGCCAAAGATTCCGTGATGAGTACAAACCCGGTAGCAAGTGGTGTCATTCCATATACTTCAATCAGTACAACCGGACCATACACAACGAAAGACATTAATGCAGCACTGTAGACCAAGGTCATCAGTAATCCTGATGCAACCGGATTATTCAGATTTAACATCGACTCTGGAAGCATCCGTTGCCGCTCAATCTGATGGTCCAGCACAATGAACAGGTACAAACATAAAACGCCAAGAACAACAAATACCGCAGAGCCCATCCAATGTTGCAAAACGCCACCGAACGCTATGCATAGAATACTGGCGGACAATACGCCAAGATTTATCACTGACACTGATCGGCTGTTCGCCTTTATTTGCACAGAATCAATTTTAAGTTGGCGCCGGGCATAAAAGACAAACAGCAACGCTTGAAGCGCAAAAAACAAAAACGCTAATCGCCATAATCCGAAGGTAGCGAACATACCGCCAATCATCGGTCCACAGAATGCGGCGCTCATCCACACCACTGAGTTTGATGCAATAATTCTGGGGATAAGCTGATTTGGAAAAAACTGATGCTGGGACAAATACACCAACGATACCAGACCACCACCACCTAACCCCTGCACCACGCGGCCAAACAGAAACAATGGCATGTTGCTGGCCATTCCACAAATCACACAACCTGCCAGGTAGATTAGCGCTGCGCTGATCATCGCGCGGCGAAATCCAAATCGGCTGGCATACACACTGACCTGCGTTCCACTAACAACCGAACCAACGAGATAAAGCGAAAACGCCCAGCTGAGCAATCGATGACCGCCAATCGAGTCCACGACCGACGGCAAGGTGGTAGAAATCAGCATGGTATTAGTGGCATGCAACCACAATGCGAACGAGAGCAACACCAGTCGTGGCCAATAGCGTGCATCGAGCAGCACGCGCCATGTTACTGATTCTGCAGTCATTTTTTACAATTTTGGTCCTGTTTTAAGAAGATAAAAAAACAATTAACCCCCGTTTAGCTCTATGCACGTTTATACACGTAAGACCAACATAAAAGAGGAAAACATGCGACATCAATTTATTAATCAAACCCTGGCCACAAGCTTATCTATTCTGATTCTGAGCGCAGGCTGCAGTAGTAACTCTTCAGAGATGTCCAACGATCCGGGAAATCTTAACAAGAAGCGTACGACATCAATACAAACCACCGCCGGAGATGATCAAAACCAACCAGAGAATGTAGACCGAGAGCGATTACAAATTTCGCAAATAGAATCAGCCAAGCAAATCGAAATATTGGCGCAATCAGATTCGGCATCGGTGCAGCCAGAAATGGAATTGTCAACGCCGGCCGCCAGGATTTTACAGCAGGCAAGCAAAAGTCACGACGCCGAGGCACACTCTGCTGACAGAGTGGCTAACTTGACCATAGTAAGCGAGACGACATCTGCGCTTTCACCCCCGTTAGAACAAACACCAGACTATGATGTAACAAACCCAATTATTAGAAACACAGAAAAATATCAAGACCTGACCAGCAACCCTGTGATTCGCGTTAGCGATCAATCAACCTCAACCTTTAGCATTGATGTGGATACCGGAGCCTACTCCAATATTCGACGATTTCTTAACACCGGCCAACTACCGCCGGCTGACGCTGTTAGATTGGAAGAAATGCTGAATTATTTTAGCTATGACTATGCGGCACCGGAAACTACCGACACGCCTTTTGCAATTCACACAGAACTCGCTAGTACACCTTGGAATGCAAAAACCCGTTTGCTGCATATCGGCTTGAAAGGCTATTCGGTTGATGCAGACGACCGACCATCTGCCAATCTCGTTTTTTTGCTCGATGTTTCTGGATCTATGACGTCTCCAAATAAACTTGGACTGCTTAAATCTTCTTTGAATATGTTAAGTAAAGATCTAACCGAAAAAGATCGCGTTAGTATAGTTGTTTATGCCGGTGCTTCTGGTGTTGTGCTCGAACCAACGGCGGGGAACAATAGACGTGCCATTAGCAAAGCGTTGAAGCAATTGGAGGCTGGTGGCTCAACAAATGGTGCAGCAGGTATCGAGCTGGCCTACGAAATGGCCGAGAAAACTAAGACCGATGACAGTATCAATCGAATTATACTTGCCACCGACGGTGATTTTAACGTCGGTATCAGCAACATCGATAAATTGAAACAGTTGATCGAGCGTAAACGAGAATCCGGTATTGCACTAACCACATTGGGTTTCGGCGCCGGCAATTACAATGATCACCTGATGGAACAACTGGCAGATGTAGGAAATGGCAACTACGCTTATATCGATACTTTGAATGAGGCCAGGAAAGTACTTAGTAGCGAACTGACCTCAACTCTGCTTACTATTGCCAAAGATGTAAAAATCCAGATTGAATTTAATCCGGCTCAAGTATCTGAGTATAGACTGCTTGGTTATGTCAATCGTAAATTGGCTAACGAAGACTTTGCCAATGACAAGGTAGACGCAGGGGAAATCGGTGCAGGTCATACAGTAACTGCTCTCTACGAAGTGGCGTTGGTTGGTGAAGGTGGTGAACGGCATTCCGAGTCACGTTATCAAAAGACGGTAACACCAAGTGAGCTAAACTCTGAAATTGCTGAAATCAGACTACGCTACAAAGCGCCAACTGAAACAGTTAGCAAGCTGACAACCCGACAGGTGTTAGACGATACTATGATTGATGAGCTGGCTGAAGCCAGTGACAATTTCCGATTCTCAGCAGCGGTCGCTGGATTTGGTCAGCTACTGCGTCAAAGCAAATATCTGAACAACTTTGACTACCAATCAGCCGCCACTCTGGCCGCAGATGCCAAGGGTAGTGATCGGTTTGGCTACCGTTCAGAGCTTGTACAGTTGATTGATCTAGCCGACAATCTGGATGAGCAGAATCAGACAAGAACAGGCAGCCCTAATGAGAAGGGTTCAGACGAAAATGAAGGCTAGTCAATGAAACTTGGTCGTTTACGCTCAAGTTGTTAAGAGCGTAGCTAATTTCCTACAAGTTGAATGGATACAGCAGTTAACATAGAAAACGCAACGGATACCGATCTGATGTTAGCGTACCAGAGCGGCGATATTGATTCGTTTAACGAACTGTATCGTCGCCACAAAACTCCGCTTTATCGATTTATGGTAGGTAGTTGCAATTCTGAGGCGACCGGTGCTGAGCTATTTCAGGACGTTTGGGCGCGTGTGGTTAATGGTCGACACGGTTATACAAGCTCCGCCCCATTCGCTGCATGGTTATACCGTATTGCCAGAAACCGAATTGTGGATTCGTATCGCTCCGCCAAGAGCAGTCCATTCTACGCCTCTGTACAACTCGACGAAGACACCCAGGTCGCCCGACTACAAACCCCATTACAACCGGATGAGCTGACTGAATTGACAAAGCGTGGCGATGCATTGGCAGACGCCCTGGCAACCTTGCCGGAGAATCAGCGAGAAGTGGTCCTGTTGCGTCATATAGCCGGCTTCAGTCTGCAGGAAATAGCAGACTTGGTTGATGAGAACTCCGAAACGGTTAAGAGCAGATTACGATATGCTTTTACCAAATTGCGAAAACAATTGAGGGTGCTCGCATGAGCAAAATCCCAAATAATGACGATGAATTAAACGATGCAGACTTGGCTAAACTGTTTGCATCGAACAATAGTGAGCCACCCAAAGATCTCGATAAACTCATTCTGGATAACGCGTTATTATCACAGCATGAATCGCTGCCACAACAGCATGAAACTTTCACACAAAAATACGCTCCTATTTTCGGGACAGCAGCTGTTTTGATGATCGCTATCGGGCTGACACCGATGACAATGAACGCACCGCAGTCGACTCCCCATCTGACACAAGGACCTGCGCCAACACCGGAACCGATGCCACAGACACCAAATACTGCAGAAACAATCTCTGCAGCGTCAAGTACAGCACAGACCACTGCAGCAGTATCTGTTGTGAAAGAAACTACTGATACAGAAACAAGCGCTATAGCATCTGAGATGGCAATTGATACGACTGAAACACAAATTACTGCAGCAGTACCTGAGGTGGCAGATCGTACTTCTGGTACAGAATCAGCCGACTCCGCCTCTAACGCATCAATAGCGACAAACAGTAGTGCTGAAGTAGAATCTATTGAACTTATTTCTACCGCAGACGAACCTATAGAGCAAGTTTTAAGTGAAGAAAGTAATACCGCCGAAGCAGAATCCATGACAGAAACTGATTCTGATGCTCTCGGGATTGATACTGATGAGAACATTGCTCGCGAATCCGTGCAAATCGATGAAAAGCAGGTAGCGCGATTAAAAACTGCTACACCACTGGTCAACAAATCCACGCCTGCTGATTCCAAAAACACTACGACAACTGAACCGAGTACAGAGCTATTACCCAATGTGGCTAAGATCGATTCATCGCCAAACAGACAAGTTAACGATGACGCCGAGCTTGAACCAGAGAAAACTGCTCTAAGTAGTGCAGCTAAACGTATTTTAGAAGAACGCTCCTCAGACCAAGCAGTCGAGTTAATGATTGTAGCGGAACCGCCGAATGACACTATCGAGTTGCAAGATAACGAAGCAATGCAGAATGTCGAACAGCCCCCCTCTACAGCAGCATCAGAAATACAGGCTATCGATGAGCCTGTTCGTTTAAAGCGAGCACCAGAACAAGATCTCAGTTTACGAGCCGAACAAGAGGTTTCTCAGCCTGATAAACCTGCACCAGAGAAAGTGAAAAAAACTCGTAGCTCAGCATTTCTCTGGGTAATCGAGATAAAGCGATTGTACAAAGAAAATATGGCCGACGAAGCCAAAGAAGAGTTAACGTTATTTAGAAAGAAATTTCCCGACAATGATAATGAACGTTTGTTGCCAAAAGAGTTATTGGACACAATATCCGACTGAATCAATAAGATACAGTAAGCGCTAAATCTGTTGGGTGATCGCAAGAATGCTCGTCAACTTCTACAAGTCAACGCTGTTGGAAAGTTTTCGAATCCTGACCGAATACAGCCTCAACTTTGTCTGAATCCGAAACCTTTTCTCCATCTTTACCGTTCTCGTCTCCATCATTATTGCGTAGTATTGGCATTGGATCAAACTGCCTCCATAAAGGTGAGATCGAGAACATGCTTGCCAGCAGCGCCCCACCTCTCAATAACCAGATTAAAAATCCTGCGGTTACACTCAAAGATACGCCGACCACTGTATCTCTTGCGGATGTATAACCTTCGAATTTTTCCGATGTATTGGTGAGTTGTTCCCGTATCTGTTCAATACTCTTGGTCAGTCCAATTTCTCGTTCCCAATTCCAGGTCTCGCTGTGTTCTGCAATAGACAGCGGTTCTAATGAAAGCAGCGAGGCCAACTGAACTTCTGCAATAGCCTGGTCCGTTAGCTTTATAGTTCTGTGGATTGTTTGTGATGGTTCTGCCAATACTTTCATTACAGCTGCGGCATCTAATTGGGCTTTATTGCTTGTTGCGTCAGGAATAATAATTAATGCTAAAGAGTTGTCTCCCAAAGCATTCGAATCTTCTGTTGCAGCCTCCTGCTGCGTACCAGTAAGCGCAGTTGCAGCAGCTGTCAACACGCTGTCTTTATTATCAGGCTCCGTGTTTAAGTTCATGGAGTCAATCTGCTGGACGGTATCACTGGCCAGAAGCATTAGTGAGTCGACGGAAGGCGCAACACTCAATACAGACTCAGGAATTACACTTACAGGTTCAGGCAATGCAGCACCAATAATTGGCTCTGGCTCTGGCTCTGGTTCGGGTTCAGGCTCAGGTTCAGGTCCAGG
>CAYTJF010000023.1:0-9028 GCA_964437945.1 uncultured Granulosicoccaceae bacterium
ACCTACGACCTGCTGATTACAAGTCAGCTGCTCTACCAACTGAGCTACGCCAGCACGCGTGTGAGAATCACTATTTTAGCACTAAGTGTGGCAAGTGCAATGCCATATTGGGCTTCTTTATGCATCGTATTTGTGAATCTGGCGAAATTCAGGCCAATCTTAATGACACTTCCCCGCTATACACAGCCCGTGTGACGCCCTCGCTCTCGACCAGCAGTGCGCCATGCTCATCGACCCCTACCGCTAAGGCCTGCTCTTCAGTATCTTTCGTCAACACTCTGACTTTACGGCCTTTTAAACAGTCAAAGGCATCCCATCGATCGGCAAATGTGGCCCACCCACTCGCCTCAAAAACCGCGAATTCGCCTAGCAAACGGGCCGCTACGTCGCTGATCAGGTCAGCGCGACTCGGTGGCAAGTCGACAAGATCCGGCAAATTGACAGCCTGGTAGTCGCCGGACTCTACACGTGTAGGTTGTCGGTAGTTAATACCGATTCCAACGATGATCTGCGTGTCACCTGACGCACCCGGCACCAGTTCGGTAAGCAGGCCACAAAGCTTTTTATCCGCCACCAGCACATCGTTTGGCCACTTTAGATCTACCGTCAACTCGGCCAAGCTGGCCAAGCTCTCTGCAACACAGACACCAGTCACCAAACTCAACCCCATCAGCATCGCGGGTGGCTTTTCGATGGATACGGCCAAGGAAAAAGTAATATTGCCGCGCTCGGTGACCCATGTTTTTCCACGCCGGCCACGACCGTTGGTTTGCCAGTCGGTAACACACATTCGCGATTGTGCTGGCTGAGTTGAGTGGTTCGAATCGCCACTGGATAGTGTGGCTGACAAGTATTCGCTGGTTGATGGCAGTGAATCGAACACCTCAACTTGCAGATCATTTACGCCACGACGCTTCAGCGCATCGAGCATGATCGATGTGGTCAGTACCTCGGGGGTGTTACTCACGCTGGTGTGCTGCTCGGCCAAAGCACTGATGTATTGTCATCGCGACTCTCTTCGCGGCTCTCTTCGCGGCTCAGCGAGCACGTATCGAGCACCGGTGCCAGCAACGGTAGTTGCGTGGTGCGCAACACGCCATGTCTGCTGTAGTGCAGGCTAAGTGACTCAGTAGTGGCGTGACGTTTTAGTAAATCCGGGATCCCGGCAGCACTGACAATCAATTGATCAATTGCAATAATGGTATCACCCGGCGCAAGACCAGCAAGCTGAGCCGCGCCGCCTGAAAAAACATGCGTTACATTAACCTTCCCTGCCCCGCCATCCACATTGGCACCCAACCACGGTGCTTGTTTAGCCGCATTAGCCTTTTTATCAGAATTGGCCGTATCGTGACCCTTATGACTCCCACCACCAGTATCATTTGCCGATTTTCTCATGCGCCAATGAACATCAACGCCAAGGTATTGCAGCGCGGATTCGATTGGCAGCTCGTCAGTGCTGTACAGCGCTTTTTCAAAAAATGCAGATAAGTCTTTACCGGCGATTTCACTGGCAAGCACTTCGGGCTCACGCTCGCCCAGACCTTCAGCGGTTTCGAGCCAGCGCGACCACAACAATTTCATTAAATCATCGAGCGATTTCTCATTGTTGGTGGCTTGTCGAATTTCAGCATCAAGACACAAAGACACCAGAGCGCCTTTGGAGTAATAACTGACAATAGCATTCGGTGCGTTGGAATCCTGTTTATAAAATTTATTCCAGGCATCAAAACTTGAATCGGTTACGGTTTGTATAAGGCGACCGCTGCCTCGCTGAACACGGGTAATGGTTTTAGCCATTAAATCAAAATACTGCTGCTCATCGATTAAGCCGGTTCGAATCAAAAACAGATCGTCGTAGTACGATGTTATGCCTTCGAAAAACCACAGCAACTGTGTATGGGACTCTTGCTGAAGTTCAAACGGAATAAACCGGGCAGGTTTAATACGCTTCAC
The DNA here is from genome assembly GCA_964437945.1 of uncultured Granulosicoccaceae bacterium. Lineage (GTDB taxonomy): Bacteria > Pseudomonadota > Gammaproteobacteria > Granulosicoccales > Granulosicoccaceae > Granulosicoccus. The sequence continues at coordinate 1,957 of CAYTJF010000023.1, forward strand.
ATTCCAGGTATGAAAATACTCGTGACTGCACAGCCCAAGAAACGATAAGTAATCATCGCTAACAGACGTATCGCCGATGATGGGCAGGTTATCGCGTGTGACTAACAACGCAGTAGATGCCCGGTGCTCAAGGCCGCCATAGCCATTCCCGACAACCATAACCAAAAATACGTATCGCTCCACCGGAGCCGGTTCACCAAAAAACCGAATCTGCGCTTCACAAATGGTTTTCAAGTCCTGGGCAATACGATCATTATCGGTGTGGTACTCGCCGGTTAAGATAACTTCGTGCGGTACGCCACAAGCATCAAATTCAATACGTTCAAATGTGCCCATCTCCACTGGATGATCAATAAGCTCATCGTAATTTGCAGCACTGTATTCACCAAAACCGGACGTTTTAACCTTGGCCGCTTTCAGGCTGGTTGCCAGCCGCCACTGTTTAAACTGTTCGCCATCGGGTGCCTGCAACTCCACCGACAACGACTGGTTCTCCTGGCCGGCCACAGATAAAAACACGCTGGTGCCGTTGAAGAAACCATGCTCATTGTCAAGGTGTGCTGAACGCACCGATAAGTCCCAGGCATACACACGATAAGAGAGCGTAATTCGCTCAAGCCCTGCTGGTGCCAGCCAGCTCGATTTGTCCTTTTTTGTCAGAACCACTGGCTTGCCATCGGACTGTGCTTTGATGGTCAGGATATTTTTGGAAAAATCGCGAATCATATAACTACCGGGAATCCAGTTCGGTAGTTGAAACAAGGCGCCTGCAGGGTCAAGATCGGTGGCCGTTAGAACCACTTCAAATTCATGCGCCTCTGGCGCCTTAGGCTTTAATACGTAACTGACACTCACAATGCATTACCCGACTAATTGTTAATCCGGTCGTGCTGGAAAAGAATATAATTAGTTCTACACACGTCGAACCGGAATTAGGACTTATGTTAGAAACGCTGGAAGCACGCACATCCATGCCAGCTATACAGCTCGTTGAGCCGGCACCAACACAAGCTCAGCTTGAGCGCATATTGCGCGCAGGACTTACTGCGCCCGATCATGCCAGCCTGCGTCCTTGGCGTTTTATCACCATTCAAGGCAATGCCCGCAACACACTTGGCGATGTGTTTGCTGAAGCAGCACTCAAAGACGACCCAAATACACCGGCTGAAAAAATCGCCCGGATAAGGCAAAAACCGCTGCGCTCACCGTTAATAGTAGTCATTGTAGCAACCATAACCGCAGACCATCCAAAAACACCCGAGATTGAACAAATTCTATCGGCAGGTTCTGCAACTACCCTCATTCAGCTTGCCGCTACCGCTAGTGGCTTCGGTTCTATCTGGTTAAGCGGCCCTAACACTTACCACCCGGATGTTAAAGCGGCTTTGGGGGTTATCCCAACCGATCACATTGTCGGTTTTGTTTATATGGGAACGCCAGCTAAAGCCTCAGTGCCTAAGTCTCGCCCAGCGTTACACGATCACCTGAGTGAATGGCAGGCCCCGCTCAGTTAATCTGATTTGCGTGATCAATCTCTCATATAAGCGGATTACCTGTTAGCCCATTCAAACCAGGATGGCTGATATGGCAAACATTTCGCGTATTCCTGGCCATGAAATGTGTGACACATCGTTGTCGAACAATCAGTGCACCGGCAATCACGTTGATTGTAGGTGCAATGCTTTTCTGTGATCTCAACATTGGGCTCGCAGCGCCTCCAGTCTATAGCCACAAGAATGCCAACGGCACGGTGGTATTTTCCGACGCTCCTTTGGTCAACGGACAAATAGTACGTACCAGCTACCAGGCGCAATACGGTCGCCCAGTTGCCAAGGCCTCGTGTCTGGGTCTGAGCGATACGGCTATGACAGAACAAGCTCAATTGTTGGGAGCCATTATTGAATCTGCTGCTGCAACCCACAAGGTCGATGCAGATCTGCTCAGAGCGGTAGCTCAAACTGAATCCTGTTTTGATCGCAAAGCGGTATCGAGTGTGGGTGCGCGAGGCGTGATGCAGCTTATGCCGGCCACGGCCAAAGAGCTTGGTGTAACAGACAGCTTTAACGCCGACCAGAACATTAATGGCGGCGCGCGTTACCTAGCCAAATTACTGGACCGCTACAACCATGATCACCGTCTCGCATTGGCTGCCTACAATGCAGGACCGGGCGCGGTCGACAAGCACGATGGTGTGCCGCCATTTCCCGAAACACAAAATTACGTAATAAAAGTGCTCAATCTGTACAGCAAAGCACTTGATCAAAAGTCTTAATCAAAAACTCATCAGAGTGTGATAGTTGCGAAAGGTGAGTCTGCGGCGAGCCACAAGGCTATAATCTGCTAGCACCTTTTGCAGTAGATACCAAAATGAATAAGCCCGAACCTCCGGTCACCAGTAATTTCATTCGCAATATCATCGATGATGATCTGGCCGCGAACAAAAACGATGGACGCGTTGTTACCCGGTTTCCGCCTGAACCCAATGGATACTTGCATATTGGGCACGTTAAATCGATTTGCCTGAATTTCGGTATCGCCGCGCAGTACGACGGCACCTGTAATCTGCGCTTCGATGACACCAATCCTGTTAAAGAGAACGACGAGTATGTTCAGGCAATCAAGGCCGATGTGGAATGGCTTGGTTTTAAATGGGATGAGCTCAAGCACGCCTCTGACTACTTCGACGAACTCTATAACTTCGCCGTAGAGCTGATCAAGCAAGGCAAAGCCTATGTGGATAGCAGCAGCGCAGAAGAAGTACGAGCCATGCGCGGCAGTTTGACCGAGCCTGGTACGCCAAGCCCGTACCATAATCGCAGCATTGAAGAGAATCTGGATTTATTCGCGCGCATGAAGGCTGGTGAATTTGAAGACGGTGAGCATATATTGCGGGCAAAAATCGACATGGCCTCGGGCAATATCAATATGCGTGACCCTACGCTGTATCGTATTCGCAAGGTGCACCATGTTCGTACTGGTAACGACTGGTCGATCTACCCGATGTACGATTACACACATTGCTTATCAGATGCCATGGAGAACATCACGCATTCGCTATGCACGCTGGAATTCGAGGATCACAGACCCTTGTACGATTGGGTGCTTAACGAATTGAAAACCCCGGCGCATCCTCAACAAATTGAATTTGCACGACTTGCGCTTGAATACACGATTTTAAGCAAACGCAAGTTGATTCAGTTGGTAGAAGAGAAGCACGTTGACGGCTGGGACGACCCGCGAATGCCAACGATTACCGGTATTCGTCGTCGCGGATATACGCCAGCGGCGCTAAATGACTTCTGCGAACGCATCGGTATTACCAAGAACGATGCATGGATTGAAATGGCCGTGCTTGAAACCTGTATTCGTGACGACCTTAATGAACATTCGCCCAGGCGCATGGCGGTAATCGACCCAATCAAAGTGGTCATAACCGATTTGGCCGACGACTACACCGAAACACTGTCTTTTGCGAATCATCCACAAAACGAAGCCTTTGGTCGCCGCGATGTGGTTTTCTCAAAAGTCATTATGATCGATCGGGACGATTTTTCCGAAAACCCGCCCCCAAAATATCAACGTATGGTTCCTGGTGGTGAAGTACGCTTGCGCGGCAGCTACGTTATCAAATGCAATGAGGTCATCAAGAATGAAGCTGGTGATGTCATTGAACTGCACTGCACCCACGATGCAGCGACCCTTGGTAAAAAACCGGAAGGACGAAAGGTCAAGGGCGTTATACATTGGGTGTCAGAGAGTGCCGGTGTAAAGGCAGAAGTAAGAGTCTACGACCGACTGTTCAACGTCGTGAATCCGGCGGCGGCGGAATCGATAGAGGCTGCTTTGAATCCTGATTCAAAAATGGTTTACAAACACTGCTTTGTAGAGAGCTCGCTGGCTGATGCCAAACCTGAATCACGGTTTCAATTTGAACGCCTGGGCTATTATGTCGCCGATCGATTCGACCATGACAAGGCCCACCCTGTATTCAATAGAACCGTTACCTTGCGCGACACCTGGGCTAAATAAAAAACCGTCTCAATGACGCGGTGCGGCCGGCCAGGTGTAGCCGGCGAGGCATCCCCGACCTAGCGCCCACTTTGCCATGGCCTTTGGTCAATATATTGGCCTCGAATGCGTGCTAGTTGTAATGTTTACTATTTTCCAATTAATTAATCTTAACAACTAGTAGTTAAGTTCAGCACGTTTGGAAATTTATGCGCTTGGCTGCTGGCATTTCCATCCATTTTATCCGCTAATTCTTCTCAATTAATAAAGCGCCTCGCACGTAATTTAGCGCCAACCCCCAACCTTAAATGAAGATTATGCGCATAAGCTGCATCAGATTCATTGACGACTGTGCTTCTACCTACTATTAGTTTTAAGTCATTTCGTCGAATAGCTGACCGTAGATGCGTCGATGAAATCCAACAAATTAGATAAACAGCTCCCTGCGAGGTCGTATCACAATGTCTCAACACAACTCAAACCCGTTTCGACTCACTCTACTGGCCATGGCGGTGTTATCGCTGGGCGCTTGTTCTACCACCTCAAATACGGGTGGATTCGATTTTGGTGGCATTGGTGCCGGCCTAGGCAAGATTGGCGACAAGACTGCTGAAATTGGTTCCGGCGCCTGGGAAGGTACTAAAAATGTACTTAATATTGGTCCGCAGGAACCGCCTCCGGAACTGGATGAAGTTGATCTGGCGCTGATGGAAGACGATGCGGAACTTGAAAATGCACAGTCAGAAGTGGCAAAAGTGCAGCTTGGTGCGGCTGAGCCTGCACCCGTACTACCGCGCAACGCACTCAAACCCAATACAGCAAGCGAAGAAAACGCGCTGGCGGTTAAACAAGTTCCTGAAACGACCAAATTACTCCTGCCAACCAATAGCGCCAAACAGACAAGCGTAAATGCTAATGGCGAACTAGTGGTACTCGGCGCTAACGATCTGCAGCCATCCAATCCACAGCAACCCACCGCTTCAACTGCCGTGGAACCTGTTGCCAGTGCCTCTAGCCCCGATTCTGTCAGGCTGCTTGATCTTACGCACGTGGTGTCAGAGAGTGAGAATCTGTGGCAAATTGCCAAGAAGACCACTGGTGATGCCGTCAACTGGCATGTACTTGCAGACATCAACAATCTTGGACCCAACGCATCCGTGATTGCCGGTCAGAAGTTAACTATACCGGCCGACATGGTGCATCCTGATTATCGGGATGCCAATCAACCTGCCATGGCTGACGCAGCAAAGGCAAAGGCGGTACAAGCCTCAATGACAGCGAACGCGCAAGCAGCCGTTGCTCAACCCGCTACTTCAAATGAGGAAGTTGCAGCTGTTGCATTAAAACTGCCAGAAGCTGAACCAGTACCTGCAACACCGGCAGTGCCTGCAACACCTGCCGTAATCGAAGTTCCTGCAACAACCGCAGTACCTGAAGTGGCTGCCGTTAAGCCAGAGTCACCAGCTGCGCCCACAGAAGCTACCAAAACCACAGGCAATGCTATGGCGCTGGAGGTTGGCGCGGGAGAAACACTATGGGAATTTGCAAAACGCACTACAGGTGATGCAACTAACTGGAAAACAATTGCCGTAGAAAACAATTTTGATGAACAGAGCATTGGCCGTATTCGTCCCGGACAGACAATTTACGTACCAGTAGATATGGTTCGAGCTCGCGATGCAGATGGAACCTTGATTGCAAAAGGTGAAGAAAACCTGTCAACTGGCGCCATTTACGGCGGTATCGCACCCAAAAATGAGTTGGCTATTGCTGCTACGGCTGCTGTGTTAACTGGCACTAACCAGCCAGCTAATGAGCCAGCAGTAGAAGCACCAACAGCACAAGCGGCACAAGTAGCTCAAGTAGCTCAAGTGGCAGAAACGACCGAAGGCGATATTAAAATTGTTGAAGCCGCGTTCCAGGATGACAGCGGGATTAAACCTGTGGCCGCCGATTCGCTGTCTGAGGAAGGCTCATTAGCTACGGATTCAGCCGCGGATTCGAACGATAATAAACTGAGTAAAGTGATGATTAAAGGGACGTATTATCCAAAAGCTGTTTATAACAGTGCTGACTTCTCATCATCCTTGCTGATGCGTGTATCACCTGGTACACAGTTACGCGTATCTAAGGCAATTGGCCCATGGCTTGAAGTTAAAACCACCAAGGGTATTGGCTATGTTCATTCTCGAGACATTAAATAACGCTTAGCCTATTCAACAAGTTTGAGAGCAGATAAACCGGCGCGTAAAGCGCCGGTTTTTTTTGGCCTGCATTTTCTCGTCTTTAACTCATCCATTCAAACTCACACGTAACAAGACATCCGCTCACACTGAGCAATTTCTGCTAACAGAACCACCCAAACTATTCGTGAAGTTTCTCGAAGTTGTTGATAGTTGCATAATTCATTTTCAGGTCAGCGACCTTGTGATAGGTTAACCTGTGTTCTGCGAGTAGTTCAGACATATAGACTTGCGCAACCAGACTACCGCTATTTCTGGCCAGGTTGTACCATGCGTAAGCCAACGAAGCATCCTCAGCAACGCCTTGACCCTGACTGTAAGCATGACCAAGATTAACTCGGGCTGCGACATTACCAGCGAAGGCTGCCTCGCTGTACAGCTTCACTGACTTATCAACGCGACGCGGTACACCTAATCCTAAATGATGCAAATTTGCGAGCATGGTAAGCGCTTCAATATCACCATTGCCTGCATCTTTGCGAAGATGCTCCACGGCCTGTTTGTAGTGACCACGTTGTAAGGCAACACTGGCGGTATCGCTCCGCAAAAAATGGCTGGCTGTTAATCCACCAAGGAACACAAGAAGCACCACTACCGCGACTGTGAAGAGGTATTTTACTTTCATAGAACAATCACACTAATGCAGATTATTTCGCTTGGCCATTAGGTAAGGTCCGCATAGACTTTGCAATCTGGGTGTTCCACATAATCTCGCAGTCTCCGTCGTTTACAAAGCGGTACTTTAGTACCGGTGCTATAACCCATGATTTACGCTTACACTGGCCTTACATATACAAGCCGTTGTTAGCAGATCGCACGCG
>CAYTJF010000023.1:9128-38187 GCA_964437945.1 uncultured Granulosicoccaceae bacterium
ACTGGCCATCACGAAACTAACCATCATCCGACTATTCGCATTGTTCGCACTGTCCACACTGGTTTTGCCAGCAACCGCGCATGCCTCTGATGATGTCGCACAACTCGATAAATTGCGTACAACACTACAAACAAACTTACCAGATATTCCCATTGATCACTTATCAGTAACACGCGTACCGGGGATCTATGAAATTATTTCTGAAGGTCAGGTGTACTACGTGGATAGTACCGTGTCGTTTCTGTTCGACGGTAACCTGGTTGATCTCAAAGGTCGACAAAATCTGACTGAACTGAGCATGACTGCGCAAAACTTACGGTATATCGACGCGATTGGCGAAGAAAATATGTTGATTTATAAAAGCAATGACGCAGCACCAACACGCAGTATGTCAGTTTTTACTGATCTGGATTGCCCTTTCTGTCAACGCTTACACAGTGAGCTGGACATTTTGCTCGACGCTGGTGTATCAGTAAGGTATCTGCTTTTTCCACGAGAAGGGCTTAACACAACTGCCCACGAAAATCTGGAAAGCGTTTGGTGCGCCGATGATCAACATGCTGCAATGACGGCAGCAAAACGTGGCGAACTCGCGCCAGTGGCAAGCTGCGACAATCCGATAACACAACACTTCACACTGGCACAACAACTGGGATTAACGGCTACACCAATGATATATCTGGATGACGGCCAGAGAATTAATGGCTATCTCGATGCACACACTCTGCTTGAGGTTTTAGACGAATCGGAGCCACTTAAACATTAAAAATTAATCGAAGCCAGATTGGCTGGGTAGTTGGGTAGTTGGGTAGCTGGGTAGTAGAATTGAAAGTTTGCTGATAGCACCTTCACCTGGTTTTTAACAAACGATTTGCGTCAGAGCCATACAATTGCATGGCCCTGACGTTTCTGGAACAAGTTGTTTGTTCAACTACTAAAAACTAAATGTCAAAGCGATCGCCCATCATGACCTTTGTCCAGCCATTGACGAAGTTTTCGACAAAATAATCTACCCCATCTTCAGATGCATACGCTTCAGCGACAGCACGCAATTCCGAATGCGATCCAAAAATCAAATCGACCGGTGTTGCAGTCCATTTCAGCTTACCAGTAGCTCGGTCATTTCCCTCATAGTGACCACCATCAGAAGACTGAGTCCATTGCGTTGACATATCCAGAAGATTGACAAAAAAGTCGTTATTAAGTGTGCCCGGCTTATCGGTAAACACACCATGTGCTACCTGATCCGTATTGGCATTCAAGACACGCATTCCACCAACTAAAGCCGTCATCTCGTTAATGGTCAGATTTAGTAGATCCGCCTTTTCAACCAGCATTTTCGTGGGCGCTCCATAGCTTTCATCAGAATAGTAATTTCTAAATGCATCTGCTGTAGGCTCAAGCACGGCAAACGAGTCTACATCGGTCATTTCCTGCTCGGCATCAGCGCGGCCGGGAACAAACGGTATGCTAACGGCGTGTCCGCCATCCGCGGCTGCTTGCTCAATGCCAGCGACACCACCCAGCACTATCACGTCAGCTAAAGATACTTGCACACCCTCATTTGCACTATTGAAGTCGCTCTGAACGGTTTCCAGTTTGTCGAGAATACCGGCAAGCTCTTGCGGGCTATTGGCAACCCAATCCTTTTGTGGAGAGAGTCGAATACGTGCACCATTAGCACCACCACGCATATCCGATTTACGGTATGTCGAAGCAGACGCCCATGCCGTTCTTACCAATTCGGGAACACTTAAGCCTGAATCCAATATGGTCTTCTTCAACGACGCTATCTGACTGTCGTCGATTAAAGTGTGGTCAACGGCCGGAATAGGATCTTGCCAAACAAACTCTTCTTCGGGTACTTCGGTTCCAAGGTAACGAGCACGCGGACCCAGATCACGATGAGTGAGCTTGAACCAGGCTTTTGCAAAAGCCTCATCAAAGGCTTTAGGATCATTCAAAAAGCCTTCAGTTATTTCACGAAATCCCGGATCCATTTTTAATGACATATCCGTTGTGAACATGACTGGTGGATTGCCTTTTCCTTCAATGTGCGCATCCGGGACACTTTCGTGCAGACTCTTGTCGGTGGGTATCCAAAGCGTTGCCCCAGCGGGTGTTTGCGTTTTTTCCCATTCATTATTTAAGAGATTGGAGAGATAGAGTACGGACCACGCTGTGGGTGTTTGTGTCCATGCCCCTTCAAGACCACTTGTCACCGTGTCTTCAGCATTACCTTTGCCACACTTGTTTGCCCAGCCAAGACCTTGTTGCTCTACTGAGGCTGCTGCCGGTTCTGCTCCAACACAATCACCTTTGTGTGCGCCATGGCCTTTCCCCAAAGTGTGGCCACCAGCAATAAGCGCTACAATTTCTTCATCGCTCATCGCCATACGCCCAAACGATTGTCGGATATCAGCCGCTGCAGAAATCGGGTCGTGATTGCCACTGGGTCCTTGTGGATTTACGTAAATAAGGCCCATATGTAATGCTGCCAGTGGCTTTTCAAGCCCACCTTTGTCGTCAAAGCGTTTGTCATTGCCCAGCATTTCAGTTTCTGGCCCCCAATAGACCAAATCAGCTTCCCATTCATCGACACGCCCACCAGCAAAACCCAGTGTTTGGAATCCCATGGATTCAAGCGCAACATTGCCAGCCAGAATCATTAAATCTGCCCACGAAACACTGCGACCGTATTTTTGTTTTATTGGCCAAAGAATGCGACGCGCCTTATCCAGATTGCCATTGTCAGGCCAGCTGTTCAGAGGCTCCAACCGATGTTGCCCGCCGTCACCACCACCACGGCCATCATCTACACGATAGGTACCAGCGCTATGCCAGGCCATACGAATCATAAGACCACCATAGTGACCCCAGTCGGCTGGCCACCAGTCTTGAGATGTTTTTAATGTTGTTTCAATGTCTGCTTTTAAAGCATTAAGGTCGACACTTTCAAAGGCTTCTGCATAGTCAAATGCATCACCGTAGGGGTTGGAATTGGTTTTATGAGCGCGTAGTGGATTTAAATTGAGTTGGTCTGGCCACCAAAACTGATTACTTTTAGGATTGCCATTGGCCGATGTGGAATTGACAGGTGATAGTACTGCTACTGCGATGAAGAATGCAGTTATAGTTGAATTTATTCGTTTAAACATCGTTCTAATCTCCATGAATTTGGTTTGCACATACTATGTGTTAATCGAAAAGTTACGATGACGCAAAAACAACAAGGTATTTAAAGAGTTTTTTTGTTAGCAGATGGACCTTTTAGTTGAAGTTCAAACCAGTAGACGTGAACAAATTACGGGAGTTCCCCCGATTTCATAATTAGTTCAATCGCAAAGATCAGATTTCGCAATAGGTTCACTGGCTTAGAAACAAACTTCACAGAAGTTTCACACAAATCTCACATGTGTTCGCTGATTCGATGTAAAGCCGACACTGTTGTAGCCTTATTCGTGAAGGGAAATAACAGGACGATGCCGATTTGTTGACGTGTTGAGCTTACTAAGGAACAGACAAACTAAGATGGATTGAAATAGTTGTATGTTAGTTGGCTAAAGTGGCAAAGGTCTGGTTGGGTATCTCGTTAAACATATTTTCATGTGCAGCAAAAAAGACACAATCGCTAACGACCGATCGGACAAATTAGACGTATAAAAAGGGATATGGATTACTTCAGGAGTGAAAGTGAGTTGCGTCACAGATCTATTTTGTACATTCACTGCTGCCCCTTGTTCGCGTCCTTTAACAGTGTACACCCTGCCTGCTATATGGAAAGTGAACTGTTTTTAAGGCATTGATCAGCACGAACTTTCGACCCATTGCAGTGTTTAGAGAGTTTTATTGACCCCGCATTAGACCACGAGCACAAATTAAACATAGTGGTAGGCACGATCACCAAAAGAAAATTTTATGATTTTTGCCGGACTTGGAGCGCTACTCGGTGGGTTTGGTGTGTTCAAGTTTCTGCGCAGATCCAAACGACAGAAAGTACCTAAAACAAGCTCATGACGCTAACTGAATATAATCTAATCGAACTGTGATCGAAAACCATTAGCGTTAGGCATTTTCAGATTGGACAAATACTCGGCATCCACCAACACGCCAGGGTCGGCGAGTCCGTTAAGCTCCAATAAATGAGCAACAATGGCGTACACCTCATCGACACTCAACGAATAAGGTTTGTCCGGTGGCATGGCGCGGCGTACATACTCAAACAGCGTAGGCGCGTATGGCCAGTACACGCCAATGCCCTTATCTGGTATATCAGTGGCTAGCAGTGCACGATCACCAACAAGCTCCAGTGCACGGCCACCCTGCCCGACACTGCCGTGACAATCTGCGCAATGCTGTGCGTAAAGTTGTTTACCGTGTTCTGCATTACCTTCCCCGCTGGGCAACCCTGTGCCATCGGCGAACACATGTTTTGGTAAGGAGGCAAGTTCATTATCAGACAACGGACGGCCGAAGCCCAATTCGTTGTTGGCCCATACTTGTGTTGCCAACAACGATAAACCGATAACCATTATTGGTTGGCGAACAGGCCGTAGGTTACGTACATACAGACTCGCGCTAAACATAAACATGGCGCACGCTCCCATCCTGATCAACCGACCAGCTATTAATTGCATTGAAATGATAGTAAGCGTTCGTCCCTTTTAATGCTAAAAGCTCACTGCGAGTCGGCTGCTTTGTTCCTGTTTCGTCAGTAGCCACACTCAACAAGGTGGCAGGTTTGCCATCCCATTTCCAGGGTATGCGAAAGCGCGTAAGTGCTTTATCCAGAACTGGCTCCTGCAAAGCTGCCTGTAGCCAGTTTTGATTATCAGTGCTGACATCCACCTGCGTTATTGAGCCGGCACCTGTCCAAGCGAGTCCACGTATTTCATACCAGCCCGGCCCATGTAATCGCTGTCCGGGTGATGGTGACGTGATAACAGACTTAACTCCCATTTCAAACGTGAATCGCTCGGCGATACCGTCAGGCCCAAGGTCGGTGTAACTAACCGTATCAAACTTGGAGAACACGGGTTTATCTGTTACCTGAATACTGCGCAACCATTTGATATTGACGATGCCTTCCCAGCCGGGTACAACCAACCGCGCAGGAAAACCATTGGCAGAACGCAGGGCTTCTCCGTTTTGATACAGCGCAACAAGAGTATCGGCCGGTAACTTGTTCAGTGGCAGGCTCACCGTAACACCTGCGCCATCAAGTCCATCAACCACAAGCCAACTGGCATTGTCGTGCAAGCCTGCCTCTTCAAGCAGCTTGCTAAGATAAACACCAGTCCATTCTGCACAAGACACCAGTCCGTGCATATAACCCGCTGCAGTTTGTGCAGGCTGTGCCGCCCAAAGCGCATTACTATTTCCACCACACTCGATAAAGCTTATGCGCGAATGCTGTTCTGATCGATGCAAGGCATCCAGTGAAAAAGCCAATGGGCGTTTCACCAGGCCATGAATACTAAGCTGCCATGTAGCAGGATCGATCATGGGCACACCATTGTGATGGCGTTCGAAGTGCAGCCCGTTCGGTGTTATGGTCCCTTCCATTTCATGCAAGGGTGTCCACGAAACACCGTCCCCGGGTACGGACGGATTTTCAGACATCCACCTAATTGAACTGGAACGATCACTGCGCGGCTCTCCATAGTTGCTAAAACCCTCACCTGGCTGCAACCAGGATTCAGGGGTATTCGCAGCCGCAGCAGAAGCCACAGCGGAGGAAGCAAGCGCTGCGCCGCCAGATAAAAAGCGGCGTCTGTTCTGATTGGTCGATTGTCCCAGGTGCGGGTTCGGCTTCAATTGTTGCCAGGCTTTTTTACCAGTGGATTTATGCTCGCCGCTCAAAAGATCAATCCTTGTTCAACATGTCAATGATAGCTTTGATAATCAACTCAGGCTCATCGATATGTACGTGGTGTCCGCTATTCTTGGCTACAACAACTTCACCATCGCTACTGAGCTCCGCCAGACTCTGCTGCAGTTCACCCCAAATTTGATGACGCTCTTCACCGTCTTTCTCAGTAGACATTGGATTACGCCCTCGATGAACAACAGTCAATGGAGTCGAGTAACTATCGTTCAACTTTTTTATTTGGTCAACTGATTTTCGAAAGGAGCGCATTTCACGTTCTGTGGCAACATAGCTTTTTCGCATTCGCAAAAATGCCGCAATTTTTCGACCAGTCTCTTTAGGTAAATTGTCAGGTATGCTGGTTCTGTTTATGACGAAGGTATTTCCGCTGGGCAAAATTTTTGTTTTACCAGGCGTTTCCATGCGCTCCAATTGCTCTTCGTGGGAGGCATCTACCAGCACCATGCCGATAGTTTGTTTCTGTCTGTGCATTGCCAGCATGCGTACAACAAAGCCACCAAATGAATGCCCGACAACGATCAATTTATTATTATTAGAAACTTGTTCGAGCATTTGATTCGCCTCTAAGGCAAGTTGACGCACATCTCCAGTAAACGGTGAAGGGTCGCTCCAACCATAGCCAGCCCGATCATAGACACACGCCTGAGCATGCTCGGCAACTTTGTGTTGAATCTCTTGCCACTCAAATGCACTGCCGCCCAATCCAGGTTCGAACAACACAGTCACAGGACCTTCGCCCAAACAATTCACATGCAATCGATGAAACTCAAGCTGGATAAATTGCCCTGGTGGTGATTTTATAAAGGAAAAATCGAGTGGTTCGTCTTCAGTGGCGGCCAAACTAACTCCACTCAAAACTGGTATAACAAGAGCGCATAAGAGTAGAGTTCGAAGCAAACCATGCCCTTTTATCTTTAATTTGCTTAAGACAAAAGGGGTACTGGCGTTCACGGCAGATATTGCGCCAAGTCACGTAGTACATCGCTGGTTGTCTGCTCAACCAGAACAGGCTGATCACACAATGCAATCATTGAATGCTCTCGCTGATCGAATACACGTTGATGCCAGTCCATGGTTTCACGCAGTTCATCGCGCTCTACTGACTGGACGTTATCTTGCTCAAATTGCGCCAACTTGTTGAGCCCCTCTTCGATCTGTTCGGCAATTGCAGTCTGTTGTCTTGTGTATTTTTTTATGCCTTTGATATACAACGTTCGTCGTTTGTTAGCCATGGCAAGCGTCCCTTCCGCCAAGCGATTCAATGTTGAAGCTTGATCTGCTTTTGGGGTTTGTTCAATAAATTCTTCCACCAGCTGTCGTTCTGTGTCTGTGTACTGTGCCAGATTTCCCAGCTTTTTCGCTAACGGCTCTACTCTCTCGTCATTTTTCCATTGACCAAGATCAGATTCGGGTACCACTTGTGGCCACAGCACACCCAGTTCAACAACAGGAACGAACGCTTGTATGCATGGCCAATCGGGTTCGGGGTCGGCTGCACTTGCAGACAGGGGTTGAACCAGTACCACTAGAAAGAAAAGTACTGTGAATATTCGGCTTGAAAATAGGTTCGATAGTTTTAGATTCATTTCTTTGTAGGTGCTCCACCATCTTTTCGCGATAGAAAACCACGTAGCGGGTCGTAGCCAATTACCGCCGCAGCCATAAATACACTTGTGCAAGTGACGACCACGAGCATAGCAAAAACATGAAGCTTGCCATACATTGCAAAGCGAATTAGCTCCACGGCGTAGGTAAAAGGGTTATAGGTACATATCCAATACAATAACTGGCTGGAGTCGCGAATTCGCCACAATGGATACAGCGCCGATGAGGCAAAGAACATCGGGAAAATCACAAAATTCATAACACCAGCAAAGTTTTCAAGCTGTTTTATCATGGAAGACAACATCAGCCCCATTGCACCCAACATCAAGCCACCAAGCAACAGAGCAGGCACCAGCAGGAAATACCCAATAACCGGTGGCCGCACCTCCCAAAACCAGGCTATACACATAAATACAAACGCTTGGACAATTGCCACCGAAACACCTGCCAACAATTTACACAGAAGCAGATACCAGCGCGGTAAAGGACTCACCAGTAAGGTGCGCATGCTGCCCATTTCGCGGTCATAAACCATCGAAAGAGAACTTTGCATGCCGTTGAACAGCAGAATCATTCCCAGCAGACCAGGCGCTATGTATTCTTCATAGAGCACATAGGTTTCGTAAGGTGGAATGATCGACACACCCAGCACCGATCGAAAGCCTGCGGCGAATATAAACAGCCAAACCAATGGCCTGACCAGCGCTGATAGGAATCGTCCGCGCTGGTTTACAAATCGTAGCGACTCGCGGGTTACCACACCGCGCAAGCAGCGCAATGCACTGCCTAATGTCACGAAGCTTCCCGTACGACAATCGAGTTGAATACAGCGGTTATATCATCAACGCGGTGCTTAGCGACGAGATCGACAACCGTGCCATGCTCAATCATCTGACCTTTATCCAGAATATACACAGCATCATCTGTTACTACTTCATCAAGCAGATGAGTGGCCCAAAGCACCCCGGTTCCTACTTCTGCGCACAAAGACTTAACGTGTGCCACAAAATTACTGCGGCTCTGCAAATCAAGCCCAACAGTTGGTTCATCGAGCAACAGCAAGGCTGGACGATGCAAAAGTGCACGAGCAAGTTCCACTCGTCTGCGCTGGCCACCACTCAAAGCACCTACTTTACGTTTTTCAAAACCCGTTAAGTCATGTTGCTCCATGCCAAGCAATATTCGTTGTTTGGCATCGGCGCTGGGAATACCTTGCAAATCGGCAGCGTAGCGTAAGTTTTGCATTACGCTCAAATCCATATCCACGGTAGGTCGCTGGAATACGACTCCCATGCTGGAGAGCGCTTTCAATGTGTCGGTACGAAGCGCATGTCCTTTTACAGTGACTGTACCGTGCTGTGCAGAATACAAGCCGGTAATTATTGAGAACAAGGTCGATTTGCCTGCGCCATTGGCGCCAAGCAATGCCACAAATCCACTCTCTGGTACTTGCAGACATACTTTATTTAACGCCTGAGTACGCCCATAACTAAAGCTTACCTGATCAACATCAAGCGCGAACTCGTTAGTCATTTTTATTCACGAACCACTACACCCCAAGGAAATCTCCCCACTTTTACCGACTTAACAACACGTTGTTTTTCCAAATCAATAATGGACACATCACCACTGACGCCGTTTGTTGTGTACAACATTTTTTGATCAGGTGAGAATTCCAGGTTCCAGACTCGCGGACCAACCAGAAGGTATTTTTCAACCTCATACGTTTGGGCATCTATGACCGCGACGCGAGCAGAAGGCCCAAGAGCAACATACACTTTGTCACTTCCATCTGTGGCTATTTTTACACCTACCGGCTGTAACGACTCGGGTCTGAGACCATCAACTTCAAACTCGATTTTTTGTTTTATTGATTTACTCTCTACATCGATTACCGAGACCGTTCCTCCAATTTCCGATGAAACCCAGACTTCACTACCATCGGCAGTAAATTGAGCAACGCGTGGCCGCGTATCTACCAGCACATTAGCTTCAATTTCCAGTGACTCGGTATTGATAAAGTGCGCCATATTGGTTGTTTCAGAGGTATTGACCAACCAGGTTCCATCAGGACTGAGCCCAATACCTTCAGGCTCTATACCGACGGGTATCTCCACCACCTTTATACGCTCTTCTACGTCTACTACCGTAACAAGATTATCGTCCTCATTAGCGATGTATAAAAATTTGCCATCGCTATCCAACGCCATTAGCTCCGGATCGGGTCCCGAAGGCAGACTATGCAAAAATTCCTTGCTATCGAGATCGTAGACTTCAACATGATCTTCATCGCTTGTGCATATGTAGAGAGTCTTTCCGTCTGGTGACAAGACAATTCCGCGCGGACGTTCACCAACCGATATGGTATCGATAACTTCAAACGACTCACCATCCATAACTGAGATGGTATTGTCCTTTTCATTCGATACATAGACCGTGTAAGCAAATGACACATTTGTGCAGATTAGACAGGCAATGCCTGCGATAACTGCTTTGATTTCCCTAAACCACATTTTATTGTCCTATAGCTATCATTCTTGTTCTTATAAAAAACTGTTCTACACAAGGCTCTTTTTAAAATAAAGCTACTGCTAAACTAGCGCTACTGTACAACTCTATTGTGCGAAGCTATTGTGCGAAGCTACTGCATGAAGACTCCGGCTCATCAAACCCCATGGTGTCCAACTCGGTAAATTCGTGTAAGAATCCATCCTGAGGCGAAACCGACACCAGCATTCGAGGCCCTGCCAACAAAATGGGCTGTCGCAGCTGGCCATTCCAGCTTCGATAGTTCAACGCAACGCCCTTAAATGCAGCAAGTTTCAATTTGTCGGACAATATAAATTCTCGCAGCGCATCCGGTGAATCACTGGATGTGTTTGTTACTGTTTCACCCAGTGTACGCATGGCGGCCCAGGCAGAATAGTCGCGTGCTGTCATCCAACGGCCAGACAATTTTTCAAAACGACGCTGAATTTGGGTTGCACCCCATTGCTCCTGAGAACGATGCCATGATGTGGGTATTAAACCTTGAGTACCGACCACAGGTCGCGCTCGTGTGGTATGAAACATCATGTATTCACCAAATTCATCACCCTCATCAGCAACCACCAGCACATCATGATCTTTAAACTGCGTAAACACAGGCACTTCAGATTGTAGCGAGTGGTGACCTGAGTCGGTGCGCCTTGCGCCTGGCTCTGATATCCAGTTTTTCTCCTCAACTATCTTTAACCCAAATCGCTTTGCGGCCCGCTTCATCGACGTAGCGTATGCGCTGTCCTCTGGATGACGTCCGGTTGCAACAACCAGTTTAGTCCAGCGCTTCCACGCCAGGTACTGCGCCAATGCGTCAGTGAGCATCGCTCTACTAGGCAAAACATGTAGCACATTACTGCGACAATCATCGTTCCTTAACTCATCATCCGGTGCACGTACATTGAAGATAAGCGCATCCGGCATGGCATCGGCCAGCGCAAGCAAATCAGCAGCGCGCAAGTCTGCAACAAAAACTCGTAAGTTGTCTTTGGACCATTGCGCTGCCTCATCAGCGATAGCTACATCACCATCGAGGTTAAGTTCGTGCAAGATATATTCGTGACCAAGAAACTCACCGGTTGTCTGGTTATCCTGGAGACCCAGCTTAGCGCCAAGAATCCCTTCATCTTCAATTGGTACATCAAGTAAAGACAATGGAACAAATGGCTCCTCAACACGCGTAATGTAAGCTATGTTTAGCGACAGCGTTGTCTCCACAGCAATTGCTGGCGTGACAGTTGCCATTGCTAACAACAATACTGATTTTAAGAGCTTAGCCACATAAATACTTAACTTGCCGAACTTCATAGCGGTAGCACCATCTATTTTTAATAATCAAGTTTAATTAGCAGCATTATTTAATAGTGAACACGGCCTGTTGCGACTCGCCTGTTGTACCTGGAATACGAAGCGTATACGTTCCGGGACGAATGGCAATAAAACTGATTTCCATTTCGCCTTCGTCATCGAACTCGAAACTGGCAACACCCAGCGGACGTATTTCGATATCGTTGATAACAATTTCGTCTATCCAGATATTGCGAAAAAACTCTGCACCCGATAACGCCAACTCACCTGAGCCATCGCATATTATTTTTATTTCGTAGTATTTACCAGACTCAAGTTCATAAGGCGCTTTGGCAAGCGGCTCAACCACAGACAAGGTAAGTGGTTCAAGTTCCTGTGCTCCGCCAGTGAGTAGACCCGCAGCGTTAGCATGCACTAACGAGCTATTTAGCAAGCTACCAAGGAACAATACAGCCACTACTGATAACTTTCTGAAGTTACGAAAAATTTCTAAATTCAAATACGTCACAATCTTCTCCATTGATTTGATACAACAACTTAATATTTATTTAATCGTCATTGTTATTTAATCATCGCCGAGCTTAATGTAAATACTGAAACACAAACCCTGCTTACAAACAACTGGCACCATTCTGTCTTCAATCCGGCATAAATTCTGACATAGATTAAAGTGGCGCAGCCTTTAATCTACTTTTGCTGTCTTTGGCCTTCAGCCGCCGTCAATATATCGAACTCAAAACCTTCAAACTCCCAATCTTCGATGCCATCGGCAAACCAAAACACTTCTGTGTATCCATAGCCTAACGCGCGTTTGGCAGCATTCCAAGACATCCAGCAATCTATTCGACAATAAAAGATGACAGGATGGTCTAAGTTGTCTCTTGTTGCTTTTTGAAGGTGGCTGCGAAAGTAGTGTTCGGTTACTTCAGAGAGCGCACCGAATCCGACATCGGGCAACCATAAAGCACCTGCGAGCCCCTTGTGCGGTACTGGAATCCATATTTGATTCTCCGGCAGAAAATCAGGCTTGCGATGTTCGGGGATAACATCTACAACGAGTGCGCTTTTCTCCGCTTGTAGTTTTTTGACATCAATCGCTGTTACACGGGTGGCGCCATCCAGGCCATCTGGTACAGGTGCATCATAGTCCTCCATCCGATAACCATCGGGTTGAGGTATACCTGTATTTGCCAGCAAAACGAAGGATGCAAGAAACAGTGAAAACATGACCGACAATATGCAGATCGACCTTGTGCTGTTTCGTTGCTTTTGTTTCATATGAAAATCGGATGCAGACATCCGATTGGTCAGGGAGATAACAACTCGCCGCGACTATTGAGCAACGGAAAATCGTACTCACGTATTATGGCGTCAATTTCCGGTTTTAATTCCTCAAGCACATCGTTAATCACGTGCTTCCAATCCGTCTCGTTGTAACGAACGGCCATTGATACTCGATAATCGAGTCGAACACGATCAGTTTCTTCAAGAAGCGGCACTATGACTAATTCACTTTCTGCATCCTTGGCATGAAAAGCAGCTATAGGCCCCCAAATGAATGCAACGTCTGTCTCGCCACTACCCACATCGAGAACAGCTCTTCGTGCAGGCTGCTCAACACGCGTATCCGCGACCAGATGATAAGGCTTTAACTGTGCAAGCAAACCCAGAGAGGCGATCACATTCGCCGGTGGAGTCCCGGCAACAATACCGATCTTTTTATCTCTTAGCGACGGATCGGACATTGTAGTTGCGGTTAACCCGGAATCTTTCCGGTACACCATGGTGTATACCGAATGGTAGTACGGGTTAGTGTTCTGTACCAATTCGCTCGTGGTGGTTATGCCTGAAATAAGATCACATTGCCTTATGCGTAGGGTGCTTCGAACAAAGCCAATGGATTGAGGAAACCAGGTATACCGAACCTCAAGGTCAAGCTTTTCACCAATGAGCTCTATAATACGGTTTTCAAGACCAGTACCATCTTTGCTTGAGAAGGGCAAATTTGCAGGATCTGCACACACCCTGAGTACAGATGTTGTCAGCGCTTGTCGACTTGCTGTTGCCGCAGTTGCAACACTACCGATAAAGCACAGAGTTAAAATACAAACCAATAGCATGAAGGCGCGACACGCTTTCACAGGCTGCTTACCAGTTGTGTATCTATTTTTCATTGCCAGTTTTAACTTCTCAGAGGACCCTTTAAATTGCGACCTCGGTTTAAATTTCCAGTTCCACCTATAAAACCACTACCAGTAAAAAGCACCACCTCTAGTTCGGTGGCAAGGTTAGCTTATTTTGGTTTTGGTAACTTCTTAGGACGACCTGGGTCTAAAACCCCGTCTGATCGAGCTTTGAGATAAGCATAGATATCGTCGAGGTGCTTGGTGACATTGGGGTCATTGGCAAATGCTGGCATAACGCTGTCAGCACTTGCCGCACTTTCGGCTTTACGCCCTTCCAGTACGGTTTTGGTGAACGTAGCGTAGTCAATATTTTGTAATGACTCTACTAGTGATGGTGCAAAACTACCACCCATCGCATCCTGTCCATGACACGCATGACAAGTACCGTGAAAACGACGGTAACCATTGAAGGTGGCTTTGTCTACCTCACCATTGACGACGACGTACTCTGGCTCATCGGACTTGGCTTCAGTCGTGTCATTGTTGGCCAAAGAGACGTTGACCAAAGCTGCAGTTGTAAAAAAACCGCTTAAAACTGTCAGTAAAAATAGTTTTCTAATTTTCATGGTTGTTTGTTCAGCACTTTGCACTTACCTAAGTTGGCCCTAAGTTGGCCCTAAGTTGGCCCTAAGTTTGGCCTACGTATGAAATTTTGCACAAGTTCGCCGAAATAAACTGTGAACTGGCACATTAAACATTGGGTATCGTAAAACCCAAGAACGCTGCGGTAACAATGTACCGCAGCGTCCGATTAACATTTGCATACAATCGTATGCAATGCAACTACTTCAGTGCTTAGAGCGAGAATACTGTTAGTACACCACCTAGTGAGGTATAGCTAGACAGAGACTTGTAAGCACCTACCGCACCCAGACCATCGGTGTCGCCAGTCAGGCCGGCCGCAAAGCCGATACCTGCCCAACCACCCAGACCTGACAGTACACCAACATACTGTTTACCGTCATGCTGCCAGGTAGTCACGTTACCGATAATGCCAGATGGTGTTTTGAAGCGATACAGTTCTTCACCAGTCTCAGCGTTAACCGCTTTGAGATAGCCTTCCAGCGTGCCGTAGAAAACTACGTTGCCGGCGGTTGCCAAAGCACCACTCCAAACAGAGAAAGCTTCAGGGTTTGACCACTTGATTTCACCGGTCTTACCATCCCAGGCAATAAAGTTACCCAGGTTGTCGGTACCATCTTCGGTCACTTTTCCGGCTGGGAACATAGACAAGGTTGCACCAACATATGGTTGACCAGCTGTGTACGCAACTTCAAACGGCTCGTAATCCATGCAAACATGATTTGTTGGCACGTAGAATAGCTCGGTGTCAGGAGAGTATGCTGCTGGCTGCTGATCTTTGGTACCCAGTGCTGCAGGACAAATGTTGGTTGAGTTTACATCTTCACCATTCTGGTGCGTGCTGTACTCAGCAACAACCTGTGGCCGACCCGTTTTCATATCAACATGAGTTGCCCAGTTAACAGCAGGGTCAAATTTCTCCGCTACCAGTAGTTCACCCGTCTCACGATCAAGCGTATAACCAAAACCGTTACGATCGAAGTGTGTTAAGAGTTTACGCATGTTACCGTCGATTTCCTGATCGGTAAGAATGTTCTCGTTGATGCCGTCGTAGTCCCACTCATCGTGTGGTGTCATTTGGTAGACCCACTTGGCCATACCGGTGTCAGCATCACGAGCGAAAATCGTCATTGACCAGCGGTTGTCACCTGGACGCTGCACTGGATTCCAAGTACTTGGATTTCCTGTACCGTAGTAAACCAGGTTCAGCTCAGGGTCGAATGAAAACCAGCCCCAAGTTGTACCGCCACCGATCTTCCATTGATCACCTTCCCAGGTAGCGGTGCCCGAATCAACACCAACAGGCTCACCCAGGTGTGTTGTCTTTTCAGGGTCCATCAATGTTTGATCATCTGGGCCAGTTGAGTAGCCGCGCCATGCCAATGAACCATCAGAAATGTTGTATGCGCTTAAGTGCCCTTGAACACCAAATTCACCTCCTGATATCCCAACATAGACTTTGTCGTTGTAAACCATCGGAGCTGCTGTACCCGTTTCCCCAATGCCAGGATCGCCATTAGATGCTGACCATTCAACCTCACCCGTCTCTTCATTCAGTGCAACCAGTGTTGCATCTGCCTGATAAAGGAATATTTTTCCATCTGCATAAGAGAGACCACGATTAACGGTGTCACAGCACATTACCGGGATAACGGAAGGGTCTTGCTTTGGTTCGTGCATCCAATTGATACGACCTTCCTCTGTCAGGTCCATCGAATAGACGCGATTGGGGAACGGTGTATGGACATACATAGTGTCACCGATAACCAACGGACCACCTTCATGACCACGAAGAACACCGGTTGAAAACGTCCATGCGACGTTAAGGTCACCAACGTTATCTGCATTTATTTCATCTAGCTTACTGTAGCGCGTATTCGCGTAGTCGCCTGTGGGCATAGCCCAGTTAGCAGGATCGGCTGCGAGCTCCATTACTTCCTCGTTGGCCGATGCCGCAGAGAAAGCAACTGTTGCTGCGACCAAACTCGCGGCAAATAGTGTGCTTGTGTTGCGTACTGTCATCGTAGTTGCTCTCCTCATGAAGTGCTTGTTATAGGGTTCATAAACTTCGTCGAAAATTTTAAAACACCCTTTATAAAAACCCATGGCTTTCGCCGATAGATGTGCAAAACAAATTGAACTGTAATCAATCAATGTAAAAATTAAAGAGTTCAGTTTTCGACCAGTTAATTTAAGATTGAACTTACATCTTCTAAAAACTTATCATCGTTATACAGCTGTGTTGAAATCGCGAAGGATTTTGAAGGATTATTCTAATAAACTGCACTTGATTTCAATTGATTAACCAAGTTCACTTATCGTATATAGCGTCGTATATAGCGTCGTATATAGCGTCGTATATAGCGCTTAGTAATCTCTTTTACATCGACTTAAAAACCGACTCAAGCGTGTTTCTCAAGTCTAGCGCCTTCAAGCACCCAATTTATTTTTTAAAGAGTCTGTTTTCAACACATCAAAACTGTAAACTCAAACGTAACGGTTAAAAATGGGCCTTAGGTACCGCTACTGAGCATGGCTTATTTATTCCCATTCCAGCTCCGTGAACGCTTTTGTGACGTTACCTTGATGATAATCGTCGAAAAGCAACCATTTTTCCCGCTCATCAGCCCCAATATCGTCTATCGCCTGTGAAAGCCGCCCGTTTGCCGAGATAACGTCGCGTATCTCACTTTGCAGCACTTGCAGATATTGTCGCTGTTTTGGCGCAATGTCCTCCCACAGCCCAACAGGGCCATGACCGGGTACAACCACTTCTGGAGCACTCTGCGCAAGCTCGTCCATCACATCAAGCCAGCCACTCACGCTGCCATCAAGAGATGGTATACGGTCGTGAAACAACAGATCACCTGCCCACAAGACACCAGATTCAACATCGAATACTGATAAATCGTTGTCGGTGTGAGCGGTTTTGTGCGCAATTAGACGCAACTCTCTACCACCTAAATTAATTAGTTCTTGCGCTTCAACCTGCACGGTAGGCCGGACCAGTTCGATTTCCTCAGTATCCGAAAACAGTGCCGAAAAACGCTCTATATAAAAACGCCCTCGCTGTGCCAGTGCCCGCGAGTAGTTTTTATGGGCAACGACAGTGACATTGCTGCCAATCTGATTGGCGCCAAAAAAATGATCGGGGTGTGAATGGGTTATTACGAGATGACTTATTGGTAGCGGCGTTACCAGTTCGACGGCTTTACGCAGTCGCAGACCTATTGACGGGCTTCCACCGGGGTCAATAACGGCGACCGATGCCTCACCAACTATAAATCCGACGTTTGCTATATCGCCACAGTTACGTGCGCTGATATCTTCATGCACACCTTCGTGCACATAAACTCCCGGTCTAACCTCTGTGACATCCAGCGGCGTGTCCAGTTCACAGGAAAATGCCGGAACTGCCCAGCAGGCGAAAACCAAACTTGACAGCAGATGCCGCAAAATTCTACGGTGGCACCAATGATCAACTCTATACATTTATCAAGGACCTACTTGTGAACCAAACAACACTCTACCACCGTGTAGCCAATCTACTAACTCGATGCGCTGCAGCGATAGGTCTTATGCTTGTATGCACTACGGTGGTCGCGTTCGACGAATTGAACGAAGCCCAGACACTGTTGTTTAACAGCCCTCACCTGATGAACACACAAGATGGTCAATCAATTTCTTACCGTTATCGCAGCGAAATTGAAGAGGAAGAACCCATCGAAGACGTGGTTACGTTGAGTGTTACTGCGCAAGTTGACGACGAGCGCCGGGATGTGAAAATTGACTTCCTTACTGATGAAAAACGCATGATTCTCCCACCATTTCCAGGCTATCGTGGTAATCCTGTGCTTATGGCGATGTTAGAACACGTGGTGCGGGGGATTGGTGAAGATACCGGTGGCGGGACGTTATATTTTCGTAATCGCATTCGTGATGCATTGGCTAGTGACAAAGTCAGTGTTGAAAAGAAAAAAATGTCTGTCAACGACAACGAAGTCGACACTACTGTAGTGCAATTCCAGCCGTTCGAGAATGATCAAAACATAGCGTCAGACTCAATATACGGCGACGCCGTGTTCACTATAACGCTCAGTGATACGGTGCCCGGTGGCATTGTAGGCGTGGGAGTGAATGCATCGCATGACGGGCAACCAGCGTTTAGTCAACAGCTAACGATATCAAATTAAAACGCACAACCACAATTTACTATAGGCCTATAACCATGTTCAAAACTACTACCAAAAGCCTGGCATTTTTTCTAAGCCTGTGCTTCACAACGGCTGCAATGAGTGATGACAGCTGCAAACAACACGATTTCCCGACTGCCGCAATCGCTGACTATGTACTCGGTTGCATGGTTGCCAATGGCAATACGCTGGAATCACTGCATCAATGCTCTTGCAGCATTGATCTGGTCATGGAGCGAATGTCTTATCATGATTTTGAGCAGGCCAACACTGTTATGCAAATACAACGAGACAAAGGCCAGAGGGGCGTTTTCTATCGTGAAGCCAATTGGGCAAAGAAGCGCGTGGAAGTGTTGGAACAGGTTCAAGCAGAATCTACGCTTACTTGTTTCTAACGCCTGAAAACTAACTACACAAAGCACAGAAACAAAAATACACATGTAACCACCGCAGCCCTTGTTATGTTCGAGCGCGACTAAGCTCGACATAACAGGGTGAGATGCAATACTTGAAACTGGTGAATTTTTCTTTATTTACTATTTATTACTGAACTACCTTACTCAATCTTATTTAACCTTACTCAAGTTCAGCCGATTTCTCGTATCGATTACCCTTGGAATCAATTGCGTATACTGATAAGTCTTCAAATTCCTCGTCAGCGTTGAATGCCAGCCTGACCGTTGGGTTCTCACTCATGGAAAAGTTCGTTTCAATAGCCACCAACTCACGACCGTTGAACGCTGCTCCAATTTTATTAACATAGAATGCCGGAATATAGTTTCTGGAGATTTGATCAAACTGCATGCCCGAATTATTCGGGTGGCTGATTTTAATAGTCGCTTCAGACAAGCCCTCCATCGCATTATCATCGGTGATACTGTTCAGCAGCACCTGCATCTTTCCAGCCCGCGCCATAGCCGCATCCATATCAGCCATCGCAGGTGCAGAGCATCCACCAGCAGCTTTAACAAACCGGGATGTCATGTGTAATGAACCATCAGTCAGTTCGGCTATGGCACGGACATCGGTGTATTCATTAATGCGGATACGAGTCTCCAATGCACTCCATGCGCCTGCATCTTCACTAAAGCTGAAAATACCTGCCAGAGGAATCGGGTTCATGTCTACAATGAGATGCAGTTGACGAACAACCTGGTCTGGATTGTGAGTCGTTATGGTAATCGGCACGGTAGCAGCATCGTGAGCCCTCTTAGGAGCATCCATTCCGATGACATCGTCGGAAACAATAATGTCTTTGTCGCCAAAGTAGGTTTCTTTTAATTGCAGCCAACGTTCATCGTCAGCCCAGGCTGGCGAGACAAACAAGATTGTGAAAAGTACAACGACACTGCAGCGTTTTAATCGATTTAGCATTGTATGCTTCCCAAAAGTTTCTCTATTTTCCCGGGCACCCTTTCCCCCACAGACCTGTTCTGACAGGACAAGTTCAGTCTATACCCATGATTTATTGTTGCGCACCGGCCAACACCCAGGATTCTTTGTAAGTTTGACTTTTTGAATCAATCGCTTCGATAGACAGTTCGCCATCCGACTCAGGTTTAAAGTTGAAGCCCAAGACGGGATCCTGGCTTAAGGAAAAGTTGGTATCAACGGTAAATAGTGCTTTGCCATTGAACGTGGCCTTGATGGTGTGAATATAATGTGGCGGAATATAGGTTCTGGTAAATTGATCGAATTGCATTCCACTGGCATTAGGGTGGCTTAATCGAAACCGGGCAGCCGCTGGTTGTTTTGGATTAATAAATCGATCAACACCACCATCAAAGCGTCCCAGACTATTTTTATCCGATCGCTCGTAACTACTTGGTGGTGCAGAACAACCACCCACCGCCTTAATGAATGAATGCGCCATGTGAACCTCGCCAGTATTCAATTCAGCCAACACACGAATTTCTGAATACTCATTCACACGCAGTTCGGTATTGATGGTGTTCCAACCTTTATTTGGTTCAAAGTTAAACGTTGCCGCGACCGGCACCGGATTTTGATCAACAACCAAATACAATTTAGCGATATAACTTGATTCGGTCTGTGGCTTTAATGTGCGCAAAGTGATCGGTACTCTGGCGGCATCGAATGCCCGAGCGGGCGCATCGATTTGAATAATGCCAGCATCAACGATAATGTCGCGCTTATCGAATAACTGCGACTTCAGAGAATCCCACCGAGCGTTTGGCTCATCATCTGATGAAGCCGCATGACTTGATCCAACGGCAAGCACAAGACTTACACACAACATCAACATGAACACGTTAAAAACGACTCGCTGTCGATGCGATAAAGTGCCTGTTTCTGATTCCATTTTGAATGTCAGATTCCTGCTTAAAGTAGATTTCTTCATGATTCCAATTGCCTGACCAGTTCAATTGCAAATTGAGAGTTCTTTCGCCCTACTGGATAAATTCTCTGGAGCGGTGCTCACCAATTCATTAGACTTTTGACCCATAAGCTGCCGCTTTTATAAGCGCTATTCTGGCAACCACGTAAATTGTATCGTTCTGGGTTTACTGTAACATTACTTGCACTTTAGCTCGTTATACATGCATAAATCCACCACCAGCAAAAAGCCAATATGGATCAACAACTTCGAAGACGTGATAAAGCCGTATTGCTTGCGCTCGTGGTGCTGATGGTGGCAGGTGCTGCTATCGCCGCGATCACGTATTTTACGCAGCGTGCTGACAACAGCTTCACAGCGATGGCCCGTGGTCAATACGCGTTGGCGCGCCGCTTCTATGAAGAAGAAGTTGAAACTGGCTCACCGCAAGCCATAAATCAACTGGCTAACCTGCATTACCTCGGACTGGGCACCCAGGTGAATCACAAAACGGCGGCACAATTGTATTTGGATGCATCGTCGAAAGGTTTTGCCGCCGCTCAACTTAATCTTGGTCATTTATATCGACAAGGCATTGGCGTAGCTCAGGATCCCGTACGAGCGTTTGGCTGGTATGGCATGTCGGACGTTCACGGTAGCCCGTGGGCAGAACAATACATGCGTCTCACCGCCGTTGAGTTTACGTTAACGCCAAATCAAATCAGTCTTGCCAAAGAGAGCTGGCCGACGCTAAGCGCTCTGGTCGAAGAAGGGTTATGAATACACATCAATCGCCAGACAGCAGCACAACTTTGCAATCGCACCTATTTTCACAATTCTGGTTTCTTGTGGTTAGCATCAGTGCCTTCCTTGCTTATGTTGCATGGGACCAGCAACTGATAACCAGCGTTATTCAGCTTGATAAAAGTTATATGGCGTCACTGATTGCACTGCTGGCTCTGTGCGCAACCTGCCATGTGGCCTATCACGTTTATCGGCGATCAAAAAGCATTAAAAATATTCAGGGCATACTAAACAAACAAAACATAGACATTGACGTTACCACCGACCCAATGATTCGTGCATTTATAAATGATCTTGGACCCTTACCAGCAAATGAAGCATCAAACAATGGTGAGGCCAGTGACTCGGTCGTCGAGATTCATGCTGATACGTTGCGCGCACCAATTGATCTGGGCTGGTTTCTCGTCGATTTGGCGATACGGCTGGGATTGCTCGGCACCATCATCGGATTCATTTTGATATTCACGTCACTGTCGAACATTTCTTTAGACGGTGCAGAAGGTCTGGGTGCGCTCCTGGTTGCGATGAGTGGCGGCATGGGAACCGCATTGCTGACGACACTGAGCGGTTTAATTGGTGCATCGTTTCTGAGTGTCCAGTACCTTATTCTAGGTCGGCAGGCAGAGTTTCAGATAGCGCTGCTCATTCGGTTACGAAACCGGCTTATGCAAAACCCGAGCAACTAGCCAGTGGGTATTCGTCTCGGTGGAAAGTCACGGCCAACCATGTCTGGCTCAGACCCATTTACAGACCTGCTATTCAATATTTTATTGGGTTTCATCCTGTTATTTTTCATCGCTATATTATTTCTTAACCCGGCTGAAGATACAGGCAAAATTGATATCGAAGCGGAGTACGTCATTACCGTAACCTGGCCGGATAACAACCCGGATGACATTGACACCTGGATTCAAGACCCTGAGGGCCATATCACCTGGTTTAGAAATCGCAGTACAGGCCTTGTCCACCTGGACAGGGATGACCGAGGTATGCTCAATGACACGTTGGTGGTATCAGGAAAAACGATTGAAAATCCACTTAATCAGGAAGTGGCGGCCATGCGTGGTCTGTTACCAGGCGAGTACATAGTGAACGTTCACTACTACGAGTCTGAAACCAACGAGTCGGTGCCCGTATCAGTAAAGGTTGCCCGGGTTAACCCGGTTTATACCATTGCTTACTACGGTGTAACCACACTTGCCCAGAAGGGTGAAGAAAAAACAGCAGTGCGCTTTACGCTTAACAGCGATGGTTCAGTTTCCAATGTCAATCAACTTCCAAAAAAACTGGTGCCTAACTGATGCCTATCAAACAGGAACACAAGCAGGCTTTGACTTGCAATAACAAAGTGTGCCATAACAAAACCGTGCGCAAACTAGATCATGCGTTCTACAGCCAGGAGTCGTAGTCATTCTTAATTTGAATTTAAATATATATGGGTTGTTTGCTGCGTACTTCATGATCGCGTTGCTGCTGTTGAGCTTGAATCTCTACTCTTCATGGAGCGCTCTGGTTAAAACCATCATGAACGTTTTGGTCGTCGGCTTTTTCTGGGTCACCTACCAATCCTGGCCTGGTCTGCTCGGTTGGCCTACTGAAAATGACTTACCCGAGAAGTTTTACCTGCATGCCATTCACGTAGATGAACCAAACAAAGTGTATTTGTGGGGCACTGATCTCGATGCCGGTTTAGGACAAACCGTGCCACGATCATTTTCAATGCCCTATAACGCAAAACTGCATGACTCAGCAGACAAAGCCGGGCGCAAGCTTCGTAAAGGACTGCCAATCATCGGACAAGTAAGCCAAAATGTCGGCTCCAATACAGAAGTGTCCAATCTTGAGCAAACCCAGGCCTCCGACTCAGATGTGATTTTCGTTGATGCCCCACAATCGCTGGTGCCGGGTAAAAATTGACAAGCCATCGCTCAATAGTGATTGGCCTGATGTACTGTATTTTTTGGGATTAGTAATTTTTGAACAGGAAAATAATTGACTATGCAACACAAAAAACCACTTCAGTTTCTTATAGCGTTAGCACTGCTATCAATTACAGTAGTAGCCCAGGCACACGGGCCCACTCGCCAGAAAGTCACCGAGAGCGTGGAAATTGCAAAACCAGCTGCGGAAGTTTGGGAGCTTGTTAAAGACTTTGGTAATGCTGACTGGCTGCCCATGGTTGAAAGTACCGAATCTGACGGCGGTAATGCCGATGGCGCAACAAGAGTTCTCATCCTTGGACCGGACATTAAAGTGTACGAGACACTGAAAAAATACAATGCTGAGAAAATGACGTACTCCTATAAAATTCCAGATAAAACACACGATGTGAAAATCTTGCCGGTGAATAACTACTCTTCCTCAATAACAGTGATCGCCAATGACGATAATAGTAGTACGGTATCCTGGAAAGGCGCTTTCTATCGTGGTTACCCAAACAATGACCCACCAGAAGAGTTAAATGACGAAGCGGCCCTGAAAGCGGTAACCGATTTATATAAAGCCGGGTTGGCGCACCTTAAAGAAACGCTGGAATCAAAATAATTGGAATAGATTGGGTCAGGCAACATTGGCAACCAGCGCAAACACAATAAGCGTCTCACGTGTCTGCGTTAGTCACCTACGTTAAAAAATTTTATCTTGAATGTTAAGTAGGTTGAATATTGAATAGGTTGAACTATTTTTTTGTTTTATTTTTCGCATCAGTGGCACTCAACCTAAGTGGAAGTGTGTACGCAGGACCGTTGGCTTTTATCACCAATCAAAAAGACAACAGCGTCAGTGTTATTGATTCGAGTACCAATTCGCTTGTTAAAACCATCTCGGTTGGCGATCAGCCAGCCGGGGTATCGGTTACACCAGACGGAAAATGGGTGTTGGTATCAAACCCGGGTGATGGCACTGTGTCTGTTTTGAATGGTACAAGTCTACAAGTCGAAAAAACCATCAACACAGGCGATGGACCATTGGCACTGGTCGCCAGCAATACGGCTTTATACGTAGCCGATTGGTACGCTAACAATATTACTGTCTACAAAATTCCGCAGTGGACGCAGGCCGCCAGCATACCGGTTGGCAAGTCCCCATCTGGCCTGGCACTCGATCTCAATTCAGACAGACTCTACGTAAGCAATCGTGACGATAACAATGTGATGGCGATCGATATTCCTTCACTCGACATTGTTGGACAAGCGGACACGGGCGAACGTCCTTTTGGTATGAGCCTGGCCAATAAGGGCAAGCTGTTATACATCACTAATGTACAAAGTAACTCTGTAAGCGTTATTAACACCCACGACATGACAACGGCTGCAACCATTGATGTTGGCGATCGGCCTTATGACGTCAGCCTTGCATTGCAGGACTCACGCGCCTTCGTAACTAATCAATACGACGATAGTGTTAGTATCATTGATACAACAAATTATAAGGTGATCGATGTCATTGACGTGGGTGAATACCCTGAAGGTGTTAATACACATCCGGACGACAAGCGTGTCTTTGTGGCCAACTGGTTCAGCAATACAGTGTCAATAATTGATGCCAGTACCGGGGGCATTACAGCAACCGTTGAGACAGGCGACGGCCCGCGTGCTTACGGTAACTTTTTTCATTGACTCACTAACTAGACTCGCTGACTATAAGTATAATTCAGCTTTACCGTACAGTTTGATACACAGCACTAACCCACTCCCGAAGTAGACTAGAAGTAAATTAGAACTAGACCATCCGAGGTAACGGAACGATCGTTGCTTGATCTTCATAGTTACTGTGCACCTGAGTGATACACTCTGCGGCACGATAAATACCGCTATTAACGAGTTCTACTACCTTACGGTGCTCGGGCAAGTGGTTTTAAATATCACGTAAAATTGTCGAATAGTAGGCATTACCAGCGGACAAACAATCAAAGTTAATTTAGCCCTTGTTCGATAACAACGCAGGGGTAACTGTTACATCCGGAACCAATGATTGATCAGAGTCACAAAAATCTAATTTCGACAGTGCCGTTAATCATTTTACTGGTGGCTTGTGCAACCCCAGTTCGTGATAATGAGTCAGCGAGCAGTGTCAAGAGATCAACCGCTGAATACCCAGAGGAAGAGTACTCGGTGACCCAAAATTACGACCTGGATTTAGTAGAATACACAGTTCAATCCGGTGATCGGCTCAGCCTTATCGCCAAGGAAGTCACCGGCCAATCAAGTACATGGCGTGAAATAGCGGAATTTAACAGTATTGATAATCCACGTAACCTGCAACCGGGTACTGTGCTGGCAATACCAACCGAACTAATTTTGGGCTACCAGAATTCGACAAGCACTTTTGTTAGTCCGTCAGAGCAGATACCATCGACGCCCATAGCCCAGTCATCCTCTTTAGCGGTGCGCCTGGATGGAGCAGAAGAAGTACCCGTGGTGGTCACCCCGATCAACACTAATCGTGAATTTGAGCTCAAACCAATCGACCCCAACGCGCCTAGACCAACTCAGGATTACAGCGGCGACGGAACGCAGATAAAGGTGATTGGCAGCTACTACCCCAAAGGCATCTACACCGAACCGGCAGCCTACTCCAAGCTTATACTGCGTGCTGCTCCGGGCACCTTGTTTGTGCTGGACAGACAAGTGAACGACTGGTATAAAATCGTAACAGAATCAGGCAGTGGGTACATTCGCACCAGCGATGCTGCTATCGTCAAGAAGAGCGAGTAAAATCCGGTGCATGCATGCACTGACTATCTATTGCTAAGCAATGAAAAGACTAACACTTCTACGTCACGCCAAATCAAGTTGGGTCGAAAAAGGTTTGCCAGACTATGTTCGGCCACTTAGCGATCGCGGTTTAATTGATGCGCCGATGATGTCTCAGCGCTTGCTGGATCAATCGTGGACACCAGACTACATATTATGCAGCGCTGCCAATCGCACCCGGCAAACGGGAGAGTGTATGATCGATGTACATTCACTGGATGAAGAGCATATAGCGTTTCATGACGCGCTTTACCTGGCGTCAGCTGGCACCATACTCGAGTTTATGCAACAAACCAGCAGCGATGTGCAGCACTTGATGATCATTGCACACAATCCCGGGCTGGAAACCCTGGGCCGTCAGCTACACCCTGACTCACCAACCCGATTAGCCACTTGCGCCCTGGTGAATTTTGAAATTCACAACGATAGCTTCACTGTACAACCTGATACTAAAGTTGATTTTGTGTTACACGATTATCCCAAAAACGCCTGACCATTAAGCTCGTTGGTATGGGTAATACCACGGACAACCGCGCATATAAGTTCCTCTGCTAAGTGCCTCGGGTAGTTGCTCAGACGAGCACCTTACGCGGGATCTATTTTTTCCAACACAATACTGGGTAAATCACCGCGTCGGTAGTAACGCGGATGGTTCTGCATTTCAACCAGCGCTGCGTCTCGCTCCTCAGCGGTATCGAACCAGCGCGAGCTGACCCAGTCTTCACCAAGTAAGTGGGGTGCACTCATCGGATCGTCTTTCGGCATTTTCACACTGATACCGTAGCTTTGTGATGTGGCACTCATCGCCGGAACCTCGTTATTATCCTGCGTCTATTCTAGATTGATCAAGCAACTCTGTGGCCAATCCGCGTCAATTTAAAACCATACAATTCACGAAATATTGCCCACAATGACGAAAATCGCCACTCACAGCGATACGCAACCCGATACACTAAGGCTTAAGACTCTAACTTTGGAAGTATTCGAATGAAAATTGTTTTCGCCCTGCTTGGCCTCATAGTACTAACCAGCTGTACGCAAGAATCCCAAAACAAACTCGGGCGAGCTGTCCAGAACTGGACCGGTACCGATGGCATTCTTGAAGTCTATGCCGGTGAAAAACTGGTTAAGCGTTTTATGAAAATAGACAAGCTCACCACCGCAGCTGGAACAGACTCCGGCGAATCTCGTCCATACCGGTTTGGGTATGGTGTACTTGACGGCAATTTGAATGGCACTGTCGATAGCGGCGAAGAAAAGGTGTATTTCGAGTTCAGCGATTACTCCACCTCATACGTATTCTACGGCAACCCCGGTTAAAAATTATGCGCACAAGAAGTCAATATATTGGTATTTATCAATGATTTATTGACTTTGCAGCAAGCACTACTACTCTCTTTTCACGTGCTCCAGAAAATATGGTGTCACGTTCTCACCCCCAAATCGGGCCCGCCAGTCGGGCCCATTTTTTTGCTTACCAGTACTTACCGTTTTGAATGGACAGACTCAATTGTTAAGTTGTTTAGTGTGGTGTAACAGGCAAAAGGTGCAATTGGGTATAATCAGACCTCAAACCTGTAGAGTGTGAAACCCATGCGGATGGATTTTTTCAGTGGCCTGGTAGAGAAAGAGATCGAAGGTGCCAAAGCTACCGTCACAGCCGAAGGCAGTAAATTTGAAGCCGTGGTCATCAGCGATGCATTCGAAAATGTCAGCGTGGTCAATCGCCACAAAATGGTGTATTCGGTGCTCGAAGAGCACATAAAATCAGGCGCTATTCATGCCCTGACAATCAAAGCCCACACTCAGGCTGAGTACGATACCAAGCAATAATTTGCGGTCTGCATCACGTTTTTAGGGCCAAATGGCCCGATATTCGCTTCAAAATCCCCTAATTCAGAGTCTCGCGCTGACGCGGCGCGGTGGGGATCGTTTTGACAACAGCACTACAGTATCAGGTCAATGCAGACAGCGTATCCTGGATAAACGGCTTATCCAACATAATGCAGCATTGCGACAAACGCATTGATCTGAACCTGAAAACCATCGTCCGCTCAGATGGCAAAAACGGCAAGCTTGCGCTATATGTGCCACCCGAAATGTCAGAGTGTCAGCCAGAAAATCTTCGCTATCTACACGCCCTGGCCAGTCGCAATGGCTTCACCTTGGTCGAAGATCGGCGCGGGCTGGATATTCGTCCATTCGTTGAACGACGTGATTTAAAACCAAACCAGCTAGCCAATGGTATTGGCGAACTTATCCAGCAAACCGGCATGCCGGGCCCCAAAGCACAACTTTCAACACCACATCGGCTGGCGCCGGGCAACGTCAGTATTGCTCTGCCTCGATTGATTGATATGGTCGCGACAACAATAGACAGGAGCAAACGCGTTGTGCTCCTTCCCACACCTTCCCTGGTAGCAACAACAGGCAACGAAACGCATCCGATCTGCGCCTACGGATGCAAGTTGATTACCGGTAAAGCAAAATTCACTCTGAGCTTTTTCGACTCGCCCGGATTCAAAGCGATCGGGTACGTATCGAACAATCAATTTGTCATGCACGTGTTAATCGGCGGCGGCACACTAAAGTCACCGCAAATTTGGGCAAACTATGACGCCATGCTGAAAAACCGGTTCAGGTTCCAATTGTTTCGCAGTACCCAGCCCGGTCAGGACTATGGCCTGCTTTACAACACGTTTTTTTTCAATATTAAACAATAACGCCTTCAGCAACCAAAGGGCCAACGATAAGTCTATCCACCGTTAGACTAAACCATTAAAGCTTTGCAGATACCCAACGATGCGCTAGTGGTCCAACCACATGATATGTTCGGGTTCAGAGCGTCACAGCCGTTGTCC
>CAYTJF010000024.1:0-9713 GCA_964437945.1 uncultured Granulosicoccaceae bacterium
CGGCACGTCCGGCACGTCCGACACCACCGACACCACCGACACCACCGACACCACCGACACCACCGACACTACCGACACTACCGACACTACCAACCCTGTAGATGTTAACCCTGAAACTGCGCCAGACAGTCCCGCCACTCCATTGGCTACTGCAACTATCCTCCCTGAGTTGGAATCAATTCCCTCAGGTTGCTTTTTAATGGGCAGTCCGCTTACTGACGTGTTTCGCCAGGATGATGAGCGCCAACATGAGGTTTGCGTCGAGGCGTTTCATATTGGACGCTATGAGGTTACGTTCGATCAATACAATGAATTTGCCAGTCAACCAGGCGCCTTGCAATCAATTCCCAATGATAGAAACTGGGGTATGGGCACACGACCTGTAATTAACGTTGCGTGGAGTGATGCCGTTGCCTACACGCAATGGTTATCTAACTCAACAGGTGACACCTATCGTTTACCTACAGAGGCTGAGTGGGAATACGCTGCACGCGGCGGTACGCAAACGCTTTTCTGGACAGGTGATACGTTGAGAGATGATCAGGAACATTTTGATACTGACAACACTTACGGTGGTGGTATTGCAACTGGCATGCCGTTCAGGGACAGAACCATCCCGGTGGGGTCGTTGCAACCTAATCCGTTTGGATTGTACGACATGCTCGGTAATGTCATCGAATTTACTTGCAGTCTGTATTCGGAAAACTATGAAAACAGGCTTGAGGAACAGTGTGATTACGATATGGCTCAGGAGCACTCGGCGCGTGGAGCGGCGTACAACTACATTGCGACCTGGGCACGCCCATCAACGCGCACTGGACGGGTTCCGCCGGACCAACTCAATGGACACGTTGGTTTCAGAGTTGTTCGCGAAAATCGCTAGTGAGCTGTTTGGAAATTTCGGTAACACTTTTCTTCGCCACAGCCCACTAGGGAAATCCCTAGCTGGGGAATGTCCCAATTTTCAAGCCGCGTGTTTCTCGTTAATGTAATAACTCGAATGCACGATCTGTGAGAAAAAGTATGCCTCCAGTAGACAATTATCAGCGTATAGACAGACAGAACACTGATGAGTCAAGTCATCAGATCAACAAGAAGCCGATTGATCAAACGCGCAATGAAGCCCGCATCGAAAACCAGTCTGTTCGAGATGCAATTGAAAACTCAGGGGTAGTGTTAAACAAAACAGCGGTTGATGTTACCAGTAAAGAAATTAAAGTAACTTCGCCGGTAAGTGATGATGCAGATGTAGCAAACAGTCTAGTAAGTAGTGAGGCTGCACATGCAGCCAATAAGCCTGAGGTATCAAACGCTTCGGTCAATATACGAAATAGCGGGTATGAAGATTATCTATCCGCTGGTGATCAGTTTGTTAGTAGTTTTGGCGATCAAATCGCTGAATCTAATGCTCTTGATAACAGTGAAGGTGCTCAGCGTTATAACGAAGCTATAAAGCTTGATCAGAATAACGCTGGCGCAGCGGTATCGGGTAACCGATCTATCACAGGCACAAGCGGCGGTAATAGCCACACTTCAGCTGAAGAGGTTACTAATGTTGGCCATAGTGCTCAGGTTGATACTGCTGACAACGTAACGGTCGAGCAGGCATTCGATTTCCTAACCGAGCAAACGGACGATAACTATATAAAATCTGCGGCTTTTAGCACTCGGCCAACCAATTAGAAACCAGCGCAGCAAAATAACTAACTGTATTTCATTAGGCAGTTTTTTTTGATCAGTATTGACTTGGGCAGCAATTGAACTGTCTGCATTGAAACTCTATTGCAGGATGTAATTGGGCCAGAGTATCAATTGAAATTGAATACTTCCGGGTGATGTGGCGAATGACCAAACACATACTTACGTATCGAGGAGCATAATGAGTTTGCTTAATACACCGTTGAAACGGTTGATAGCGATAGCATTGGCGTGTATTCCTCTCATGTGGAATTCTTCGGTTGCGCAGTCCACTGTTGTGACCCTTGAAAAGATTCAGTGCTCGTACGATCCCAATACCGGACAACCGAATCCGTTCGGTTCAAGTGCCTTTATCACAGTAACGCAAAGTGGTGCTGATACCACGTTTCGCTATGAGAGTTTTCCGAGTCTTGTACAAATATCTGATCAGGAAAATATGCACAAACCGCGAGCGGTAACTTTAGAAAAATCACGCACCATGATTTTCTACAACACGCAAATTGAAATTGCGCGAGAACTAATGAGAATACGCAAAGACTACTATTATGAACTTATCGGATTTAAAGATGATGCTGGCTTTTCTGCTTATGATGAAGCGATGAGTTGTGAGTAAGTTAGCGTTCAAAGAGCGCCTTGTTTTTCTAGTCGTTATGGCTGTGCTGAGCGGGTGTACCATCAACCATTATCATGGCACAGCAATAAAGCCGAGTACCGTGGACGATTCATTATTGGTTATTCCTGAACTCGCCACTGCAGAGAATAGCGTTCAGTCAGGGCTGACCATGAATCCGGCAACCGGGAACCAATCCACACTCGCTGCAAATGCGATTGGCCGTCAATACTCAGTTACCAGTCCGCCAGAGCATATTTTGAGTATGGTTGTAAAAGGGTCCGGTGAAAATAATAGCGTTCAGTATATGGATACGGTTGGCCTGGAGGTGCAATCAAAAGTCGATGCTTATCTGAATTGCTACCACAAGCAAGCTGACGGGAATATCATTAAAGTGTTTCCTAACAAATACGCAAGGCGTTATTGGGTGTATGCGAGTCAGCAGTTGACTTTTCCAGATGAAAAGCATTTCAAATTTCTCGCAAACAGTGCTGG
The DNA here is from genome assembly GCA_964437945.1 of uncultured Granulosicoccaceae bacterium. Taxonomy (GTDB): domain Bacteria; phylum Pseudomonadota; class Gammaproteobacteria; order Granulosicoccales; family Granulosicoccaceae; genus Granulosicoccus. Next base: position 2,804 of record CAYTJF010000024.1, read on the forward strand.
TTCGTCCGAAGGGTTTATTTGCCTACTCAGCCAAGAGGACGTGCTAAGCAAGTTGCCTGAGATTTATCAGGCACGTATTTTCCAGAAGTTGCCGGTCAAAAATTTTGATGCAGTGTATGCGCTGTATAACCAGGCTACCAGTGAAAATCTGGTTGCGCGTGTGGTCTCCTATACTATTGGTGAGTGACAATTTGCCAGGCCTTGCTGACCAACGTGCTGATCACAGTGCGATGGTCATCGCTAAATTGCGAGTAATTCATGAGCTTGCATTGGCTAGGCCTAGAGCTGATAATTAGGGTGTTTGGCACTCAGAGGGCAGGTGCTTGCACAACTTGCGTGAGGAAGAAAAATGCGCCACATAATACTAAGCCGTATCATACTAATCTGTTCACTGTGTTTCTTTAGCTCGACGACTGTATTTGCGACGGAAAGGCATGCGCTTGTCATTGGTAATAGCAACTACGCTTCAGGTGCTCTGGCCAATCCTATTAACGATGCCACCGATATGGCTGCTCAACTCCAATCGATGGGGTACAAAATTCATGGCGGTGCTGCCGCACTCGATCTAGATCGAATTGGCATCGAGCGCGCCGTGGATGCCTTTGCACGACAGTTGCCCGAAGGCGCAACCGCGATGTTTTATTATGCTGGGCACGGCATGGGATTCGAGCGCGCCAACTATCTCATTCCTGTCAAGCACAACATAGCAAGTGAAGTCGATCTGCCTGATCGCGCCGTTAGCTTACGGCGAATAACGTCGGTACTGGAAAATGCAAATCCGAATGGGGTCAACATTGCCCTGCTTGATGCATGTCGAGACAATCCACTCGAAAATAGCTACCGCACAACACGCAACGGTCTAACCAAAGAGGAAATTCCTTATGGTGTCTTCGTTGGTTACGCTGCAGGCTATGGGCAGGTGGCTGAAGACGGTGATGGTCGCAACGGCACTTACACAGCAGAATTGTTAAATGTGTTGAGAGAGCAGCCAGACGAAATCATAGAGGTTGCTCATAAAACCGTCGCTAACCGGGTTATCGAAAAAAGTAACGGTAAGCAGAAACCGGCTTTTGAAGGCAATGTTTACGGAAATTGGTGTTTTGGTGAGTGCAAAGACCAGTCAGAGCCTACCGTAGCTGCTGTTCCTGCGACACCCGAAACAACCCCTGCGTATACACCCCCTGAACCCAGCCGGTTCAACAAGAAATGGATGATCGCTGGTGGAGTGGTTGCCGCGGCGGTTATTTACGGGCTGGCAACGGCAGATGGTACTACCCCGCCACCAGATGACACCGCGCCTTTCACTCTGAATCTGACCCCTCCTTAGAACAGCAAAAGAGAGAGCCAAAGCTTCAGCTAAAATTCACTCTATTTCTCAGCAGCATCAGCTCTTGATGCTGAAAAAGCACTTAATTTCATTCCATTTCTAGCACATCTGTGCGATTGTTCACCAAATTTGGCGTAAATAACCTGAATTTCAGGTATTTTTTCAGCGTTAGCAAACTTTCTACGATGGATGACGTTATCCCCAATGACCAAAAAAGATCTTAAAGACAGCAGTGATAGCGAGCTGATTCAGCTTTATGTACAGCACCGAGGCGAAAGTGACGCCGCCTTGCGCGTGCTGATAGAACGGCATAATCAGCAAATGTTTGATCGGTATCTGGCAAAGGTGCACGATAAAAATATTGCATCTGATTTAGTGCAGGAATTATGGACCAAAGTCGCTGCAAGCCTGCCTCGCTACAGAGACGAAGGAAAATTTGAACACTATTTGTCGAAGCTTCACAGCAATGTGAGAATTGACTTTTATAGAAAAACTGGCCGAGATAAAGAAGTTTTTGTAGACAATCAGGCTGCCCGAACCACGAGTGATTTTGCTGAAAGTGATAATGATTACTACACCGACAATTATGAAGACCCTGCGCAGAACGCAGAAGAACAGGTCGGCACGGATGCAATGGCTGAGTATTTATCGGGAGTGCTTATTCCAGCACTACCAGTTGAGCAGAGAGCTGCGTGGTTGTTACGACACGAATCTGAGTACTGGGAGACAACACGACGTCTTGAATGGCGCCATTTGGCCGAACTGAACAATTTAACCGAAGAACAGACTGCGGCGATTTTTGAATCCGCAAGGCACAAGCTGATGACAGTCGGGACAACTGGAGATAACAGTGCATTGGAAGAGATTGAGCTGCTTGTGTTTGTAGTGTGGACACAAGCTCAAAGGCTGAATAAGTCGCAGAAGTTTACCTGGGATTATTTCGCCGAACTACTTGGTCAGCCTGTGAATACAATGAAAACGCGCTATCGAACTGCACAAAAATCGTTGCAGAAGAGCCTCACTGAATACATGCAGAATTAATATCATGGCAAACGATTCAAACGATAACGAAAAAGATTCCATGTCCGCTGAAGCACTTTATGCGCGTTATCAACGCAACAGATCTGTCGATGCACAAACGAACCAATCAGAGACCGATTTGAATATAACTGCAGACGCATCTGCGCGAACCGATACAGTGCTAGCTGAAAATATATATAAGCATTACCAGGCTACCAGAACATCTGATGCGCAGGCATCAATCGATACGATCATGAACAAAATCAATAAGCAATCTATAGGTCATGTGATATTACAAGAGGAACAACCCTCCGTATCGTCAGATACTCCGCAGGTTCATGCAATCGATGCACAACCTGTATTGGTGGATGAACAAACGCAAGTTGACACCCCGGCAGCGAACAGTTCGACTATTTTCAAGCGGTGGTTGCTACCGGGTGTGGCAGCTGCCGTTTTAGCCGTGGTGTTAATTCCGACGTTGATGAACACGGGGCCCAACCCGGGGTTGAACCCGGAAGAGGCGCAAGTGATCGCAACCATGCCTGCAGAATTGAGTGATCGGGCGGCGCAAACAGTGGCTTACATAGAAGCGCCAGAGAGCACAACATTTGGCTTTGCAGATACTACAAACGCTGCTCAGGGTGCTTTTAACAATGGCGTTATCGCTACAGATTTAAAGTTGCTCGTTGATGCCGGTGAAAGTTTGAAGACACAGCAGTTTTTGCGCACATTGGTAGCTGCTCAAACTTCGGCGCAACAAGGTTCCATACCCGATAGCCTTAAGGACCTGTCCGGTAAAGTTCAAACCAGTGCCATGAGTATGAGCGATGCGATTAGTGCCGGTGAGGGTGAGGCTGTAATAAATACGCATTTGGCTACTATTAGCACTGCATTAGAAGATATGGCTGGTGCAGCAGAACAAATGGATTGGTTTATTGCTGGAAGTTCTGTTGAATCAATAAGAGTGGCGGCTGAGTACGCACTTGAGAATTCAGACGTTAAACCTCTGGAACAATCGCTGGTGCTTGCCAACAAAGTTGCGCAACCTGTCACTGAAGCGCCTGCCAGTAAAATACTATCTGAACTACTGCAAGCCGACCTGAATGGACCTGAAGAATTCGAAATAGCCAGTGAACTATTAAATCAGGCTAACGACATTAAACTGCTAATGCAGTAGGTTAAAACTTATGCGAGGAAAACCACACCGTATCCTTTTGATAACAGCTTTAGGTTTACTGCTTGCCTTCAGCTCTAGTTTGCTTAACGCAGGTGCAAGATCAAACGTAAACACCTGGCTGAAGAATCATAAACAGGCGCCTGCCGACGCACGTATGGTAGGTCGGGTACAAGAGATTTTTGAGGACGTAAAAAGAGCTAACAAATCGATTGTTCATCCCTCCAAGCTGTACATTATTGAGAGTAAATCCACTCCCTGGGCTATAGCACTCCAAGACCGAAATATAATTCTGACTACCGGTGCAATTGATGTTATTTACAATCGCGATGGTAGTTTATATGAGCAAGATGCACGCATGGCTTTTGTACTCGGACACGAACTAAAACACGTTATTGAAAATGATTTTTCACATCAACAGGCGTTCCTGGCATTAACTGAGTCCGCCGACAGTGCCGTTTTTTCATTGGATAGCAGCAAATCAGCAGAGCGCAAAACACTGGAGCTCAGAGCCGATGAGGAAGGGCTTATCCACGCTTCATTGGCCGGTTACGATACGTCTGCGATATTTTCAAAAGTTGGTGGCGCCGCTAATTTTCTTGAACACTGGGCCGAGCAGACTAACACTATCAGTGGAAGCCAATATGCATCTCCTCAGGAGCGAATCGATTACCTGCGAAAGAGCTATAAATCGGTTGAAGCGCATGTTGAGTTTTTTCGATACGGGGTTCGGCTTGCCCATTTTGGTGACTACGAAAATGCGCTGGTTTTACTGGAAGATTTCTACAAAATATATGAATCAGACCGGGTCCTGACTAATCGGGGGTATGTGCATCTGCAATTGGCGCGTGCGGCAATGGATGAAGCGATTGCGTATCGTTATTGGTTTCCTGATTTACTGGATCTCGATGCGGGATTTCCGGTTAGCGTACCCAGAAGTATAATTACAAAGTTACCAGAAAATGCACGCAGGCATTTGCAAACAGCTGTCGAGCTGCTTACTAAAGGCCTGAGTTATTCGGAAAATGATTTGTCCACTCGGATGAATCTAATCACCGCACATTTTTTTTTGGAGGAATATTCGTCTGCACGCGCTGTTATAGAGAAAATACCTAATTGGGATGCACAGCCTCAATTTTTGGCTCTAGACGCGATTATCACCATGCAGGACAAGCGCTTGAAGAATCCGTGGGACTCCTACTCGCTGGAACTTTTGGAGCAACAGGCTAATACGCCTGATGTACCACACAACCTGACGTACAACTACGCAAGACTGCTACAGGAGAATGGTCGGCCTGAACAAGCAAAGCAACATTGGACAAAGCTTGCGGAACAATTATCTGCGTTACCAAAAAATTATCAGGTGATGGTTTGTCGGCAACTCATTGACAAAGAAAATTGTGTGAATCAAATAGAATCCTTCTCAGTGCAGCATCTACCGCTGAAATTGGCTTTAAATCCTGGCGATAACATCAATAGTAAAAAAGCGCACAAGCTGGTCAAATCATGGGGAGCAGAGGCACTCGAATCGTATAGCGGTATTGGTGCAAAGATCTATCCCGATAATGAAGGCAGAACTCGATTGGTTCTTGACGACGAAGTTAAACTTGTCACCGTTGGTAAACTGGATAGCGATACTCAACAACTAGTGGATAAATATGGCCAACCAGAACAAATCATAAACACTGGTTTAGAGCAAATTTGGTCATATGGCCCGCATTGGTCTGCATTGGTTGTTGATAACAAAGTTCGAGAGTTGTGGGTAGCACAGTAAACCTCTATTAACTGCAAACCACTACCTAAAAAACAACAGGTAGGTACTAACCCTAGCTAGTGCAATTCCCAATGGTTTGAATAAATAAAAGCTGCTGTAATTAACTTGGCTTAACGATAATCGAATTAACTTAACTCAAACCGGAGAACTATCATGTTGGATTCAAGCCCAGTTGTAGATGCAGCAGTAGGTGGAAATCAAAACGCCTTTTCTGAAGTTGGAGCGGTTGGTAAAGATCAGCTAGCAGAACTAATCGAGCAGTTCGGACGTTCTGATGTAAACGGTGCCATCGGCAATATACTTGGCATCACTTTCGCTGATCTTATTAAGCAAGTTGTCAACGACTCACCACTACCAGATTTTTTAAAAGATGCGGCTGGCGAAGCAATCGATGGTGCGGTTGCAGACGAAAGAGCGGTTAGCACACCAGAAGCTGAAGAGGCAACCCAGGAAGAGATGGGTGATGCCCTCATGGATCTGGTAAGGGGTATGGCAGATGCTGCTGACGAAATGATGAACGAGGAAGCTGAAGGCGGTACTGAGGGCGGAGTCAGAGGTCAGGCTGGTGGTAACTGGTTGGTTGCTTTGGCCAAAGCCCTGGGCGAAGTTGCTGGTGAGCATCTTGGAAGATCAGTTGGTCTGGCTGGTGAAATTTCTGCAAATGCAGGTAAAGGTGGGGAAGGTGCAGAAGCGCAGCAGGCTCAGGCCGAGAAGATGAGTGCGCTACAAGCTGAAATGCAAGCTGAGACGCAAATGTTCAAGCTTGCTCAAGAAGGTCTGACGACTATTGTCAAGAATGTTGGTGAAGCGCTATCTTCGACAGCCCGTAAGCAGTAATCAGCTTTATGCTTACATCTCGCTAATTAGCGAATCGATTGACACACATCTTGTGCTCAGTCAAATCAAAGGCGGCTCTTTTGAGTCGCCTTTTTTGTTAGTAATTTGATCGGCTTAGTTGATGGTGGCCTTGCTGGCAGTGTTAGCAAATTGAAAAATGATTTGCTGTTCATCGCTCAGTTGGGCATGCGCTTTATTGACAACACTGGTTTGTCCGAGTAAAAACTTAAGAAGCTGAATAAACGAAAAGGCGCAACGCTTGTGATAGTAAAATCTCTGGATGACATTAAATCTGCTGGCGGGTATCAGGAGAAACCTGGTGTTTGGTCAAGTGCTCGATACCTCCTACGTGATGACGGCGTTGGATTCACGCTCACCCAAACCACGTGCGTAGCTGGGCAGAGCATTGAAATGCAGTACAAGAACCATATCGAAGCCAATCTTGTTATAGAAGGCGAGGCTGATGTAACTGATTTGGACACCGGGCAAGTGTTTCGTTTGACACCCGGTAGTATGTACACCCTGGACAAACATGATCGTCATCGGTTAGATGTGATCTCAGACGTGAGATTGGTTTGTGTTTTTACTCCGGCGTTAACAGGCATCGAGACGCATGATGAAGATGGGTCTTATCCAATTCTGTAATAGCTGATCGTTACATCATTTATCGTAAACGATACATTAACAATATGAATTTATCGTAAACGATACATCTATAATATGAATTTATCGTAAACGATAAATTGAACCGTTATCAGAATCGGTAAGCAGGTAGATA
>CAYTJF010000024.1:9813-38159 GCA_964437945.1 uncultured Granulosicoccaceae bacterium
AATTTATCGTAAACGATAAATTGAACCGTTATCAGAATCGGTAAGCAGGTAGATAAAACCATCTGGTCCCTGACGAATATCGCGTATACGGCCAAGCTTGCCTGCCAGCATTTGCTCCTCATGGGTAACTGAATTTTCATCAAGCTCAAGACGGGCAATGAGCTGGAATTTCAGCGCACCGACCAACAGATTACCTTGCCATTCAGAGTACCTAGGGCTATCCACAATAGCCAGGCCAGAGGGGGCTATTGATGGATCCCAATAAGTTTTTGGTTGCAACATGCCGGGTTTATCTGTTCCTTCACCAATCTTGGTGCCAGTACCGTAATTTGCTCCGTAAGTGATGGTAGGCCAGCCGTAGTTTTGTCCGGCAAGTACCTGGTTCAACTCATCGCCACCCTGAGGGCCATGCTCGTGTGCCCATAAGGTTTTGGTTTGGTTATCGAATACCATGCCTTGTACATTGCGATGACCATAGCTGTATATTTCTGGTAGAACGTTGGCAACATCGACGAATGGATTGTCTTTGGGAATGCGACCATCGTCGTGTAATCGGATAATGGTGCCAAGATGTTTATTCTGTTGTTGGGCTGTTTTTTTTGACCCGCGGTCTCCGAGCGAAATATATAAAAATCCGTTGTCATCAAATACCAGTCTGGAACCAAAGTGGCGACCACCCAACACCTTTGGTGTGGCTTTGAAAACGGTCTCAACATTCTGTAGTTCGTTCTCTACCAGTTTGCCTCGCGCCACCTCTGTGCCGTAGCCCAGTAATTTTTTAGCGGAGTAGGACAAGTATACCCATTGGTTTTTATCAAATTCAGGATGAAGTACAACATCCAGTAATCCACCCTGACCGACAGGATTTATTTCTGGCAATCCTGTGATCGGTTGTTCTTGCAAGTTACCGTCGATTACTCGACGCAGCGTACCACTGCGCTCGGTGATCAGCCAGTCGTTATCTGATATGAAAGCTATGGACCATGGATGATTGAGTCCAGTGACTATTTGTTCAGCCGTAACGGCTCGCTTTTCCGTGGTGTATTCATCCGACGCAAGTAAAGAGTTTGCTTGCACGTCACAGATTGATAGGCTTAAGCAGCTGCACATTAGCAAAGCAGGTGAGAACAATGCAGATAAGTGATCAGGCCTGGCTTTGAAACTGTATAGTCGAAATAAACTGCGCATTGATAATAATCGGTACGTTAACAATAAGCTGTATAGCAAACTAAAACACCACATCAAAAATACATGGCAATAGCGAAACGAAGGTATTTGGCCATCGTTGTGTGTGAAGTTGTGTGCATAAATGGTATTCGACCGGCAGGTGTTGGATTCATTCATCGATTCACAGCCTTAGAAATGACGTTGTGCGACAGATTACCAAAGAATTTAGCCACAATCGATGCTGTGCTGGCACAATGCACTTGTGTAATAATCTGGCAACTACCGACAGAGCAGACCGATGCAAGACTATCAGCGTGAATACATACAGTTTTCGATCGATGCTGATGTGTTGCGTTTTGGTGAATTTACGCTGAAATCCGGTCGTATCAGCCCCTATTTTTTCAATGCCGGTTTGTTTAACTCGGGGATGCGACTTGCCAGGCTGGGTCAGTTTTACGCTGATGCTATTGTGAATTCGGGCGTGCAATTCGACGTGTTATTCGGGCCTGCTTATAAGGGTATTCCACTGGTGAGCGCGGTGTCGATTGCTCTATATGAAAAGCACGGTATTGATAAACCGTGGGTATTTAACCGCAAAGAAGCCAAAGAACACGGTGAAGGTGGTTCGCTGGTTGGTGCCCAATTGACCGGCCGAGTACTAATTATTGATGATGTAATAACTGCAGGTACGGCTATTCGCGAAAGCGTAGAACTTATCAACGCATCCAGTGCGTCGCTAGCGGCGGTGTGTGTGAGCATTGACAGACAAGAAAAGGGCCTTGGTGAACTCTCCGCCATACAAGAGATAGAGCAGGATAATGATGTTGCGGTTATTACTATCGCTCAGTTAAGCACCATCGTTGAATTTTTATCAGAACAGACACAGCACGCCGACACGGTAGCAGCAATTGAGCACTATCGATCACAGTACGGCATCAACTAAACGGATCTGACTAAATCCCATGAGTTTGAATCAACCACTTGGCGGCAATGAAATGCCGCGCTTCTCAGGTCCTGGCACCATGATGCGGCTACCATCACAAAGTGATGCCAACGGTTTGGATGCCTGTTTCGTTGGTATTGGTCTGGATATTGGCACATCGCATCGGTCAGGCACGCGCTTTGGACCGCGTCAGATTCGTCAAGAGTCAACAATGATTCGTCCTTACAATATGAAGATGCAGATATCGCCGTTCGATCATTTACAGGTGGCCGATATTGGTGACGTGCCTATCAATGCTTTCAACCTTGAAAAAAGCGTACAAATAATAGAGCAGTTTTATGACGGTATTTTGCAACACAATGCCGTCCCATTCACCTTAGGTGGTGATCACACACTGGTGCTGCCTATAGTCCGATCAATGGCGAAGAAGCACGGCCCGGTTGGTGTGATTCACATAGATGCGCACGCTGATATTAACGAGCATATGTTCGGTGAAAAAATAGCGCATGGCACGCCGTTTCGACGCATGGTTGAAGAAGGCATTGTGAACCCTGAAAAAGTTATTCAGATTGGCCTGCGCGCTACCGGGTATGAGCTTGATGATTTTGACTGGTCACGTAAACAGGGCTTTCGCGTCGTCCAGGCTGAAGATATCTGGTATCAGTCTTTGGCACCACTAATGGCAGAGGTACGAGAGCAAATGCAAGATCATCCGGTATACATCTCATTTGATATCGATTCGTTCGACCCGGCTTACGCGCCCGGTACGGGCACTGCTGAACCTGGTGGTTTAACCTCACATCAAGGGTTGGAAATTGTGCGAGGCACATACGGATTGAATATTATCGGTGCCGATCTTGTTGAAGTGTCTCCCCCGTATGACACCTCTGGTAATACGGCGGTACTTGGCGCTAACATATTGTATGAGATGCTTTGTGCTCACGCGAGTCGATTTAAGTCAGTTGATTCGAATCAGTAACCCTTATTAACTGGCTGAACTTAAATTAATCGAGCTCAATCGACAAGTTCAATGAAAATAGTCTGCGAATAAGGATTCGTAGCAACAACAACGAGAATACACATGGCTGTTGACAATCAATCTGCTAGCAACTTTGCTAAAACTATTTGGCAACAAGACAATGATCACTTTACACATCCGTGGCAGATGTTCGATACCTTTCCGCAGGAAGGTTCAATGATCATGGAAAAAGCCGAAGGTTGTTACCTGATTGATATAGAAGGTAACCGCTATCTTGATTCAGTGGGTGGTTTATGGTGTACCAACATTGGTCAGGGCAGGGAAGAGATGGCCGATGCAATTGCAGCGCAAGTTAAACAGCTTGCTTACGCCAGCCCGTTTGTTGATACCACCACTGTGCCAGCGGCCCAACTGGCATCTAAATTGGCGGAACTGGCACCTGGAAGTCTGAATCATGTGATGTACAGTTGTGGTGGTTCCACGGCAATTGATAGCGCTTATCGTTTGATTCAGTACTATCAGAATTGTCGTGGCCTGCATAACAAGAAACACATCATTGCTCGTGACGGGTCTTACCATGGCAGTACTTACGTCGCAATGTCGATTGGTGGCAAAAAGGCTGATCATCCGCCAGAGTTTGACTACAAGCGTGACGATATTCACCATGTGTCCAACCCCAACTACTACCGGGCCAAAGGGTTTGAGTCAGAAGCGGCTTTTCTTGAATTTCTGGTCGACGAACTTGAACAGAAAATACTGGATATTGGACCGGATAAGGTTGCCGCTTTTTTTGCCGAGCCCATTCTGGGTGCCGGTGGCGTAATTGTGCCGCCAAAAGGCTACCACCAACGTACACACGCGGTTTGCAAGCAGCATGATGTGCTCTATGTTTCTGACGAAGTGGTCACGGCATTTGGCCGACTCGGGCACTGGTTTGCATCGGAAGATGTATTTGGTATTAAACCCGATATTATTACCTGCGCAAAAGGGCTTAGCTCTGGTTATTTACCGCTTGGAGCAACCCTTTATTCAGATGAAATACACGACGTCATCAGTGCTCAGGGCAAAGGCCGTTATTTTTCCAATGGTTATACCTACTCTGGTCACCCGGTATGCTGTGCTGCGGCACTTAAGAATATTGAAATTATGGAAAGAGAAAATATTTTTGAGAACGCTCGTGTGGTTGGTGATTACTTTGGTGAACAGCTTAAGTCGCTCATCGATCTCCCTATCGTTGGTGAGGTACGAGGTCATCGGTTAATGCAGTGTGTTGAGTTTGTAAGCAGTAAAGAGACCCGCGAGAACTTTCCAGATACTATCGATATTGGCAAGGTGATTTCCGATATTGCTGATGCGAAAGGTTTGATGGTTCGACCCATTGGCAATTTGAATGTCATGTCACCGCCGCTTATCATCACAAAAGAAGAAGTTGACTTTATTGTTACAACACTGCGTGCCAGTATTTTAGAGGCGATGGATTCACTCGACTATAGCTAAGTGATTGCTAGAAAACCGGACAGGACCGAAGCGACTAAGACGCCCTGCGTCGTCGATTCCCAGACGAGTTGTTACCCCGGCGATTACCATTGGCCTCTTGCCTGTTCTTCGAATTGCCTGTCGAGTTGTGATGATTGCGTTGGCGGCTACCTGAGTTAGCATTACTATCAAGACGATTGCCGTTGACCTCTTGTTGACGCCTTGAGTTATCGGCACCATTTTGCCGATTGCCAGACGATGCGTTACCGCCTTGTCTGTTGCCATTTGCGCCTTGTCGATTTCTCGAACTGGTGTTGCCGGTCTGGCGGTTACCGGACTGATCATTTTCACCATAACCACCACTATAACCACCGCCACCCTGACTTCTTCCGCCCTGAGCGCCATTCCGAGCACGCCTCGACTGACCACTTGCAGCCTGACGTTTTCCAGAAGTACCATTGCTGCCCTGAGCGTTTCGGCTCTGTCCGCTGTCGGAGCGACTTCTTCGCGGTGGTCGTGGTTTTCGTTCTACTACGGTTGAACCAGGTGCTTCTGAGTGGCCGGTGTATCCTTCAATTTCAACCTGTGGAATCTTTTTACCAATCAGCTTCTCAATGCCTTTTAGCAGTTTGATTTCATCGATGTTGACAAGTGAAATTGCCTGACCTGTACTACCGGCGCGACCAGTTCTACCGATACGGTGAACATAGTCTTCGGATACATGAGGTAACTCGTAGTTAACCACGTTAGGCAAGTGTTCTATATCAATGCCGCGAGCAGCTATGTCGGTTGCCACTAGTACTTGTAACGATCCATCTTTGAATTTAGCTAATGCTTTGGTTCTTGCTGCCTGACTTTTGTTGCCATGGATAGCCAGCGCTTCGATACCGTCTTTTCCGAGTTGTTCTGCCAGGCGGTTTGCACCGTGTTTGGTTTTCGTAAAGATCAACACTTGCGACCAGTCGTGTTGTTTTATCAGCAGACTCAGCAGTTGGCGTTTTTTCGACTTGTCTACCATGTGCACCGTTTGATCTACTAGTTCTGTTGTGGTGTTTCGTGGTGTAACCGATACTTCCTGTGGGTTGTCGAGTAACTTGTGGGCCAGTTTTCTAATGTCACTTGAAAAGGTGGCTGAGAACAATAGCGACTGACGAGCTGATGGTAGTAGCCGCAGCACTTTTTTGATGTCATGAATAAAACCCATATCAAGCATACGATCGGCTTCATCAAGCACCAAAATGTCGATCTCGGATAGATTGACAATGTTCTGTCCAACCAGATCGAGCAGTCGACCAGGGGTTGCAATAAGAATGTCGATCGGTTTGCGCATGGCCATTCTTTGCGGATTAATGTTCACGCCACCAAAAACCACCAGAGATTTCAACGGCAAATGCTTGCCGTAGGTTTGTACCGACTCTGCAATTTGTGCCGCCAGCTCGCGAGTGGGTGTCAGGATAAGGCAACGTGGTCTTCCGGGTCGCGCGCGGCCCTTGGCAGACTCTTGCAAGCGCTGCAGCAGCGGCAGGGTAAATCCGGCTGTTTTGCCAGTTCCGGTCTGAGCCGCCGCCAGCAAGTCACCACCAGCAAGCACCAGCGGTATCGCTTTGGCCTGAATTGGCGTAGGCGTTGTGTAGCCGGTATCGGCAATCGCATCGAGCAGCGTGGGCGCTAACCCAAGCTCGGCAAATTTGGACAGATCAGAGGACAAAGTCGTAGCCGGGAAGAATTGGTAGGGTCGTGAGTATAGTCGTTTGCAGTGAAGAATAATGTGTTGCAGGGCAGTAATTGTTGTGAAATTCAGCAAAGCTTTAGTAACTGATAACCCTTCGCTAACGTCTTGTCGCTGTTTAGTGGCGATATCCGTGCTGTTGCGTACGGTCGATTGTTCTTAAGCTTTCGAATTTCAACTTTTTAGCCCAAAACTGTAAAGTTAAGCCATGAATGAACCTGCGCAAGCCAGTATTCGATCTGATAATGATATAGCCCGGTCTTTCGGTGAAAATGGTTACTACCTTGCCCGAGGGGTTTTTTCTCCAGCAGTAATGGCTACGCTCGAATTAGAGTTCGATGCTATCGTCGAGCAGATCAAAGCCAGTGGTGATGTTATTGACGCCACATGGGATGGTACAGAAACGAAAAAAATTGCTTCAGGTAACGACACAATTCTACATACTCACAATGTGCAAAAGTACTCCAGAGCATGGCTGGATGCATTGCTGACGCCAGCTTTTCTTGATATTACCTGTCAGATTCTTGGTGAAGACATCATCCTGCACCATACGAAACTTTTTCAAAAACCAGCGGTAAACGGATCACCTTTTCCAATGCACCAGGATTGGAGCTATTTTCCGACCGAACGCGACACCATGGTTGCAGGTATCGTGCATTTCAGCGATGCAACGGATGAAATGGGATGTTTGCGCGTCTATCCGGGTTCGCATCGACTCGGTCGAATAAAAGGTTCAAATGGTCGACAACACAATGAGGTGCTTGATGCTTACCCCATTGAAAATGCAACCGTTGTAGACGCCAAAGCCGGTGACGTTGTTTTCTTTCATTATTTGACCCTGCACGGGTCAATGCCAAATCGGTCAGATAAATTAAGAAAGACCGTACTGTGCCAACTGTATGCAGGTAACGATCAGGTTGAGCACGGCAATAAACACCCAAACGAAAAACTGGTGCTCAGAGGCAGAAACAGAACCATTAGCCGATCGGGAGCATCCTGATATTAACCGGCTCGCCAATGTGGTATCGGTTCGTGCATGCTTTGCAAGTTTTCCACAGGTTCGCCATCAATACTGGCAAGCAGTAGTCGGGCCAGCTCGCGTCCGGTTTTTCGAAGATCTTCAGCCACTGTATCCAATTGCGGGTAGAGCAGTGGCAGGATTTCAGAAGTCTGGCGACAAACAAGATCAAAATCCTTACCCAACTCCAACCCTTTGTCTTGCAATCCACCGATCAGTGCAAGCGCAGTTAGCTCACTATTGCAGATGATTCCATCGTATCGGTTTTCTGCAACTGCCAACTGATGAGCTAACTTGCGAACACTTTGCGTAGTACTGAGTACTTGAGAATTGTTGAACACATCGCCGGTTGAATTGGCTTTTGCCATTGCTTTGTGAAAGCAATTAATGGCTATGGCATGGTAGGTGGTGCCATTGTCCACGGCGACCATGAGCAGGTTCTTGCGAGACTTAGCTACCAGACGCTCTACCGAGAGTTCAACAAACTGCTCGGCGGGAAAATCATGATAGGCGTGCGGTGAATAAAATTCAGTGCGGCCATGCGACACAAACGGAAAGTCTGCATCCATTAGCAATTGCACGCGTGGGTCACGTGCGCTTGTGTGCGTAAGAATCACCCCATCTGCAGCGTGATTCTCAATTATATGTTGGACTGAGACAACCGGGTCGTTCGGATCAATCTCCGGAATAACATTCAAATGAAAAGGCGTACTGCGAAGTTCGGTACCAATGCCATGGATAAGGGAGCGAGTAAAGTCAATACTGTTTTCGTCGGTAGACAACACCAGTGCGAGTACATTAGTGCGACCCGTGCGCAGTCGAACGCCAGCACGATTGGGTACATAGCCAACTTGAGCGGCTGCTTTTGCCACTTTGTCGATGGTGCTTTTTTTTAACTTGTTGCCATCACGAAGTGACAATGAAACAGTCGATTGGCTCAGCCCGGTCAGCTCGGCTATGGTTTTTAATGTCGGTCTTTGCGAATTTCTGTCTGACATGATTAGGCGAGCGCTCCAGCTGAGCCTAACTATAACGTTGTTGTTGCGTATGCCGCCAATTACAATGCCCGTATGCGACGTAAAACGCCGAATTTACACAAGATTTGAATAATTTATTGCATCTGTTGAAAATATGTTGCATCGTTGCAATGGAATTTGCCAGTATTCGCTGGAGGCGGTAAGTTAGCAGTTTGCTATCCAAATTGTGCGCATCCCGGATGCTAACTAGATGCTAACTAGATGCTAACTAGATGCTAAATAACTGATTAACCGAGGTTGTCACGGCTCGGTCGTTTTCAGATACAGCAAAAATAACCGTGATGAATTTCCAATTAGAAATCCACTTAGGAGACGTGTTTAATGATCCAACTACGTAAAGCAATTGCGGTAATCGCAGTGGCGTGCGCCACCTGTGTTATCGGAATAGGAACTGCTAGCGCTGAAGTGCTGTTTTGGGCAAATCAGGCCAAGCCGGTAGAAGAAGCGCAGGCCATGCGCGATAAAGTGCTTGTCGGTTTTGAAGGTGATGTTGACTTCCAGCCATCCGACACTGGACCCTGGCTTACACGAATTGAGGCAGAAGCAACTGCTGGCGAAGGCAAGATCGGTCTTATTGGCGGTTTGCATGGCGATCTGATCAGTCTTGCTGATCATATGGTTGACCTGTCTGATATTGATTTCGGCGATGCTGAAATCAATGCCAAGTTTATGGAGCTCGGAAAACTGGGTGGTGCTGAGCAAAAGTATATTCCGTGGATGCAGGCAACTTATGTTATGGCTGCTAATAAGAAAGCACTTGAGTATTTGCCAGACGGTGCTGATATCAACGCGTTAACCTACGACCAACTTATTGAATGGTCAAAAACCATGGCTGAGGAATCTGGTTCGCCAAAATTTGGTTTTCCAGCTGGCCCCAAAGGTTTGAAGCATCGATTCTTCCAGGGATACATGTATCCGTCTTTCACAAACTCAATGGTTTCAAAGTTCCGCTCAGCCGAAGCTGAAGCTGCATGGAACAAGTTTAAAGAGTTATGGGAGTACACCAACCCAGGTTCAACTGGCTATTCGTTTATGCAGGAACAGCTGTTGACTGATGAAGTCTGGGTCGCTTTCGATCACACAGCCAGACTGGCCAATGCGTTCAATGAACGTCCTGATGACTTCATAGCGTTTCCTGCACCAGCAGGTCCAACTGGTCGTGGATTTATGCCAGTGGTTGCCGGTATTGGTATCCCTAAAACAGCACCTGACATGGAAGAGTCCAAGAAACTATTGGCCTACATGGTTCAAGCGGCAACGCAACATGAAACATTGCGTGCAACCAGCTTTTTCCCTGTCGTCAACACAGATTTACCCGATGATATGCCTGCGGCCGTACAAATCTCTGGCGCTGCGATTGCGGCAATGTCAGGGTCTGACGATGCCAATCCAGGTCTGCTCCCTGTAGGTTTGGGCGATCTTGGCGGAGAATTTAACGCAGCTTATGTTGATTCATTCGAGCGTATTATTCTTGGCGGTGAAGATGTTCGCGCTGTTTTGGACGAACAGGCTGATGCACTTCGTTCAGTTATGGAAGAAGCAGGTGCACCATGCTGGGGTCCAGATCCAGCATCGGACGGTCCTTGTCCGGTTGAGTAATTGCTAATCCGAGCAATTGCTCGCTAAGCCAACACTCTTGCAAGTAAGTACTCCGGTCGGTTCACCGAACCGACCGGATTGTACCCATGCGTTCATTGACCTGGCTTAGTTGTAGGTAAAGCTTATGCAAAGTCGAGCACTTCCGTATCTGTTGCTGTTACCGGCAACACTATTTCTTCTTGCATTTTTTGTGTTTCCATTTACGCAGGTGGCATGGCAGGCATTTGCAACCGATGAAGGTGTGCTCACCACGAAGTACATCGACAAGATGTTATCCCACTGGAAGTTCAACAAGGCGCTCACCTACACATTGTTGCTTGCGCTTGTTGTTGTGCCTATACAACTTGCACTGTCGTTGTTAATGGCGAGTCTGGTCTCGAACCTGCAACGTGGACGCGACATTATTCTGTACATCTGGACCATTCCACTGGGAATATCAGAATTGGCTGCCGGGTTGATCTGGTTGGCCATATTTGAGCAAACAGGATTTTTAAATTCAGTTTTGCATTCAACAGGCATGATCGAAGAGCCCTATACCTTTCTTGGATATCAAAACAAAGGCACTATTTTCTTAGCGGTTGTGTTGGCCGAAGTTTGGCGCGCGACCGCGATAATGCTGGTTATTTTAGTCGCAGGCATCGGGTTAATTCCAAAAGAGTACTACGAAGCGGCAGAAGTTTATGGTGCTAACGCATGGCAACGTTTTACCAAAGTAACACTGCCACTACTACGCCCGAGTTTGCAGACGGCATTGATTCTTCGGGTTATTCTGGCTTTTGAGGTATTTGCCGTTGTTGCAGCACTTGGTGGTACCAACCTACCGGTACTGATGGGTGAAGTGTATAACCGTCAATTCGTACTTCGAGACAGCCACACGGCTGCTGCGTTCGCTGTGTTGATTCTGATCATTTCAATTATCAGTACGGTGTTTTTCATGTGGAGCTTGCGAACGCCGAAAGAGGCACGCCTGTGAGTACAACAGCCAATATAACTGTGGGTCAGGGTCGGGTGGCGCGGTGGGCTTTCAATGGCTCGGTGATCATACTGTGCCTGTGGGTTTTGGTGCCAATTTATTTGCTCATGTCCAATGCTCTCTCAACGCCTGCCGAGGTCAACGGATTCCCCAAGAAAATTGTGCCGTCGTTCGATACAGAAAGCGTTGAATTTTTCCTGAATTTTTATGGTGTGGGTAAGGCGCTCTGGAGCTCGGTTCAAGTGGCATTTTTAACGATGATCATGTCTATTCTGATTGGTGCACCAGCAGGCTACTCATTGTCACGATTCGACTTTCGAGGAAAAAATACGTTTCGAATATTAGTGCTTATGACGCGCGCCTTTCCATTACCATTGTTGGCACTACCAATGGCAATCATGTTTATAAAAGTGGGTCTTGACGATACCATTTTTGGTTTAGCCCTGGTTCACACCACGCTGGCGCTACCGTTTGCAGTACTCATTACCTACTCCTTGTTTTCCGGCATTCCCATCGAGCTGGAAGAAGCTGCCTGGACGCTGGGCTGCAATCGGGTACAAGCGTTTTTCAAAGTCATTTTTCCACTCGTTTTACCTGGCATTACAGCATCGGCTATTTTTGCGTTTGTGGTTTCCTGGAACGAAGTGTTTGCTGCCGCTGTACTGACGATTGAACACCGTACCCTGCCAGCATTTTTGTTGCAAAGCCTGGATGATGCACCCCTGCACTTGAAATTTGCTGGTGGCGCAGCGCTGGTACTACCTGCATTAGTTTTTATATTCATGGTGCGCAAATACTTATTCGCCATGTGGGGCATTGCTAATCGCTAGTCATGAACAGTTTCATTATCAATAAAGACTACACCACGAGCTAAATATTTTATGGAAAAGTCCCCATGGCTGAAATACAGATAAAACAGGTCGCTAAACGTTTTGGTAAGTTCGAAGCCTTACACTCCATTGATTTAACGATCGCCGACCAGGAATTTCTCGTTCTGCTTGGCGCTTCCGGATGCGGTAAAACAACCTTGTTACGTATCATCGCCGGACTTGAAACAGCAACTTCTGGCGAGGTACACATTGGTGGAAAGCGCGTTGATCATTTGGCACCAAAAGATCGTGGTATTGCCATGGTGTTTCAAAACTATGCTGTTTTTCCACACCTGACGGTTTTTGAAAACATCGCTTTTGGTTTGCGCATGGCAAAAATGGAGCAAAATGAAGTTGAACGACGTGTTCATCGAACAGCAGAGCTAATGCATATAGAGCAATTGCTGGAGCGCTACTCTGGACAGCTATCAGGTGGTCAAAGACAACGCGTTGCGGTTGCTCGCGCATTGGCAACCGAGCCTGACGTTATCCTGATGGATGAGCCTTTGTCTAATCTTGATGCCTTGTTGCGCATGGAAATGCGTGCAGAACTTAAAGGCGTACTCGCAGAAAGTAATACAACCACCGTTTATGTTACTCACGATCAGGTAGAGGCAATGAGTATGGCTGATCGCATCGCGATTATGCAGGGCGGCAATATTGTCCAGGCAGCAACACCCGTGGAAGTATACCGAAACCCGGCTGCTCATTTTGTTGGCTCGTTTATCGGTAACCCACCAATGAACTTTCTGCCAGCTAAAAAAATAGACGCTGGTTTGTGGAGTGTTGCAGGTTCACAGATCAGCGGTCCTACCACTGATATAAATGAATTAAAGTTCGCTATTCGCCCGGAAGATCTGACACTGGACGAAAAAGGAGCTATACAAGCAACAGTCACATTAGTTGAACCACTTGGTTCACATGTACTGGCCAGCTGCAATATAGATAACAATCTGTTTCGCGTTGTTCTTGAAAGTGATTCACCGATAAACCGTGGCGATACTATTGGTTTGCAGCCGATGCCCGATAGAATACGCTGGTTCGATCCGGAAACGGAACTGGCTATTTGACATTGTAAAAATCAAACCAACCACACTGGCTTACATAAAAAATATCAAAATCCAATGATGGATTAAGGCAAACAAGTATTCGACTATGACAGAGCAAAGACGACAAGCCATTTTTGATAAAGCGGCGGAGATCCTTAAAACCAATGATCGCGGAACCTATACTGTGCCAACCCACGGATTGTATCCGTTTCAGTGGAACTGGGACTCGTGTCTTACAGCGATTGGTCAATCCCATGTGGATGAGCCCAGAGCGTGGTTGGAAGTCGATACCTTGTTTGCGCATCAATGGGAAGATGGCATGGTGCCGCATATCGTCTTTCATCAACATGATGAAGGGTATTTTCCCGGCCCTGATGTATGGGCCACAAATCGCAAGGTACCAACCTCGGGCATAACACAACCGCCGGTTGCCGGATTTGCGGTTAAACGATTGTTCGACATGGCCAAGGACAAGTCATTGGCCCGTAGAAGGGCAGGCGAGCTACTACAAAAAATTGATCGCTGGCATGAGTGGTTTTACACCAACCGAGACCCGGGACATGATCATCTGGTCGCTCTAATTCACCCGTGGGAGTCGGGCCGCGATAATTCCATGGATTGGGATGATGCGTTCGAGCGAGTACCTACAGAGGGTTTGGCACCGTACACGCGACGTGATACTCAACATGCAGACCCGACACATAGACCAACCAAGGCGCAATATGATCGTTATGTCTGGCTTGTTGAGCACTTTAGGTCTCATCAATGGAATAACGCGGTATTGCATGATGCTTCGCCGTTTCAAATTGTTGATCCGGGATTTAACGCTATATTGATTCGATCGTGCGCAGACCTTGCTGAACTGGCAGATGAATTTGGAGAGACTGATATAGCGAATCAAAATCGGCAAAGAGCCGAAAATGGTTTGGCCGCGCTGGAGAGTTTATGGAGCGATGCGTTGGGTCAATATATTTGCTTCGACCGAGTAGCCAACCAACCGGTTAATAGCGCATCGGTTGCCGGATTGCTGCCAATACTGGTATCGCTCCCGGCGCATCGCGGTAATGCGTTGGTTGAGCGGCTAACGAAACTCAGTGAATCTTGCCGTTACCTGGTACCAAGCCACGACCCGCTCGATGAACAGTATGATGGCAAGCGTTATTGGCGTGGTCCTTCCTGGTTAATCATCAACTATCTTATAATGGATGGTTTGAGAAAGTCCGGATACAACGACATGGCATTGAAAATAGAAACGGCTAGTTTGGAGCTGATCAATACCGGTGGATTTGCCGAATACTACGATCCGTCAACGGGTGAACCGTGTGGAGGCGGCTCATTCACGTGGACGGCTGCAATGGTAATGGAGTTTATCGGTCGTGCTGCTTGAATAGGTCGGTTATTGCGGAGAGTGCTTATAACCCCCTTAATTAATTAAAGCGCAATAAAAACAAACAGCGCTAGCGACTGGGTTGTCGGTACACGAGACAGTGGCAATCTGGCTTGGGTTGCTGTGCGCCTGGGTCCAGCTTAGCTCCAACTCGTTCAGCCACTGCGATAGAACTGATGTTTTCACTATCAATATAATGAACAATCTGAGTCCATAG
Source organism: uncultured Granulosicoccaceae bacterium (assembly GCA_964437945.1). GTDB lineage: Bacteria > Pseudomonadota > Gammaproteobacteria > Granulosicoccales > Granulosicoccaceae > Granulosicoccus. Next base: position 24,257 of record CAYTJF010000024.1, read on the forward strand.
TAGCGTTTTCCTGGCGTATTCAATGGTCGCTTTTGCCGCCTCGGTAGCATAGCCATGGCCTTCCATACTATCGAACAGCACCCATCCAACTTCGGTTTCCGGTCTACCGGGTGGAAAGTAAGGTCCTGCCATGCCAATCGCTGCATCATCTCCTTTTAGGGTAATGGCAAACAGGCCGTATCCACGATGAACCCAATGACCCAGTACCGAATAAGCTCTTGTTACTGATTCTGGATACGAAACATTACCACCGGCCATGGCTGATCTTTTTGAATTATAAAAGAGAACCAGACCTTCCACGTCCCTCGTGTCAGGTTGGCGTAGGATTAGGCGATCAGTTTCAATCATAATCATGCTCTGATTGTTGCCCTGATTAAATTAGCTGTTTTGAGCTTAAGGTTTTCTTAGTGCACAATAAACTAAAAAATGCACTTAAAGCACTTATTTTTTAATCACTGCATGCGACTACATAGTTTTGGCAACGTCTCGGCAGAATCTGTTGAAGCAAATCGCCTCTTAGCCGATCAAGCTTCTTCAACATTAATTGCTGGCAGTTGTTGAAATAATCAGCGCCCAAAGTTTCAAGCTCCAGGCGCTGTTCTTTCCTAGCATATACTTAATCTAAGCGCCTTTAATCAGTTTGACTGTCTCTTCAGTGCTCCACACCGCATTAGCCATAAATCGAAAATTGATAATGGCTGAAAGGTACCCGTCACCGTCGGGAAGCTTTGCTGCAGCTGTTGCGTCTTTAACGACAGCAACCTCAAAGCCATCTTCCAACAGCTCTCTCATGTGGCTTTCTGTACACAAATTTGCAGACATGCCCGCGAGAATTACCTGATCAACCCCGTTTTTACGCAGCTGCAATGAAAGGTCGTTGCTGTCATTGCCGTACATTTTGTGAGGTGAGGTAATGATGGTTTTACCATCATGGATGTATTGTTTGTATTGGGGCATAAAATCTGCTCCCGAGCCTTCAAAGCCTTCGACAGTTAAAGCCCCCTTTCTGTCGAACATGCCAATTTTATGCATCAACTTTTCCAGAGCACCTTCAAATTTCCAACCATGATCGGTTGGATAATAGTAATGCGGTGAAACAGCAACTGTAAGACCGGCCGCTTTTGCTGCCTTGAACAAAGTCTCAATGTTGTTCACGGTATTGTGCTCCTCAACACTGGCACCAATAACACCCCACGTCACTCCATCGGGATGCAGGAAATCTATTTGAGGATCTGTGACTACCAACGCTGTGCGAGACAGATCAAGTTGCATGTTAGATGGTGGCAGCGCAGGCTCTGCCGGGTCTGCATACGGATTGTCAGTTTGTGCTGCAGCGCGACCAGATATAGCTGCTGCAATGCCGGCCGCTCCAGCAGCAACTGTTCCTTGCAGTGCCGTGCGCCGCGAAATACCATCTTGTTTCTGTACTTTTTTGCTCTCGCTACCGTTCTCGTGGTTGTGGTCTCTATTACTTGTGTGACCACGCTTGTCTTGTGAATGGCACATAATATCAACTCTCCAATATCAATAATTTGAATGATTACTGTATTGATTCTGATGTATCATTTTGTCCTGAAATGGCTTATTTTTCCCTTCACGCGTATCATTTCGTCCAATTATAGGGTATGTCGCGACAATGAACTTCGAACATGTGTTTGATCAACTCGAATTAGCAACCGATCCATTTGCCATTTGTGAGTTGCGAGGTAAGTGCGATTTGAATATGGGCCAGGATGCCAGCGCATCACTCCACTATATTCTTACCGGTGAAGGCGCACTTATGTTGCCCGGCTCGACAGCAATTCAGGTTGCCCCTGGTAGCCTGGTGCTTATCCCGGCTTTGCAACGCCACGCCTTACGCAGCTATGGCAAATCGAATGATGCCTATCTTCAGTGCAACCCGCCGGAACTCAAGCTGAAATATTTGTTGAAGGAGGCTCAACATGATGATAGACAGGGTCAGGTCACCGCATTGTGCTCTCACATAAAAGTTGGCCTGCGTGGCGCTTTCGATGTTATCGACTTGATACGGGATCCCATTGTTGAGCAGATCGGAGCCACGAGTCCGATGTACCCGACCTTGCGCCAGTTGCTATCCGAATTGAGTCGCCCAAAACTCGGTAGCCGTGCGATGATCCGCTCTTTACTGACCCAGTGCGTGATAGACATGCTGCGTAATCGACTCATTCAAGATGATAGTGGCTTGCGGTGGATGGCAGCGTTGCGCGACCCTACTGTCTGGGAAGCATTGCAGGCCATGCTTGATGATCCGGGCGCTGCACATACCGTGGAAAGTCTGGCAGACAGAGTCAGCATGAGTCGTTCAGCTTTTGCTGAACGATTTTCTGAAGCTTATGGTAGCGGACCCATTGAACTCTTGCGTGATTTACGCATGCGGCAAGCGGCTGCATTGCTGCGTGATAGTGAACTCCCAGTTAAGCGCGTAGCTCAAATGGCTGGCTTCAATAGCCGCACTGCATTCAGCCGTGTTTTTGAGCAGCGCACAGGACAAAGCCCTACTGAATATCGTCGAAACTCTAGAGAGATCTGAACCAAGCAACCTGCCTGCCGAAACTGGTTACTTTATTCCCATTAGCATCAGGTAAGCGGTTCATCAGCAAGCGTAAATAAAACCAGAACTTCCACATCCAACGCATCAGGTTAACGCAGGATAAGACGATCAGTTTCGAGTCCTGATGCGCTGTTTTCCGCGTTCCAATGTATAGATACCGGCCGCCACAATGATGGCTGTTCCCAACAAAGTCCAATAGTCGGGTAGTTCGTTGAACACAAGATAACCGTATACGGTCGCCCAAATAATAATGGTGTAGTGAATCGGGGCTACAACGGCGGCCTCGGCGACCTCCAGTGCTTTGATCACAAAAATTTCCGCAGTGCCGGCAACGGCCGCCATGCCAAATAGTAAAGACCATTGGGAAAACGTTGCTGGCATCTGCCAGTAAAACGGCAGCGCAAGTGATATAACCAGGCTAGCGGTCAGGGCGGTGTAGGTAACGGTGGTAACGGTTCTGTCTGTGTCGGCCAACAATCGTCCGATGACCTGTCGTGCAGAGAACAGGGCGGCAGCCAGTACCACCAACAATACCGCTGGATGAATTGCACCCATACCTGGCCGCACGATGATCAAAGCGCCGATAAAGCCAACCACCACAGCAGACCAGCGACGTATACCCACTTTCTCTTTGAGTAATATGGCACCAAGTATGGTGACGAAAAACGGTGCGACAAAACTGGCGGCAACGGCATCGGCCAGAGCGACATATCGCACGGCAAACACAAATAAAAGGCTTGAGCAGATAACTAAAACACCACGAGTTATTTGCAAGCCAGGCTGCGCTGAATGTAATACTTGTCGACCTTTCATCAGCAACAACACGATAACACCTGTAAATAAACCAATTTGTCGGAACCAGATAATTTGTACTGGGTGGAAGGTATCGGTAAGCAGTTTTGCAAACATATCGCCTGCTGCAAACAAAAACATCGAGCACAGCATCAGTATCACTCCCAGTCGCGTATGATTGCTGCGCGCAGGGGTAGCTGAGCTCAAGGGGCTAACAGGGGATACAGAAATGAGAGTGACTCCTGAAGGTACGCCTAATAGTAGTGCAAACCAGAGGCAATAGACACTCATTTACGAACTTGATGACGCCGTTCACAAAACTTGATTACGCTGAAGCACGCGCCATACAATTGGTGGCTCGGGAAAACTCAGTCATAGCAAGCGATGAACAAACGATGAACAAACCATGAGTAAACCATGAGTAAACCAGTATTTGGGTCGGGCTACCAATCGGTTTTCGCGCAAGGGCGATTAACGCTTGGCATAGGAGTGCCAATTGAGGCTTATTCCGGGCCTATCCCATTTATGGAAAACCAGTTGGCTCTGGCACAGGAAGTTGAGCGCAGCGGGTTTGCAGCACTTTGGTGTCGTGACGTGCCACTGTACGACCCCAGCTTTGGTGATGTTGGGCAAATATATGACCCGTGGGTTTGGTTGGGTTATCTTGCAGGCAAAACCACGTCAATTGCGTTAGGCACGGCCTCCATCATTTTGCCTCTTCGTCCACCAGTCGATATTGCCAAGGCGGCTGCATCAATTGATCAGCTTACCAGCGGACGTTTGCTATTGGGAGTGGCCTCTGGTGACAGGCCAGTCGAATATTCTGTTTATCAAGAAAATTATGATAGCCGCGACGAGGTGTTTCGAAACACCCTGGAATTTATTCACACAACAACCCACCGGCCGGCGGACTGGAAAAATACCGATGTTATGCAACGTGCGCAGGTTGAGCTATTGCCCAAATCGTTTAGTGGTGATATCCCAATACTGGTCACCGGCAATAGTCGGCAATCAGTCGAATGGATAGCTGAACATGCGAGCGGTTGGTTTATGTACCCGCGCCAGTTGGGCTTTCAGGCACAAGTGATCGATCAATGGACTACGGCGTTAAACGATGCACAACAGGGCTGGAAACCATTTGCCCAGTCACTGTATATAGATTTAACCGAAAACCCTGATACGCCTGCGTCGCCAATTCATCTTGGCATTAGAGTTGGTCGCAACGGATTAATTTCACATTTGGCGTCGTTGCAGGAGATAGGTGTTAATCATGTGCTGTTTAACTTAAAGTTCAGCACACGACCTATTGTGGATGTATTGACCGAACTGCGTGAATTTGTCGTGCCGAAATTTCCGGCTATTAATTAATCCAGCACCGATGACGGTAAGCCGAGCGACTGTAAAAGCCGCGCAAACAGCTAGAACTAAGCAGCTACGTTATTGTCAGGCAAGTGCAGTGGCGCGCGCACCTACAGGTGCTTCATTTGTTACTTCACCAGATTGTTCTTCTTCTGCATTGCTATTGCCACTGTCATTATCATTCTGCATGTCACGTGCCTGGAGTAACAACGCTTCCAAAGCTCTGCGTACCTGTTTTGACTTAAAAACTTTAGCCAGCTCAACCTCTAATTGCTGCTCATCAGGTACAACTACACCTTCTACAGGGTGATTAATGGTCAACGGGTATATGGTTAATGTATGGGAAACGGCCAGTAATTTGTATTTATAATTATTCAACGCGGGCACAAACACAATCATTTGGTGAACAATTTCCCCTTTGATATCTCCCTGGGAATCTACCTTAACCACCAGCAAGCCGTTAGACGCGCGTTGCAGATGATTGGCTTGCTCCACTAAAATGGTTTTAGGAGTATTTCTTTTCATTAATGATTCAAGGTTTCCCCAAAGACTTTCACTCATAGCATTCTTCAATGTTTACGATGGACAGGTAGTTTATTCGAAAATTCTCAGTTTCATATTCGCAGTTGCGAAGCAGGAGACTAGTGGCGCTGTCTGGCAAAAAACGTCAGACCGTTTTACTGGGAACCAAACCTGCTGCTGCATTCTATCAATTGTGACTGGTACGGTAGACACGCTACTTCCTTACTATCCTTACCATAAATTTAAGAATGTATCAGATGCGTTCAATCCGCCTCAGCAGTCGAATTCAGATTCCACTCATCTACTGGTAAGAGAAAAGGTAACAAATTCATAAACCTTTGGCCAGTTATGGGCGATTAATCCAGCCCTTGAGGTTTGAATGGGGCGATTTCAGGTTGCACCTAAGCAGTTGTAGATCGTAAGCTTTAATCAATTCAGGCAGTTGATACCCAGATCGAACCATCAATTGACCAATGTTGGCTTAGTTTTATTTGTGGTTTATTACAATCGTTAGTCGATTCGATGTTGTTGGATACTACTCAGTATTGTTGGCAGAATTTGTCTCCTGGGTACCATGGCGTTGGACATTCTGGTCACAACAGTAAAATGGGTATTGCGTCGCACTTTTAAATAATGGCAATACATCACCTACGGGAACCCGCCAGCCCAGATCCAGTATCACCAAAAAACCGTTGCACGATAATGTTAAAAACGTTCCCACCAACACTGCTGGTGTTGTTTTCAGTTTGTTCCATTCAAATTGGAGCAGGCCTCGCCACTAGACTATTCCCTATGCTGGGCGCTGAAGGTACGGTGGCTGTTCGAATTATCATTTCAGCAATGCTGCTGGTTTTGTTAACCCGCAGTAACTTGAGTGCGTTGAAACTTCAAGTCTCTAATCATTTCTACTCGCTACTGACTTTTGGTTTGTGTATCGCTGCAATGAACCTGTTTTTTTATATGTCAATTGCTCGAATACCGTTGGGAGCGGCAGTGGCGATTGAGTTTGTTGGTCCGCTGGGTATCGCCGCGCTAAAGTCGAAACGCATAATACATTTTGCCTGGGTGTCGCTTGCAGGCATTGGCATTGTTCTGTTGTCACCAATCTCGGGTGTGCAATTGGATGTTCTGGGAATGCTGTATGCGTTGTTGGCAGGTGGCGGATGGGCACTGTTTATTGTGCTGGCAGATCGAGTCAATAAGTGTACTGAGGGCAACGACGGACTGGTTATAGCAATGATGGTTGCAGCTATTGCGATGATGCCTTTTGCTATTCGTGTAACACCTGAGCTTTTTTCAGATATAAAAATACTGATTGGAGCGCTTGCGGTTGCGCTGCTGTCAACCACCATCCCGTTTAGCTTAGAGTTCGAAGCGTTGAAGCGACTGCCAGCACGCAACTACGGTATTCTTGTCAGTGTTGAACCAGCCGCCGCAGTGCTGATTGGTGCTGTCTTACTTGGTGAGCGTATTGGTCTGCAAGGTTTACTGGCCGTGTCATGCGTGGTGGTTGCAGCGATTGGTATTTCAGTTTCAGACAGGCGTAAGACCGTCCCCTAAATTGAACTCGCCTTATTTTGACTCGGCACTTTACTTATCATCTGAATCATCCCTGACGATCTATTGCGATAGGCCGCCCACCGCGGAGCCAATCACGTCATAATGTGGCTATCTGGGTTTATCCGAGTGATGAATAGCTATGACGAAAACAAACATGAGTGGTGGTCACTTGTTGGTAAAATCGCTTCAAGCACTGGGTGCGAGAAAGTGTTTTGGTGTTCCAGGTGAAAGCTATCTTGATGTGTTGGATGCACTGCACGACACCATAGGTGTGTTCGACTTTGTACTATGTCGAAACGAGGGTGGTGCCGCATTTATGGCAGAAGCCTATGGCAAGTTAACCGGTCTACCTGGCATCTGCATGGTAACGCGTGGCCCCGGTGCTACTAACGCATCTATTGGCGTGCACACGGCTATGCAAAACTCATCGCCAATGATTTTATTTGTTGGGCAAATTGGCACTGATCAACGTGATCGTGAGGTTTTTCAGGAGATCGACTATCGCGCCTTTTTTGGTAGCGTTGCCAAGTGGGTGGTGGAAATTGATGATGCTGATCGTATCCCTGAATTACTGAGTCGTGCATGGTGCACAGCTTTGTCCGGGCGTCCTGGCCCTGTTGTGGTTGCTTTGCCTGAGAATATGCTAACCGCGCTAACCGAGTCCAGGCCTTGTCGGCCGGTCACTATCCCAATGCCGTCACCATCAGACGAAAACATAAACCAAATCATTGAACTGATAGAAGCTGCTAACAAACCATTAATGATTGTTGGTGGTGGCGGGTGGACTGCTGAAGCGCGAATAGCTATTCAACAATTTGCACAACAAAACCATTTACCTGTATCGGTTGCGTTTCGATTTCATGATTTGATTGATCATCACAGCGAATGCTTTGTCGGTGAAGCGGGTGTTGCCATGGCGCCGTCCTTGCAATCAGTTATAAAAGAAGCTGATTTGATTGTTGCAATTGGTATTCGATTTGGTGAAATGACCACCGGTGCTTATGAGTTGTTTGATGTGCCGTACACCAACGCAACGCTCATTCATGTGCACGCATCTGATCGCGAGCTTGGCAAAATTTATGTGGCCGATCTGCCTGTTCATGCCAGCCCGAATACCCTTGCAGAGCGGCTGAAACATGTAGAGCTTGTCGGTGATTGGCAACAGTGGCAACGTCAATGCCGACAAGCTTATCTCGATGGTTTTGATGCACCTGTGCAGCCGGGCGACGTTGACATGGTTGCCATAACAAAACACTTGAGAGATAGACTATCCGACGATGCCATCATTACTAATGGCGCCGGGAATTTTGCTACTTGGGCGAGTCGCTTTTTGCAGTACGGGCCAGATCAGCGATTGTTAGCGCCGCAAAGCGGCGCGATGGGCTACGGTGTTCCAGCGGCTATCGCCGCCAAGATTGTTATGCCCAATAAAACGGTTGTCTGTTTTGCCGGTGACGGTGATTTTCAAATGAACTGTCAGGAGCTTGGCACCGCAATGCAAGCGCAGGCACAACCTATTGTTTTAATATTAAACAATGGTAGTTACGGAACTATTCGCATGCATCAGGAACGACATTACCCAACGCGTGTTTCCGGCACGCAATTACTCAACCCGAATTTTGTCGCACTGGCACAGTCCTACGGTTTTCATGCTGAAAGGGTGGAAAAAACCGATGAGTTCGAAGCAGCATTTGACCGAGCACTTGCGTCCGGTACGGGCGCAGTACTGGAGCTGATGATAGCAACCGACGCGATTACCCCCAGACAGACTCTCACGCAGATTACAAATAGCGCTTTGCAGCGCTGATTTTCAACTATTTAGCTTGTACTGTGTAATCTGCTGTCGGCCTTGCACCGTAAAAACGACGTGATAGAAAGAAATGAAAAAGTAAAAGCGGCGCTATATTCCCTGTTTATCGGCGATGCTCTGTCTATGCCAGTGCATTGGTATTACCGAACATCAGACATAGCCAAAGCATTTCCACCCAATGGCGTTACACAAATGGAGGCAGCGCCTGCCGAGCATCCAAGCTCCATTATGTCATTGCATTCCACCCAGGCCGGCGGGCGTAAAGCGCATGCAGTAAGCCGAGCGACCAATTTGGCAGCTGCTAACGATCCCAGTCTTTACAATGGCGAGATTATTGGAGATGTCATTCTTAAAGGCAAGCGCAAACTTTGGGGAGGAAGCCATGTGCATTATCATCATGGCATGCAAGCTGGCGATAACACGCTTAATGCCTGTTGTGCGCGGTTGATGTTGCGCCATCTTGTTGCAAACAATGGCTACAACAAAAGAAAGTGGCTTGAAGACTACATTGACTTTATGACCGCCGAACCTGCCATGCATCCTGATACCTATGCCGAATCGTACCATCGAGGTTTTTTTGCCAATTTGCAAAACGGACTGATCGCTGAAAAGTGCGGAGCGCACACACACGATACGCCTTCAATGGGTGCCTTGGTTACGGTTTCGCCGTTAGCTTTGGCGTTGTTGTCCTCACACCCGCTGGAACGAGTCCAGGAAGTGTGTTGTACGCATGTTAATCTCACCCATCCAGATAACGGTTTGTTAAAAGTGGTTAGTCGTTATGTGGCGCTGCTAAATGAACTGCTCAACACCAACAAGAAAAATGTTTCGACCAATGCGGCGATCAAGTCAAGCGTAGTCGATCAATTTGTTCAGGCAGCCACGGTCATACCCGGCGCAAAACTGGAGAAATACTTGAACAAACCGGTCAGTGACATGTCAATAGTTGGAGGCAAATATTCAACGGCGTGTTACATCACCGATTCGTGGCCCAGTGTGTGTTACCTGGCGGCTAAATATTATGCGTCCCCGGGTAAGGCCTTAATGATCAACACTAATCTGGGTGGTGAAAATGCGCACCGAGGTTCTGTGCTGGGCAGCATGGTCGGATTGGTTGATGGTGATTACGACAAGCCATTATTTGAGCAGTTACATCATCGCGACGCAATTTCGCAGGAAGTACGGGTTTTTATTGATCAGTTCTGTTGAGCTAAAGTACAATAATTTTCCTGCCCATGCTTTTGAACCAGGGTGTAATAGCCCAAACTTACTATTTCCAAAACTGACTATGCAAGTTCCAGGTAAATACTCTTTAGATCGCACAGCAGTTGTGCGATACAGAGTGATACCGGTTCACGTCATAAGGGCGTACCATAGGCGGTTTACCTGCGCATCACCTTTCTGGCCGCGCTGGACCACTAACTGGAAGCAATTCTATGAATGCAATGTATGACAACGTCGATCCAGATGGTTTATTGGAATATTCGGTGGTGTACACGGACCGTGCGCTTAATCATATGTCGTCTAACTTTCAACAGGTCATGCGGGATATCTCGGCTGGATTGAAAAATACCTATAACGCGCATTGTGCGGTTGTGGTACCCGGTAGTGGATCATTTGGAATGGAAGCTGTCGCTCGTCAGTTCGCCATTGACGCCAATTGTTTAGTTATTCGAAACGGTTGGTTTAGTTATCGCTGGTCACAAATTTTGGAGATGGGAGGTTTTGCGGCCAATGTCAATGTGCTTAAAGCCAGACAACCCGTTGCCGGCGTTGATCAACCTTTCTTACCACCGCCTGTCGATCAGGTTGTTGCAACCATTGAAAAAGACAAACCAGCCGCCGTCTTTGCACCGCACGTTGAAACATCGGCCGGTATGCTGTTACCAGACGACTATATAAAAGCGGTTGCTGAAGCTACTCATCGCATAGGTGGGTTGTTTGTACTAGATTGTGTTGCCTCCGGTTGTTTATGGGTGGATATGAAAGCACTCGGCATAGATGTGGTTATTAGTGCACCGCAAAAAGGCTGGAGCGGTCCACCTTGTTGTGGGCTGGTTATGCTCAGTGAGGCCGCGCAGGAAAAACTTGGCTCAACAAACAGTAACAGCTTCGCGATAGATCTGAAAAAATGGCATCAAATAATGGAAGCCTACGAATCTGGCGGTCACGCTTATCACTCAACCATGCCAACCGAATCGTTAAGACAGTTTAGAGATGTTATGCAAGAGACTGTTGCGTTTGGTTTGGATAACGCCAAGCAAGCACAAATTGAATTGGGTTCTCAAGCTCGTGGCTTACTGGTACAAAAAGGATTTAAAAGTGTTGCGGCCGACGGTTTTCAGGCTCCGGGTGTCATAGTCAGTTATACCGACAACCCAGCCATCCAAAACGGTCAGTCATTGGCGAAAGTGGGTATGCAAATTGCCGCCGGAGTTCCGTTGATGTGCGATGAACGCGACGATTTCAAATCGTTTCGCATTGGATTGTTTGGTCTCGATAAGCTGGGTAATATCGATCGGTCTGTGAAAGCGCTGGCAGATGCTTTTAATCAAGTATAAAGGGCCGATAGCAACTACTCGATAGCCGACTAAAAGACACGCTGCCCAGCAGGCACTCAGAACAAGCTTTCCGTACTCAATGCGGTCAGCGCTTCAGACTTAAAACCGTCGTTTTGTCAATTGCTCGTTGACGAAGAATGTGCGAGTATCGTGCCCGAAATATAGCATTCTCACCGTTCAACAGGAGTCTCTGTGGCAACACCAAGCACAACAACAAGCACATGTTGTGGGCCCGGGTATGCATCCCCAGCAGAGGCGATGCAGGCCCCTCGTGAGAAGATTCTCTACACCATCGCCATCTATGTCGGTACAGGGATTCAAAAGCCTGACTATCTGGCCACGGTCGATGCAGACCCGGACAGTCCAACCTATTCTCAAGTTATCGCCCGATGCGAAATGCCAGGCATTGGCGATGAGCTTCACCACATGGGTTGGAACGCATGCTCGTCGTGTTTTGAAGATGGCAGCATGGAGCGCAAGTACCTTATTGTGCCAGGTGTGCGTAGCTCGAATTTACACATTATAGATTGTGGTACCGACCCAAGAAACCCAAGCGTTCACAAAGTTATTTCAGGTGAAGAGATCAAAGCCAAGACCGACTTATCCGCACCGCATACGGTGCATTGCCTGGGTTCGGATATCATTATCTCCATGCTCGGTGATGCTAAAGGCAATGCACCGGGTGGGTTTTTACATCTGAATAAAGATTTTGACATTGTTGGTCGGTGGGAAAACGATCTCGGCGGTATGAAATTCAATTACGATTTCTGGTATCAACCACGACACAACGTTATGGTGTCCAGTGAGTGGGCTGCACCCAATACCTTTATGCCAGGCTTTGACTTGGAAGAAGTAGGGCATTTGAAGTACGGTCGTGAAATTCATTTCTGGGACTTTGAAAAAAAGAAAGTGGAGAACACGGTTTATCTTGGCGAAGATGGGCTAGTGCCGCTTGAAGTGCGTTTTCATCACAACCCAGATTCAACGCATGGCTTTGTAGGTGCTGCCATGTCGTCCAACATTATTCACTGGTACAAAAAAGATCAGGAATGGATAGTCAATAAAGTCATCGATGTTGAAAATGAAAAACACCCCGAGTGGCCCATACCACTACCAGGTTTGATTACAGTTATCCTGATATCAATGGATGATCGCTTTTTGTATTTTTGTAATTGGCTGCACGGTGATATTCGACAATACGATATAAGCGACCCTCATAAACCAGTGATGACAGGGCAGGTGTGGATGGGAGGCATGTTGCAAAAAGCACCTGTTGTTAATGGTGTCGAGATTGCCGGTGGGCCACAAATGATTCAGATGAGCCTTGATGGTAAACGCCTGTACGTAACCACCTCATTGTTCTCTACCTGGGATAATCAGTTTTATCCAGACATACGTCATAAAGGCGGGGTTATGCTTATGGTTGACTGCGATAGTGAAAAAGGCGGCATGGAAATCAATAAAGACTTCATTGTGAATTTTGGCAATGAGCCCAACGGTCCGTCACGTTGTCATGAAACACGCTATCCGGGTGGTGATTGTACGTCGGATATCTGGTTGTAATGCGGTTGTAGGCTTTAGTTTGGTTTTAGTTTGATGACTGGTTTAAGGTTATAACGTGGTTGAACCCAATAGTGTGGATAATATGAATCATTCAGAAGAATATCCGGCTGAGTACCTGGCAAGTATATTGTCAGAGGTTAAAACCATTGCTATGGTCGGTGCCAGCCCGGATGCAACCAAGTTTAGTTATGGTGTATTGCGCGTACTGCATGAGCAAGGCTACAACATGATTCCTGTTAATCCGCGCGAAGCAGGTAATGAGATTCGTGGTTTAAAGGTGGTTGGCTCTTTGGCCGATATTGAAGAGCCGGTAGACATGGTGCAAGTGTTCCGTGCAGCCGAAGCGCTACCAGGCATTGCGCAGGAAGCTATCGACATAGGTGCAAAAGTGTTGTGGGGCCAAATTGGCGTGTTCCATGAGGATGCAGCGAAATTGGCTGAAGATGCAGGTTTGCGAGTGGTTATGGATCGTTGCCCGAAAATTGAATTGTTTCGACCGTTCTGGAAGCCAAAGCTGAATCAGGAAATTTGAGATTGCATCAATAAATTATTTAAATTGTTAATAGTTTCAAATATTGAATAACCGATAGCTTAATGGCAAACCCCACAACAACATTTAAAGTTGAACTGCGCAATAGCGGTGTTACCTTAGACGTAAAATCGGATGAGCCAATTTATCAGGCTGCGCTTAAAGCCGGTGTGCAATTGCCCATTGGTTGCGACTATGGTGGTTGCATAACCTGTGCAGCAAAATTAATTGAAGGCAGCGTTCGACAACCCAATGCCTCAGCTTTGAATAAGCGTCAGTCAAATGCAGGTTATGTGCTGCTTTGCGTTGCTCGACCAAAATCGGATTGTGTGATCGACGAAGGGGTAGAGTCACACGATGAGTTGTACATGAATCCTTTTACGGGCAAGTTGTCTTCTAATTAAAGCATAGCCCTGGTAATCCCGTACGCGTCAGACCTTTATCGGTAAAATGTAGTTTATTCGTACTAATAAGTGTTCTTTGTGGCGAGGCTATTGGGCATATGTTGTTTTTAATTTAGTGGTGTGACAAATACTCACTTAACTCTTTTAATAGACAGTCCGATGCAATGCAATAGTAGACTAGTGGTCCATCCACTTGATACATTCGGGTTCAGAGGGGGCCGCCTGCGGTGC
>CAYTJF010000025.1:0-38019 GCA_964437945.1 uncultured Granulosicoccaceae bacterium
ACTCGTTCCGCGCACTACGTAATAAGCACCACAACGAATCTCTGTTCATCAATCCGCCGAAAGACGGATACGATATTGCCGAAAACAACGTAAAAGACTTGGTTGAACGAGGCGGTTTCGCTGCGCGGTCAACCCTGGAAGTAGCGCAAAAAGCCGATGTATTACTCACTTCTTTACCTACTGTGGATTCATTTCATGCAGTTGTAAGTGGTACCAACGGCATTAGTGCTGCGAAAAAATCTGGTCTCGTGGTAATCGAATGTTCGACACTGTCTCTCGAAGACAAGCAATCGGCGCACGATACACTTGCACAGGTTGGCACCGTATTACTGGACTGCCCTATAAGTGGCACCGGTGCACAGGCACAAACAAAAGATCTGTCGGTATACGTCAGTGGAGACGAATTGACAAGTACACAGTGCCAGCCCATATTCGATGCAATTGCTAATCATACTTTTTATGTTGGCGCGTTTGGTAACGGCAGTAAAATGAAATTTGTGGCAAATGTACTGGTGCATATTCACAACGTCGCAACTGCAGAGGCAATGGTACTCGGGCAAAAAGCCGGGCTCGATCCTGAATCCATATTCAACGTGGTTAAAGCAGGTGCCGGGAACTCCCGCATTTTTGAATTACGCGCTCCGATGATGGTTAACAATGACTATACCAATGCAACCATGAAAATGGATGTCTGGCAGAAAGACGTTCAAGTCATTGGTGAATTTGCTAACAAATTGAATTGCCCAATGCCACTGTTTACCGCAGGCACGGAAATATATAAAAAAGCCATGAATGAAGGTATGGATAAACTGGATACAGCATCTGTATGCCGGGTATTAGAACAAATGGCCGATATTGAACGATGAGTCCATGCAGCGGCCAGGTGTATATGTACAACCACTGGAATGTAGATCTGATCACCTCCTTTTGACAACCGGCCAAGCTATCAGGATTTTTGATGTCTGACATTAGGAATAATAGTTTCGTCAAAATTCGCTTTTTGCGGTAGTTTGCAAAAGGCAGCAACTCAGACAAAGCACAGCTAAAGACTCATCGGCGATCAAAACAGGTTCTGACTTGACTCAACACAACAGAGTGTGCTTTATAGCATTTGAGTGCAAAAACACCCGACTATACGAGTGATTGCAATCGCTTTTCGCTTGAAGTCCGAAACCCGAACTTCACAAACAGAACCGGAGGAATTAATGAAAGTACCAAAATCCACATTCGCGACTGTATCGGCAGGTATCCTTGCTGTGATTGGCATGTCGTTTCAACAGACTGCATTTGCCGACAAGATCACGTTACGAATAGGCGCTGGACATCCTAACGGCCCGGCAGTTTATGTAACCGATACAGCAGAATTCTTTGTTCCAGAGGTTAAAAAAAGGGTTGAGGCAGAAACCGAACATACCATTGAATTTATCGAAGGTTATGGCGGTGCTATTGCAGGTGTTGCTGAAACCCTTGAAGCGGTACAAAATGGCATACTAGATATTGGTGCCTACTGCATGTGTTTTGAACCTGCAAAACTGTTCTTGCATAATTTTCCTTACTACGCACCGTTCGGCCCCCAGGATTCTGAACAACAAATGCAGGCCGTTCGTTCAGTGTATGACTCCACGCCCTGGCTAACCGATGTATTTGAAAATGAGTACAAACAAAAACTGCTCGGTTTGCACGGTTGGGATAATTATCATTTGGGAACCACCGATCCATGGGACACAGTTGCAGATCTTGAAGGCGTTAAAGTAGGCGGTGCAGGTCCGAATCTGCCTTGGCTCGAGTTTGCTGGTGCTGTTCCAGTCCAGTCGACTTTGCCCGATGGCTACCTGTCACTTAAAACCGGTGTATATAATGGTTGGCTGATGTTTCCATCTGCCTATCTTGGTTTTAAGTTCTATGAGCCTGCCCCGCATTACACGCAGATCGGGTTTGGTGCAATGGCAGTTAACGCGCTAACCGTGAACGCTAAAAAATTCGATGCACTTCCTGCCGATGTACAAAAAATTATAATGGAAGTTGGTCGTGCTTACGAAGATCAAGCTGGTACTTCACTCAATACGCGACAAAAAGCAGGATTGGAAGGCTTAGCCGAAGTCGGCGCCAAGCTAAAGGTGTTACCTGAAGAGGCGCGTGCCGGATGGGCACAGTCACTGGCAGAATTCCCTGCACAGCAGGCCAAAGATGCTGACGGTCGTGGCATGCCCGGAACAGAGGTTATGGGTAAATATCTGGAGGCTGTTGGAGCAACTGGATACGAATGGCCACACAGCTATGAATTGAACTAACAGAATTTACGAATTTAGTTTTTTTAAATAGCTCTACTTCCTGGGTTGGATACTAACCAACCCAGGACTTGCAAGTATTCGTATATAGCATAGCTAACAAATATTGAGGATATGTTTAATGGATTTGGCTTTTTTTACCATGCCCATTCACCCGCTTGAGAAAGACTGGCGAACTTGCTTGCAGGAAGATCGAGAAGCGTTTGTGCTGGCTGACGAACTTGGTTTTACCGAAGCTTATATCGGTGAGCACGTTACCGACAAAGCTGAACGCGTGACCTCTTGCGTTACATTCTTATCTTGGATTGCTAACGATATTAAAAACATGCGCCTTGGCACAGGAACCATCAATATGCCGAACACACACCCGGCTGCCGTGGCCGGGCAAATCGCCATGCTTGATCACATGCTCGACGGTCGGCTTATGTTTGGAATTTCACCGGGCGGGCTGGCAACCGATGCTGAAGTGTTTGGTAACCTGGATGAAGATCGCAACTTGATGTTTCAGGAATGCATCAATACGGTTTTGAAAATCTGGGAAAGTGAGCCGCCTTATAATATTGAGGGGAAATATTGGAATGTGTCCACAGAGCGCAGCGAAATGGTGGAAATTGGCCAGGGCATCATGCCCAAGCCTTTACAACAACCTCACCCGCCAATTGTTGTAACGGTGGTAGCGCCCTTTTCCAAAGGCATAACTGAAGCCGCTGCACGTGGTTGGGAACCAATTTCAGCCAATTTTCTGTTACCACAATGGGTCGCCTCACATTGGCCAAAGTATGTTGAAGGTTGCGAGCGCGCTGGCCGTCCTGCAGATGGTGCTAACTGGCGAGTCGCACGCTCCATATTTGTAGCAGATGATATGAAAACGGCAAAAGAGTACGTCTGGGGACCCAACAGTCCTTATAGATTCTATTTCAGTCAGCTGGTAACAAAAATGAAAAAACACGGTCGCTCGAATTTATTCAAAGAAGATCAAGACATGAGCGATGATGACCTGACCGTAGACTACGTTCTCGAACGATGCGTGCTTTGGGGCACACCAGATAAAGTAGCCGAAGACGTACTTGCTTTACGCGAACATGTGGGAGATTTTGGCACTTTGATGTACGCCGGTAAAGACTGGCTCGACCCTGAATTAGGAAAGAAATCGATGCGTCTGTTAGCCGAAAAAACCATGCCAATTGTCAATGCAGCGATTGCCAAATCATGACCAGACTGACCGATCGCATACTCTACCAGGCAATTGTTGATCGCCCTAAACTAACGCTGCCAGATAACAAACGCCTGGCAGTTTGGGTCATTCTTAATGTCGAAGAATGGCAGATTGAAAACCCTATGCCGCGAACGGTCCTGCCACCGCCCATGGGAAAACCGCTTTTACCCGATGTGCCCAATTGGTCCTGGCATGAATACGGGATGCGATCAGGATTCTGGCGCCAGCATAAAGCGCTGACCGAACGTAATTTACCAGTCACTCTGGCAATTAATGGTCATGTGGTCGAGTCTTATCCCAGAGTTGCCTCTGCAGGATTGGAAGCTGGTTGGGAATTTATGGGACACGGCTATTTGCAGGGACCAACTCACAAACTTGAAAATCAGCGCAAAGCAATCAACGATACCATATCTTCGATAAAGGATTTTACAGGCACTGCGCCACGGTCCTGGGAGTGGCCCGGATTAACAGAGACTGAAGAGTCGCTGGATTTACTTCGAGAACATGGCATTGAATTTATTGCCGACTGGGTTATTGACGATCTGCCACAAGACATTAATACGCCCCACGGCATCATAACCACCATTCCATACACAGTTGAACTTAATGATATTGCTATTTACGCTTTGCAGCAGCATGCATCAAACGAGATGTTGAAGCGAGGAATAGATCAGTTTGACCGATTGTATATGGAGGGCGAGGATAACGCGCGAGTGATGGCTATCTCACTTCACCCGTATATAACCGGCGTGCCGCACCGGATAAAATATGTCGAAGAGTTGCTTGATTATGTGGGTGGCCATGATGGGGTTTGCTGGATGACGGGTAGTGAGATTGGTGATTGGTATCGTGGACAAATGGCGTAGCAGAACTTTTAAAAATCACTTTGCCGCTTAGCCAGCCAATTTATATTTCGATTGAGCCAGGAAATTAGTTGCCAGATTGATCTAAAAACTATCCGGATACAAAGCTTTCAGAATACGTTCTGGCGTCATCGGCATTTGATGTATTGACGCATTCAAAGGACGCAACGCATCATTAACCGCATTCATAATAGCCGCTGGTGCGCCTCCTGTACCCGCCTCACCAGCCCCCTTGGCTCCAAGAGTAGATGTTGTTGTCGGTGTCTCAACGTGCACAACATGAATATCGGGCATCTCCGCTGCCATCGGTACCAGATAATCGGCCATAGTCGCATTTAATAGCTGGCCGTCATCATCGTACAAGCACTCCTCGTATAGTGCTCCACCGATTCCTTGTACAACGCCACCGCGAATTTGCTCATCGACTAACTTGGGGTTTATCACTCTACCGCAATCTTCAACGACCCAAAAGTCGAGTACTTTTACAAACCCGGTTTCAGTATCAACTTCAACGTGTGCAGCCATTGCACTGTTGGTGAACACAAATGGGTAATCGGTTACGCGGTAGTGGCGCGTGGCGATAAGCTCGGGTTTGATATCCGGTGGTAATTCATTTGCACGGTAATAGACAGTTTTACCGAGCTCAGCCAAGTTAATGCGTTCGGCACCATCAGCACTGTTGACCACAGTTCCAGCGTCGATATCCAATGTATCCGTACTGGTCTGCAAAATGCTGGCAGCAACATCCAGCACTTGCGATTTTAATGCTTCGGCTGCAAGCAATACTGATTCACCACCAATGCCAGCACCACGCGACGCCCAGGTACCACCGCCGTAAGGCACATTGGCAGTGTCACCGGTAGTCACTTTAACTCGCTCAATATCAACCCCAAACACATCGGCTGCAATTTGAGCCAGAATGGTATTGGTACCCTGGCCTTGTTCGGTTACTGAGCACGATACGTGTAACGCACCAGCTGCATCGAGTCGTATGCTTGCACCATCTTGTGCAGCGATAGCAGCACCACCAACGCCGTAAAACATCGGGCTGGGATTGGTCACCTCTACCATTGACACCAAACCAATGCCGCGATAGATGCCAGATGCTCTATCGCTTTGCTGATCTTTACGCAATTGTTCATAACCCATCACCTCAACCAGTCGGTCAAGCGAATCGTGATGCGATAATTCATTGAATTTCATACCCGTGGCTGACGTTATCGGGTAAGCATCATCGGCGATAAGATTACGCCGACGAATTTCAACTACATCCATGTTGATTTCATGTGCTACATCTTCGATCAGGCTGTCGCACACAGCCATGGCAACCGGATGGCCGACGGCTCGATACTGGCACATCATGTTCTTATTTTGAAATACAACCCTTCCCCGAGCATGATAATTTTTGATGTTGTAGGGAGCGCCAGTAAGATTTAGAATTTGATTGCACTCAATGGCTGATGTTCTTGGGTACATGCTATAGGGGCCAATGCCGGTTAAATCATCAAATGCCAGTGCCACGATCTCACCTTTACTATTCACGGCTATTTTGCCGTGTACACAATGCTGACGCGCATGAATATCGGTTGAAAAACTCTCAAAACGATCTGCTATAAATTTAACGGGTCGGCGAAGCAAGCGTGAAGCAACAGCAGTGGCAATTTCATCACCATAAGTGTGAATTTTTATACCGAATGAGCCGCCCACATCACGTGCTACCACGCGTACATTCTCTTCAGGTAACTGCATGTGTTTTGCAAGAATTGCCTGCATCATATGCGGTGCTTGACCAGAGTAGTGAAACTCCAGTGTGTTGTCTGATTTTTTAAAATCCATTACAGCCGAACGAGACTCAAGCGTAACGCCGGTATGACGACCAAAGCGAAACGTTCTTTCAATGGTGGTTACATCTGCATCGTGGATGGCTGTATCGACATCACCAGCCACCACTTCTCTCTCCCACGCCACATTACTGTCAAGCTCTTTGTGTATGACAGGTGCGCCTGCCTTTGCAGCTGCTTCTGCATTGCAGATTGGTTCAAGCCGGTCGAATTCTATTTCAATCAATTCACACGCATCTTCGGCAATAGCTCTTGATTGTGCAATAACCATGACTATCGGTTCGCCCTGCCAACGAGTGACGCTGTCGGCAAGTGGTGATTGTGGCGGCGAGCGAAGCCCTTTCAGGTGTGTGAGTGTGCCCGTCCAGGGTTCCACCTGCGAATTGATATCGTTCCCGGTGAATACAGCCACGACACCTGCTACCGATTTTGCATTACTGGTATCAATGCTGACAATGTTTGCATGTGCGTGGGGTGATCGCACAAAGGCTGCATGAACCATTCGAGGTAGCTGCAAGTCATCAACGTAGCTACCCTGCCCCTCAACCAGACGCCTGGCGTCTGGTCTGACGACCGAGCGACCAATGTACGAGTTTGGTCGGTCGAATTTATGCAGCGGACCACTCATTCAGTCGCTCCCGCGGTGTTCGTGCCAGGTTTATCTACGCTATGCTCGTCGGCAGATTCTTTGGTAGTGGTATCGTGAGCCTCTACAACCGACGCAATGGCATCGACAATGGATTGATACCCGGTGCAGCGACAGTAATTGCCAGAAATATGTTTGCGGATACTTGTGCGATCGGTACTGCCACCCCGGTCGATATATTCAATACCACTGGCGAGCATGCCCGATGTACAAAAGCCACACTGCAGCGCATTGTGTTCAACAAACGCTTGCTGCAATCTTTTGCCTGTCGTTGAATCACCAAATGCCTCAACTGTTGTAATAGTTGCGCCATCAGCTTGCACAGCCAGCATGAGACAAGCTCGTACCATAACGCCGTTTACCGATAAGGTACAAGCTCCACATGCACCCTGCTCACAACCAACATGTGAACCGGTTAAGCCCAAATGATCACGCAGAAAATCAACCAGGTTAAGACGTACCGGGACGCTTGCCTGCACCAGTTCACCATTGACACTGAGCTCTATATCCATTTTCTGTGACATCAGTTGACCACTGCCTTCATTTTTTGCAGTGCACGTTTCATCACGACACGTGCCAGATAAGTTTTAGTGGTGCTGGATGCATTTGCATCTTGATAATAATTTAACAGTGATAGTGTATCTAATGACCGCTTCAGTGCGCTAGTGTCATCACCTGTTTTACCATTCAACTCATTTTCGGCATCTATTGCTCGAACAGCATGATCGCTAACGCTAAAAAACACAATTCGAAGATCGGAGTACGGCTCGACTGATTTTGCGCTTAATACTACTCCTGCCATGGCATAGTCGCCGTGACGCCTTGCCAGTTCATAAAACCCGAATCTTTGAGCTGAATCAGCAACTGGCACTTGAATGGTATGTACCAATTCATTTGGCTGTAGTGCGGTTTCATAGATGCCCAGAAAAAAATCGTCAGCTGATATGGAACGTTTACCATTTTTGGAAACAACCACAATGTTAGCGTCGAGTGCTTTTAGCAAGGCCGGCATTTCTGCTGCCGGGTCTGCCAAAGCCACGCTACCTCCAATGGTTCCACGATGTCGAATTGCTTCATGTGCAATATGAGGGATTGCCTGCGTAAATAATGGAACACATTTGCGAATAAGTTCTGAATTGAGTAGCGTTGAATAGCGCACCATTGCGCCAATTTCAATATGCGTGTTTGCGTTATTGATAAAATCCAACTCAGACAGTCGGTTCAGATCGAGTAATACCTCTGGGTAGGCCAAGCGCAAGTGCATCATAGGCATCAGGCTTTGACCGCCGGCTAATGGTTGGCATTCAGGCTCATCACTAGACAACTGCTCTAGCGCGTCTTCTAGAGTCAGTGGGCATTGGTACTTGAAATCTGGTGCTTTCATAAAACAGACGTAAAAACTTGATATTCACGGATTTGCGATGCTCATCTACTATCGCACGCTCTACACTACAGATCAAATCTGACTTGCAAAGAATCATGGGTATTGAGAGACTGAAAGAACAGACAAACTTCCAGTAGGTTTAACCCAGTAGTGGCCACGGCACATCGGGCAAAGTAAAGAGCAAATAACAGAAAGTTTGATATTAGTTGGCTTTGATCATCTACAATCGATCATTTTATAGCGATACGTTAACAGTGACATGCAACATTGCCCAAGCAAATAGTGCTCCGTGAGATCCATAACAAATCAATTTAATAAACGAGTCACTATTATTGGTGGTTCAATTGCCGGTCTGACAACCGGACTGGCTCTTCTAAAACGCGGCTGGGATGTTCATATATACGAAGCCACTCACGGAGAATTAGAACATCGTGGTGCCGGCATCATTACACATGAAGCCTTATTCGATGTATTAAAAAAACTGAATGTCACCAGTAAAGAGCAGATCGGTGTTTCCATCCGTACGCGCAAAACCTTCAACAAGCAGGGTTTAATAGTTAAAACCTTAGAACTTGAACAAATTGCCACATCCTGGGGGCGAATGTATCAATTACTCAGAAACCAGTTCCCTTCTGAACGATACCATAGTCAAAAAGTACTAACACACTGCGAACAAAACAATGAAGTTGTGTCTGCGTATTTCGATGATGGCTCTACAACTCAGTGCTGCTTGCTTATTGCAGCCGATGGGATTCGTTCAACAACCCGACAATATCTTGAACCCGATGCGAAACCAGAATATGCAGGTTATGTCGCCTGGCGTGGTTTAATTGACGAACGCGATCTTAGTGTAAACGAACGTAAAGAGGTTTTCCCATATTTTACTTTTTGTTTGCCAGAAGGCGAGCAGGTGCTTAGCTACCCTATTGCTGGTAAGCAGCATCATGTATGTGAAGGCCATCGCCGTTGTAATGTGGTGTGGTACAGACCTGCCGCCAAAGAAACGACTCTACAAGATTTTTTAACAGACGTGGACGGCAACAATAACGGCGAATCGATTGCACCAGATAAAGTTCGGCCCCACATTGTTGCACAAATGCAGCGTGACGCCAGAAATCGTTTATCACCACAACATACAGCCTTGATTGAAAAATTGGTGCAACCATTTATTCAACCCATTTACGATTTAACCACAACGACGATGGCACATGGACGTATAGCATTGCTTGGTGACGCAGCATTTACTGCGCGTCCGCATTTAGGTGTGGGTATAACCAAAGCAGCGGAAGATAGCTTATGTCTGGCAAATGCACTCGATACACATATATCCATTACGGAAGCACTTAAACGCTTTGATTCAGTGCGACAGGACAAAAATCGCAGATGGGTTAATCAGTCCCGAGAACTGGGTGCCTATTTGCAAGCACATTTACTCAGTGACGATGAGCGTCGACATGCAAGGCTGCATCGTACTACTGAGGCGGTAATGCGCGAAACAGCCGGTCATTTAACCTAATGGCACTTTGAGTTGGGTGCCTAGTGCCCAGTCTGTGCCTTTATAGCCTCTGGTGCAGTGGTGACAAATTCGTCTCTTTTATTTATATAACTCATCTTTCTGCAAATAGTCGGATAGCTATCTATAGACAAGTTGAAAAAACCTGCACCAGCTACCTGCGAAGCCAGACCAATATCGGCAAGGCCTGGTTCGTTGGAAAAGCAGAAGTCGACTGATTTATCCGCTTGGGATAGACGGGTTTCCATTGCGTCCAATGCCAATTGACTCCAATGCCGAGCCCATTGCTCTATATCATTTTCGCTGGCATGGAACTGATTTGCCAGTTGCTTACGTACACGTGGCACGGTTAATGGGTGCGAATCTGCAACGGTAATCAGTGCAAATGATCGAACAGAGGCCCTTTCCAGTGGGTTTACAGGTAATAGCGGTGGTGTTGGAAAACATTCATCAATATACTCAATGATGGCCAGAGACTGTGTAAATGTATTCTCATTATGTAACATTACTGGTAGGGCGCACTGTGGATTCAAGCTGGATATTGCTTCCTGAAACTGCTCGCCTTCAAGCACATTAACACTATTCTCAGAATAACTTATCCCTTTGAGCGCAAGTGCGATGCGCACCCGATAGGTTCCTAGGGAACGCCAAAATCCATGTAAATGAATTGAATCACTCATTTTCTTTACCTGTTATGCAATGCCGCCACCATAGAACAATCAAGGCCTGAAAACCCCTGCTGCTCAGCTTCTTTCGAACGCGCCAATGCCATTGACACAACATCAGCGGCAATACCATGCGCCGATGCAGTCGCCACCATTAGTTCCATATCTTTAATGGCGTTTTCCAATGAGAAATTAGTAGCACCAGGCTCACCATCAACAATCATGTTGCGAATCGGTGGCACTCTATTTTTTGCGGCACCAATAGCTCCAGAGCTGTCAGACAACACGTCCAGAGCCAGAGAGGGCTCGACTTTATGCGCCTTGGCCATAGCCAAAGCCTCGCCCAGCGCTGACCAATACACCATAAGTGGCAAATTAATCGCAAGCTTCATCGCGGCTCCGGTTCCCACCTGGCCAAAATGTTCGAGTCGTCTGGTCAATTTTTCTAATACTGGTTTCGCGGTAGCGTAGGCCTCGGCAGATCCACCAGCTAGTCCGAGCAACTTGCCTTCCAAGGCTGGGCCAATGGTTCCGCCAACAGGGCATTCTAGAAACTGTCCGCCTTTGTTGACCACAGCAGATTCCAGAATTTTGGCTCTTTCTGGTGCCATAGTACAAAAATCAACAACGACTTTGCCAGACAACACGGTTGAAAGAATGCCTTGATCAGAAAAATAAGCCGCCTCGGTTGCCTCGTCATTTGCCAGTACGCAAAGGATAATATCTGACGCCTGAACCACTTCATCCGGTGTTGCAACAACCTGGGCGCCAGATAATCCATCAGCCTTGCTAGCAGTTCGATTCCATACGGCCAGGTTTTCCCCTTCGGCGATTAATCGAGTCGCTATGGCGTACCCCATATTGCCAAGGCCAATTACTCCGATCATTATTATTCTCCTGCAGAATTAAGCAAAGTTATATTGTTTATGTACAGTATCGTTAGAGTGAAAGTAACTGGATGGCATTTTCACCAGCCACTTTTGCCTTGGCCCTATCACTCAATGCAGATGTTGCTATGTGTTCAACCGGGTCATAGTCAGCCATGTCGAACGGATAATCAGAACCCATGACTATTTTATCTTCGCCAAATACGTTGACCATATATTCAAGCTGGTGATGGGTAAAGACGACGCTGTCAAAGTACATCTTGCGAAGATACTCAGTTGGTGCTTTTGGCAAACCGGCGTTGCTATCACGTCTTGCACCCCAGGCATGATCGACACGGCCCGAGTACGCCGGTAGAAAACCACCACCATGAACGCCTAGAATTTTTAAGTCTGGCATTCGCTCCATAACGCCATTGAATATCAGGTAATGCAATGCCAATGATGTTTCGAGTGGATTACCAAACACGTTAGAAAAGTAGTATTCATGCAGGCGATTACCATCAGTAAATCCGTTCGGATGTATCATTACCAGCGCGCCAAGCTCTTCGGCTTTACGCCAAAATGGTTCAAATCTTGGCGCTGCTACTTCTTCTCCATCAACATTAGTCAGTATCATTACACCTTTCAGGTGCAGCTCATTCATACAGCGCTCAAGCTCTGTAACAGCGACATCTGGATCTTGCAATGGAACACTACCCAGCCCTGCGAAACGTGTCGGGTGCGGATCCATCCATTTAGCAATTCCATCGTTGACCATTTGTGTGCCTTTTAGCGCGTGCTTTATTGGAGACTGGTAGTAGCATTGCGGTGGTGGTGGCGCTACCACTTGCATGTTAATGCCTTGTGTATCAAGGACTTCAACCCGATCAGCAACGTTCGACATGGCGACCGGCAACCGATCTTTATCCTGCTGCACATTGACACCGCGTGTTTCTTCATTGGCGTGTTTGACCATAGCGATACGCATCAGATCGACATGCGGCGCCATATATTCTGCTGCGGCAGATATGGCAACATGCGCGTGTATATCGACTGTTTTACTGTCCAGGCGCGCAGCACTAGCTGGTGTTTTGCGCGCAGAAGTAGGGCCGTAACGATTAACCGCATCTCCCAGATTTGGAGTGTCGATGACGGAATGACTCATAGTGTTGCCTCAGTATATAAATAATTAGTTTGCGTAATACACCAGTACCACAGTGTTTAGCTATGGTATGGAAAAAAGAAGCAACGGACATATTAGAAATCGTCTCAAAGGGGAGGCCTCGCCGGCTCGAACCTCGCCGGCCGCACCTCGCCGGCCGCACCTCGCCGGCCGCACCTGATCTTTGAAACGGCTTATAGTTTAGCCCGTTGCCTATTTGCGAAAATTAGTGCTTTGCATATTGATCTTGTAGCTCGATTGACCTGAAGATCAATAGATTTACAAATCAATCAATCGATTGCTACATATTTTCTTTAGCCCAGGCTTCCACTTCAGCCTCAACTTCAGCTCGATCAAAATCATTCGATGCATCGATGTAGGTATCGTTTAGAAATTTAGCCACATCGACTTCTTCTGTAATAGCACCAGAAGAAAGCAATCGGGGTTGAATATCAGTCCATACATTAGTTTGTACATCACCAATACGTTCTGTTACCGAAATGTTCATCGGAATGACGCCTTCAAGCAGGCTCTTACCGGCAGCTTCGTCTTCCCATTCCTCTGGTACCGCTTCACGCAACATTTGTTCGACCACTTCCGGGTTGAATGTTGACACATGAACACCCTTTGACCAGGCTCGTAGAAAACCTTCCATTGCTTCGCGTTTTTCTTCAATGACATCGGCGTTCATGGCAAACGTGTTCGCAGGGCTTGCGAGCAGTTCGTCTGGTGTTATCAAGGTAAGTCCAATGCCAGCCGCTTGCAGTGTTGCCCAGTCAAATACAGAGCCAGAAATGGCCGAAACCTTCTGATCTCTAATGGCCGCTGCCAGAGCAGGCCCACTCTCACCCAGCACAACGGTTTTAACATCGTCTATGGATTTACCAGCGATATCCATAGCTGCCTGTAGAAACGCTCGATCTCTGTCAGACACAAGGCCAACAGTGGTGCCTACCAGATCAGCTACAGACTTGTAATCGCTGTCAGAGGATACCGCAATACCTTCCGGCGCATTTTGCATGACCTCATATACCGTATTGATATTTGAACCGGCAAGCACCGCATTGATCGTTTCATTTTGATCAAGCATGGCCAGATCTGCCTGTCCATTTTGAACAAATGCCACATACGGAATTGATGTATCCGATGGTAACAATTTCACAGTCACACCCTCTTCTTCAAAGTACCCCAGTGCTTCACCAACCACCA
This sequence comes from uncultured Granulosicoccaceae bacterium, assembly GCA_964437945.1. Classification (GTDB taxonomy): domain Bacteria; phylum Pseudomonadota; class Gammaproteobacteria; order Granulosicoccales; family Granulosicoccaceae; genus Granulosicoccus. The sequence goes on from CAYTJF010000025.1 coordinate 13,654, forward strand.
ACGGATAGAACACCGTTGAGCGCGGTAGTGGATTAATCATTTTTACTTCCGTTGCAGCATGCACCGCTGTACTTATTAAAGTGACAAATAAGGTGGCGCCTAATGTAGCCGCCAACAAAATCGATTTTCTCATTTTCATCGTACCCTCCAGTGATTGCGGATCAATTTACTTTGCTCCCTATTTTATTTCCACGCGCGGGCGCGATCGCGTGACACCGCTGATCTGCGTTCTTCACGATTCCAGAACACAAGCCTGTTGTCTAAGAATTCCATCGAATAAAAAAGTATGAGCCCGATAACCGTCATGCTCAGCAGAGTTGCAATGGACGCTCCCATATTCAACTGAAACGAAAAGCGACTCATTAAAACACCAACGCCGTCTGTGGCCTGTGCAAATTCAGCCACAACAGCACCAATAAGTGCGGTTGTTAGTCCAATTTTCAGCCCCGCAAACAGCAATGGCAAAGCTGCAGGTACACGCAATTTTCGAAATATCTGTAGTCGATTTGCACCAAGTGAATGAAACAACTCCTCTCGGTCCGGATCGACTTGCATTAACCCCGTTAACGTATTGACAAAAATTGGAAAGAAACAGATGATTGCCGCCAACGCTATTTTTGAACCCATTCCGTAGCCGAACCAGGTAATAATTACCGGTGTAAGCGCTATAGCCGGTGTAACGTTTAATACGATGGCATAAGGATAGACGTAACGTCTGAACGGATCCCACAGAGAAGAGCCAACTGCCAGACTTATTGCGATCAGTGCACCAATAATGAAGCCAACAACTGATTCAGTCAGGGTAATAAAAAAGTGCTTATAGATTGTTCCCTTGATTATGTAGAGCTCGACAATGGCTTGCCCAATAGCTGATGGACTTGGCACCATAATGGAATTGATGAAACCAAATTTAACAGCCAGTTCCCATAATGCAATGAGCGTTGCAAACAGAATTAAATGCGGCAACACGCGACGCACAAATGGTTTGCGTTCAGTCTCGGTAGTATTTTGAACCATTTCATTCATTGCGATGCATCGCGGTGATTAAACCAGCGCTCTTTACGTTGCGAACTCACCCGAGTCATACCACGGTCGTGGTTCCAGAACGCTATTCTATGATCAAGCCATTCCATACCGCGAAAAATTAGAAATCCAATTAAGGTTAGCGTAAAAATACAAGCAAACGCTGACGCCATGTTCAGATTACGAGTGTAGGTCAGGATAAGCGAACCAATTCCCTGGTCACGTTGAATAAATTCCGCAACCAAAACACCTGATAACGCAGCGGTCAACGCCAAACGCTCTCCCGCCATAATCACTGGAACCGTATCTGGTAAAACAAGCTTTGTAAAAATCTGGAATTTGGACGCACCCAGTGATTCAAACAACTCTAGTTTCTCTTCGTTGACGTTTATGACTCCGGAGAGCGTATTAATAAATGGCGCAAAGAAACACACCAGCATAATAATCGCTATTTTAGAGGCTGCACCAAATCCAAGAAGCGCAATAAGCAGTGGAGCTACTGCAATACGTGGTGTGGCTTCAAGCACAATAACGTAAGGTTTGATAAATCGACGTATGACCGTGCTGAATCCAACCAGGCTGCCCAACAACACACCCAGAACTGACCCGGCTATAAATCCTGCAAACACCAACCCAAGACTTGCATACAAATGAAACCAGACGTTGCCCTGGGTAATGTAAATGCGGAAAATCGACGCAAGGATGTCAGATGGTTTCGGGAAAAAAAGCGGGTCAAGCCAACCAATTCGTGAACCGATCTCCCAGGCCAGCACCAGTGCTACAAAAATGCCCGCGTGAACAAAGAGCCGGTTAACACCTGCCGGACTAATATGCGCATTAGTCTTAGCTGAATTATCGTCACTATTGATCGCAGCGCTCACCAGCCTACAACGCTCCAAGAGTTTCACGAACATCTTCCACCAGTTGATTAAATTCAGAACTGGTTTGTAGAGACAGTTCGCGCGGACGAGGCAAGTTAACGGGTACTATCTTCGCGATCTGTCCTGGCCGCGGGGTCATAACGTAAACCTCATCAGCTAGAAAAATGGCTTCTGAAATATTATGAGTGACAAACAAGGTTGTTGCTTTAACTTCACTAACAATACGCAGTAATTCAAGATTCAGCTTTTCACGAGTGAACTCATCCAACGCACCAAACGGTTCATCGAGCAATAGAATATCAGCTCCGGTTTGCAGCAATCGAGCTAAAGCAACACGCTGTTGCATACCGCCTGAGAGCTGTGCTGGAAACGAAAAAGCAAAATCACCAAGACCAACGAGGTTAAGCAATTCCATCGCCCGAGATTTATCATCTGCGTTTGGCGTACGACGTATTTCGGTTGGTAACAGAACGTTTTCTATGGCTGTTCGCCATTCCAGTAGCGTAGCTCGTTGAAACATCATGGCGACATCCTGACGAGCACTTTTTACTTGCGTTTGATGAACTTCAAGATGGCCTTGAGACGGTTCGATCAAACCAGCTATGAGTCGCAACAATGTGGACTTACCACAACCCGAAGGACCAACCAGGGAAACAAACGAACCTTTTTTTACAGTGAAATTGGCGTCCTGCAGGGCGATCACAGACCCATCGGAAAACGATTTGGCAACATCGTGAGCTGCTACCACATGCTCGGCACTGTAGGCTGGGTCTGACGCCGGTGCGTTGGCCATTTATCCCTCTTTATTGATAACTATCGGTAATTACATTGAGATAGCTTGACAACAAGTACGCAGTTAAAAGATCGAGACGATTATTTGTTGTCAGTAAAAACTATGTTTTCCTTATGTCTACACATTCTCGCACCGCATTGAAATGGTTTCGCAAAACTCTCTAACTGCTACACTGTGGCTTATAATGGTTACGATGAAGCAAACGACTTAAACCGTCAAGTGCGGCGCGGTACGGTTAGCGTATCAATTTGACCCATTCTGCCGTTGTACGAGAATAATTAAGCGTGATACATCTTGCCCTACTGTCTGCCCAGTAATTCTGGGCGGGTGCTTTCACGTACAAATTTACTAATCTTGTGCGTACAGCCGCTGACCTGTCGATCTGTCGAAGAAACACGCTTGCGCTGGATCGAACTTAATCGCAGCAGTGCTTTCCGGCGTGATTTCGAAATCTTTTGACATTTTCACGACCATTGATTTGTCGCCAGTTCTGAATGTTACCAGTGATTGATCACCGGTCATCTCCAGTGTAAAAACCTGTGCGTCCAGCAGACCCTGCCCCTCTTGCACCACAGTACAATCCTCTGGTCGAAAGCCAAGTGTGACGTTCTCCAGGTTGGGCAATTGTTGTGCTGGTATCGAAATACCACTTGCATTAAACATCCCGTTCGCAATCTCGCCTTCAACAAAATTCATTGGTGGCGAACCCATAAAACCTGCAACAAACAGGTTTGCAGGATTTGAGTAAACCTCTTTGGGCGTGCCCAATTGCTGAAGTTCGCCGTCTTTCATGATTGCGACCCTGTGCGCAAGCGTCATCGCCTCAATTTGATCATGCGTGACATATATTGTGGTAATGCCCAGTGAATGTTGCATATGCTTCAATTCCGCTCGCATATTCCCGCGCAACTTCGCATCCAGATTAGACAAAGGTTCATCCATTAAAAACACCGACGGCCGTCGAATAATGGCACGCGCCAATGCCACTCGCTGACGTTGTCCTCCAGAGAGCTGGCCAGGTAAACGATCGAGCAGACTTTCCAGCTCCACTTGTTCAGCGGCGGCTTTTATGGCTGACTCCATTTCAGCTTTGGGAGTCTTGGCCACTTTCAACGGGAAGCCTATATTTTCAGCTACCGTTTTATGGGGATACAACGCATAGGATTGAAACACCATGGCAATGTCACGGTATTTTGGTAACACGTCCGTCACATCTTGATCACCAATTTTTAACGTGCCGGATGTAATGCTTTCCAATCCAGCAATCATGCGCAAAGCGGTCGACTTTCCGCAACCAGATGGGCCCAATAGCACCAGAAATTCGCCTGGGGATACCTCCAGGGACATATCTTTTAGTGCATGAAAAGCCCCATAGAACTTGTTGAACTTATTTACCGATATGCCTTTGGCGTTAGTGCCTGCGTTAGTGGTTTCAGCGCTCATTACAGCTATCCTTTTACAGCGCCCACAAGCAGGCCTTTTGAGATGTACTTTTGCAGAATCACTGCCATGGCAACAACAGGGATTATCATAATGATGATGGCAACCGACATAGTCCACCACAAAATACCGCGTTCACCGGCATTCATGGCCGCAACCAGTATTGGTAAAGTTTGCGCCTTGGAAGTTGAGATAAACAACGCAAAAAGGTACTCGTTCCACGAAAATATCATGACCAATAAGGTGGTTGCTGACAAACCCGTTCGCGATAGTGGCAGTACAATTTCGCGAAACGTCATGATCATTGTTGCACCATCGAGCTGTGCACTCTCTTCCAGATCTCGAGGAATAGAGTTAAAAAAATCAAACATCAACCAAACAACGATGGGTAGGTTGACAACTGCATAGGTTATTATTAACGCTATATGTGTATCGAGTAACTTCACAGACTGGAACATCATATAAATGGGTACTACAACAACAATAGGTGCCAGTATTCGTTGCGAGATAATCCAAAAGAGTATATCTCCGTTTTTCAATCTGGCCGAGTACAATCGGCCAACTGCACGCGCGAGTAGAAAAAACAATGCAACAACTACTGCAAGCGTTAACCAGAGATCGGCTTTATAAACGCCAATAGCGACACTTGCGCCAATCAATAAAACAACAAAATAGAGAATTGTAATGAGGTTAGGTGCAAACTCAATACGACTCAGTGAATACGCTGCTAACGAACCTACAAATACAGACAAAATTGTCGCTGAAAGAGCTATAACAATCGAGTTAACATAAGCACGCATTGTGTCGGCTAAGTCATACACGAACAGATCACGCCATGCATGCAAACTGGGTTTAAAATCTACCCATGGTATAAAGAATGGGCCTTCGTTAACTGCCGCAGGTGTTTTGAAAGAAGTGATCAGTAGCCAATAAATAGGGAAAATCACAAACAGCGACCATGCAAAGAGAACGGTATACAACAAAAGCTTAGATGCAGGAGCCATTTCGCCAATTTTGCGCGGTTCAAACAGGCTGCGTATCATGGTTTAGCCCTCACACGCGCAAGCACAACAAGATTGAAAAAAGAGACGCAAATAACAACAGTTATAAAAAGCAATATATAGGCAATAGCCGATGCAGAACCAAGATCAAGCGAACGCCATGCATAGTAGGATTGCAGTGATACCGACTCGGTAGCAATGCCTGGCCCACCAGCTGTCATAATGTTGGGCAAATCCACAATCTTGAAAGCTTCGATCACCCGAATCAGCATGACCGTTGCGGCTATGGGTAACACCTGCGGCCAGATTATTTCGCGGAATGTCATCCACTTGCCTGCGCCATCAATTTCTGCCGCCTCATTAAGATCTTTGGACACGCTTTCAAAACCTGCCAGCATCATAATAAAAACAAACGGTATCCATTGCCAACTGTCAGCGATAACGATAAAGATACGTGACGCCCATGGATCAGTAGCCCATGACCAGTCACCCAGACCAAACCATTGCCACATATTGGCAAAAGGACCTTTGGATGTGTCAGCCAACATTCGAAAAATATAGCCAACACCAATCGGCGTTATCATCATCGGTATAAAGAAAATGACACGAAAGGTTCGATTGCCGCGAATATGTTGTGAACAGGCGAACGCCAGTGCCGTACCAATGAGAAACTGAAAGCCGCAGCCGATGACAACATAGAATAGCGTTGTGCCCACTGTCCCGAATTGACGTCCGCTCAACAAGGTTGCGGCAAACAACCAGACAAGGCTAAGTGCCATAGCAAAGGTGATCAGTCGACCGACAAAACCGACTACGGTGAAGTGACTGCGGCAATAGCGAACTATCCACCAAAGCAACGCTGCTGTTGCAATTATGCCTGCAATCCAGCCAAGAATGGACAACGGGCCGAATGTGCCCAGCAAGTGAAACTGCTCAGATCCAAAAAATTGTTTATCAAAATTACGCCAGGCAGCAAAGCGAACTTTGAATCCACCACCGCTAAAACGTATTCGAGTAAAAGCAAGAATAAGTGAAGCAACAAGTGGGAATATCGAGAAAACAAGAATGAGCACAACCGCAGGCGCCAGAAAAAGCCGACCCATATGTTTATCGAGCCACTGGTCCACGGCAATATTATTCGTCGCTTGTTTTATAATGGAAAGAAGGGTGAGCGATCACCTCGCCCACCCTGTTACATCTTACTGAATAGATCAGTTAGTGATACCGAGCGACAATTTATACATGTCTGCTTGATCTTCTCGACCGAAGTCTTCAGTTATCTCTTCCCAACCTTCTTCAATATTGGCAAGTGCCTCATCTACCGTGACCTCGCCAGCCAGATACCGCGCAACTTCCCGATCAAGAACAACACCTGTGTATTGTTGTGCACCAGGTATACGGAAATCTGACGCCATGTTTGGATTGTTCAGGCTGTCTTTGATTGCAGTCAGGTAGTTTTCAGCAGATTCTTCACTGAATCCTGCTTCAACCCAGGCTGCTGTGTCGTCCAGTTGTGAGTTGCGGTAAGGGTTATAGCCCGTCCAACCCATGGTGACATCGACATTGGACTGTGCCGCCTGATTCATATAACTAAGGAAGTCATAAGCGGCTGCTTTTACGTTATCGTCTGAGGCTTTGCTAATCGCTGCAGTCCATCCGCCAAATGCAGCAAATGGCGCAAAGTTCACACCGTCTATGGCGTGTGGACAAATTTCATCAGTACAGGCAACCAGTTCGCCAGTTTCAGTATCCAGTACTTCAGTTGATCCGGGCATCATTACCGCGCCAACTTTGTCCTTGATCGCACTACCTTCTTCAATTGACAGCGGACCAATATCACCCCAGTCAATGGCCATACCACAGCGACCAGCAATAACCAGTCCGCGCGTATCGCCGATGTCCTGATTTAACTCATCCGGTGGACCATACTTGCCAGTCTCTTGATAAATTTCGAACGCTTTCTTCCAGGCTGCATTGTTGATTTTTGGTGCCATAGTTTCTGCGTCGAAGTAAAGCCCTTCAGCTGTACCTTTGGACTGTACGCGGCTCGCCGCCATCGATTGAACAGCAAAGTAAGACTGAGCGTTACGTTTTTTGAAAATACAAGAGCCATAATCTTCTTCACCGTCACCGTTCATGTCTTTACCGTGAATGGCAGCGGCTACTTCAAGATACTCTTCCCAGGTGCGTGGTGGTTCCAACCCGGCTTCTGCTAACACGTCAGTGCGGTAGTAAAGCATCTGGAAATCGCCATCGAGTGTAACGAAGTAAGTTGAACCTTCTACTTTCTGGTTAAACTCTCGAAAATACAGTGCGATATCATCCAGATCGAGCTTGTCGTCTTTTTCAACATACGGATCAAGGTTTTCAACCAGACCCCCGCTGACCAACTCAACGCCCCAACCCGAAGCAAATACGCCAACATCAATTGACTTGGTACCGGTAGCCCAATCGGTAAGAATCTTTTGGAACAGTTCTGCAAATGGTACTTCTGCAACACGAATTTCAGCTCCAGTCATCTCTTTAAACTCTTCTCCACGTTCTACAATGCGCTGTGCGATAACCGGGCCGGGTCTGGTTAGGATGTTGACCACAACACCGTCATACTCGCCTTGTGCACTGGCAACCGTTGGCACAAGCGTTGCGCAAAGTGCCAGGACGCTACCTTTTATTAAATTAGACATAGTTCTCCTCAAGTTTTTCGTATCTTTTTCATATCAAAGGGTCCAAGGTGTCTTTCTGACTTGTTGGACCAGTGCACCACCAATAGTGTTTTTGACGAGTGCTTATTAAACAAGTGGGTCAAAAGTACCAGGTAAGCGAAATTTGGAAAACGCGGCCCCACTCCGCGGACCACGCTAATTGCTTCGACGAAGCCTGTCAACTATTCTGACAACTCTTGGGAGCCAATCGGTTTGGCAGCGACGCCGCCGAATTTATTGAATGGCTTGTAGAAGGCAATAGTTGTCGAGCCGCACTTTGCCCACATACAGTTGTCGCGCTACACTTTATCCCCTCATAATGTACCGACCAATACCGTAGCGGTTAGTACTAACGGAGAAAAAAATGCTACACAACATCGACCCCATACTATCCCCCGAGTTACTTTATGCTCTCAGGGCAATGGGACATGGTGATGAGATAGCGTTGGTTGATGCCAATTTCCCTGCCGAGTCTTGCGGACCAACATGTATTCGCGCTGATGGCTCCAACAATAGCGAGATACTTACCGCCGTTTTGTCGTTGATGCCATTGGATTCATTTGTACCTGACCCCGCGCAATGTATGCAAGTGGTTGATGAACCTGAAGCAGTTCCGGATACCGTTACAGATTTTCAAAAGATCATCAACGAAACAGCTGATGCTCCCAGAGATATCGTACTGCTGGAGCGATTCGCGTTTTATAAGCGTACTGCGAACGTCTTTGCTGTAGTGCAAACCGGTGAGCGTCGACTTTATGGAAATATCATTCTAAAGAAAGGCATAATCAAGTGAGTATCGATGCGCATCAACACTATTGGCACCCGGCTCGAGCAGACTATGGCTGGATGCCAGAAAACGATGCGGTACTCAGCCGTCCCTACTCACCTGCAGATCTTGCAAGTGGCCTGACTGCGACTGGCGTTACCCAAACAGTGTTAGTACAAGCTGCCCCCAGTGTTGATGAAACTCACTACATGCTCGGCATTGCCGATGCAACGCCGCATGTTGCAAAAGTGGTTGGCTGGATAGATTTTGAAGATGCATCGCAAATGGACACACTGCGCCGACTAGCCGCTCACCCAAAATTTGCAGGTATCCGACCCATGATTCAGGATATAACGGACAATGACTGGATGCTACGAGACGATGTTCAGTGGGCCTATCAAGCCGTTATTGATTTGGAACTAACGTTCGATTGTTTGGGTTTTCCACGCCACCTGGATAACTTTCACACCTTGTTAACCCGATACCCCACAATGAAAGCGGTGATCGATCACTGCATGAAGCCACAGTTACGTGATCATAATAGTTCGAATTACCAACAATGGGCTACAGGCATGACACGTTTAGCAAAGGACACAAGCGTGTATTGCAAACTATCGGGATTGGTAACCGAGGCCGATTCAGATTGGTCAGTTGATGCACTAAAGCCCTATACCGACCATTTATTAAACGTATTTGGTGCTGAGCGAATTATGTGGGGTTCGGATTGGCCAGTGTTGCGTTTGCGTTGCGAATACGATAGTTGGTACCAGTTGGCCCAACAACTTACCACTGAATTATCACCATCCGAGCGCGATCGCATTTTCTCGGGTACTGCCAGCGAATTCTATGACATTAAAAAGACAACATGAATCAACAACCCATCGGTGATACCGGTCTAAACGTAACACCTCTGTGCTTTGGCGCATCAGGCCTTGGCAATATGCCCGATACCTATGGCTATGAGGTCGATGATGCGCGTGCGCGTAAAACACTACAGGCTATTTTTGATGGCCCGGTCAATTTTCTGGACACAGCTAATAACTATGGTTTTGGGCGTAGCGAACAACGTATAGGCGATGCTATTCGCGAACGCGGTGGGCTACCGATGGGTTTTGTATTGTCTACAAAAATTGATCGAGATATGGAAACGGGTCGACTGGATGCCAGTCGTGTACGTCAATCACTTGAGGAGAGTTTGACACGGCTTGGAATTGACAACATTCCCATGCTGCATTTGCATGATCCCGAACATGCCAGAGACTTAAAAGAAATTACCGCTGACGGAGGTGCGCTGGATGAGCTATTTAAAATAAAAGAAGAAGGCATTGCACAATCTGTTGGGCTTGCTATGGGAAAAATCGATGTTATGTTTCCTATTTTACAAGAGCGGCCCTTTGACGTTCTGATTAGCCACAATCGATATACCGTACTGAACCGCTCTGCCATTAACATGTTTGATCATGCCATTGGTCGCAACATCGCTGTACTCAATGCTGCACCGTTTGCCGGTGGCGTGCTTGCCAAAGGCAGCTCTGTCATGCCACGCATTACTTATCAACTCGCTGATGAAAAGACTTTAGCTCCTGTTCGAGCTATTGAAACAATCTGTACTGAGAACGGGGTTGCTCCAGGGGCTGTGGCATTGCAATTTTCAATGAAAAGCCAAAAGGTAACATCTACCGTTGTTGGCATAACAAAACCAGAACGAATTAACGAAACACTGGCCTGGGCCAACGCAGACATTCCCCAAGCCGTATGGGATGAAATTGAAGCACTGGGTTTCGATACAAGCGACCCCGAAGCCGACAGAGACTATAAGCCCGGTTAGCAGCCTTGATACAGTTGCGAACAATGAGACAGTGATAGTTTAAGTTAATGTCCTTTTATGCGTTCGTAAAGTAAGATCAGTTAATAAACTAGGTCAGTTCATAGAGAAAATCAGTTTATGGATAAGTCCCTCGATCAAAAGCTTGCACGTATTCGATCAGGTTCGTATACGCCAACCGACTTTATTATTGCTGATGCAAAAGATGCCGATATGGGCTTCGGAGCAACCGGGCCCGGACCGGTTGGCGGAGCATCGCACCGGTTAAAAACCAAACTTGACTATCTGGCTGCCATGCAAGAAATGGTTAACAGTGGCCTGGTAGATATTATGTTGATGTCTGCATCGTCTGCAGAAACGCAGCAACAAGCAGGTATGCTTGAACAATCTTCAGTAACCGCCGCTGTCCGCCTGAATGACACAACAGACATATGGGTAGCACGCGGTGCACGCTATCGGGAATCAGCATCGCGTCCATTTCGTACTGCGCTACTATCCGCTATAAGCCATATTACCGATCTTGGTCTTTACTCCATTACCTACTCAAACGATCTGGACCAGGATCTGGACTCACTAATCGCCTACAGATATTTTAGAGAGGAGTTGCTGGAAACCAATATGCGGCATTTCCTTGAAGTGTTTAATCCTGCATTCGATATTGGTATAAGCGCCGCTGATTTGGGCTTTTATATAAACGACATGATAGTCAAGACACTCGCTGGTGTAACTCAAAAAGAGTCACCGCATTTTCTAAAAATTCAATTCAACGGCTATAAGGCCATGCAGGAACTAGCAAGCTACGACCCAAATAATTTAGTTGTCGGTATTCTGGGTGGGGCAAAAGGCACCAGTCGCGATACCTTTGAACTTATACATCAAGCTGAGCAAGCTGGCGCTCGTGTAGCGTTATTTGGACGCAAAATTAATTTGTCGGAATCTCCCGTGCTACTGGTGTCTATCATGCGCAAAGTAGTCCAGGGAGAGCTCATTCCAGCTGATGCTGTTGCCACCTACCATGCCGGACTCAAAGACGCCGGTATTGAAGCTGATCGCTCATTGAAACAAGATGCTCAAATAACAGATGAAACCTTGCAGGCATGAGCTCTAAAAGCGGCATATTGTGCGCAGGCTGCTGGACCCTTGATCAGATCAGAGTTATTAATCACTGGCCAACAGAAGAATCGTTAGCACTAACGCTACGCACCGATAAACAAGGTGGCGGTTCGGCGCACAATGTCAGCATCGATTTGAAAAAAATGGATGCATCTTTGCCAGTGTTTACAGCCGGCTTAATCGGACAAGATGCAGCCGGTGATTTCCTGGCCGAGCAAGCTGCGCAATTCGGGGTTGATACCACACAACTAAAGCGAATCGCTGAAACAACCACATCGTTTACCGATGTCATGACGGTTGAATCAACCGGAAAACGCACCTTTTTTCATCATACTGGCACTAACGACCTCATTACTCCAGATCACATAGATGTTGAGCAAAGTTCTGCAAAAATCCTGCATCTTGGTTTACTTGGTGTGCATAAAAACCTTGATGCGCCATGGATGCAAGAAGCTAACGGTTGGGTTGAAATTCTAAAGCGGGCAAAATCTGCAGGCTTGCACACGAACATCGAGATGGTATCAATTGACCCGGATATTAATCGTCGACTGGCATTACCATGTTTGGATTTTCTGGATAGCCTCATCATTAACGATTACGAAGCCGGGTGTTTAAGCAGCATCGACACAATCGAAAATGGCGAAGCCAATGCCGACGCCTGTATGGCTGCAGCCAGGCATTTATTAAGTGTTGGTGCCATGGAATTTGTCATTGTTCACTTCCCGGCTGGGGCTGCTGCTGTAAACAGGTCAGGTGATGAGCTGCATGTACCGTCAATTAATATAGAGCCCAGCCTTATTAAAGGCTCAGTTGGTGCAGGTGATGCTTTTACCGCTGGCGCTTTATATGGCGTACACAATGAATATTCGCTTGAGCAATGCATACTACTGGGACACGCTATAGCTGCTGCGAGTTTGCGTTCAGAAACCACTGTCGGTTCGGTCGGCAGTGTAGAAGAGTGCCTGAAGTTTGCGCGTATAGTGCTTGATTAATTTCAACGTAGTGCCAATCGACATGCATGATAACAGCGCTAGCTATTAACCCGCGCACGCCATCAAAACCTGCTTTACAGACAATACTGTTTGAACTTTAGCGGTTTATATGAAATATTAGTACCAACCGTTACCATTAGCCAAGCACCATTCTGCTGGAGTTGCCAAAATGGAATTTTTTAAACGAACTCTTGATCCGGTAATCGCTTTGTCGATCATTGCTGTCCTAGACATATTTTTATTTGTCTCTATAGGAGCATGGACCGTTGGTGGTGGTGAAACCATGATGACGGGGTTAATGGCTCAAGCCATAATGGGTGACGAGCTTTCACGGCTTCCGTTCTGGAATCTTGTATTTAAACCGGATGCTGGTTATTGGAAAATCTATATAAGTCTTGGTATGTTGTTTGGCGCTTTTGTCGGTGCTTTGCTATCGAATGAGTTCAGAGTTCGTTTCCCAAAAAGACTCAGCGAATGGGTATTAATCAGTATCGGCGGTATCATGATGGGCATTGGCATTCGTTTGGCTTTTGTCTGCAATGTATCGACTTTTTTCGGCATGACGCCTGAAATAAATCTGGGTGGTTATCTGGCCATATCAGGCATCATTGCTGGAGCATGGACCGGCTCCATGATTTATAAAAAAATACTGGAGGCATAAAATGAGCATATTAGGAGAATGCGTACTGGCATTTGTGTTCGGTACCGCTGTCGGAATCCTTGTACAGCGATCACGTTTCTGTAATACAGCTGCCTTGCGTGACGCTATTTTGTTTAAGTCTTTTCGTAATACCAAGGCATTGCTTTTCGCAATGATGATCTTAACCATGGGATTCACCGTATTTATAACGTTTGGGGACGGTAATCCAATGAGATTTGATGTCGGCTTAAATCAGGTGATCGGGCTTTTCATCTTCGGCATAGGCATGGTTCTGGCTGGCGCCTGCACAGTATCAACCTGGGTTAAAACAGGCGAAGGGGATATAGGTGCCTTGTGGGCTCTGTTGTTTACATTCATCGGTATGTTTCTTTTTTCACTGCTTTGGTCACACAACTACTGGCCGCCTGCACCTGCAAGCATGACAGGCGAACCCAATTTAGCGGCTTTACAGTTGGGCCACATTAATGCCAAGGTATTGCAGGAGCGCTTCGGTATTCCTGCAGTGGTATTTGGCATTGTGCAAACGTTACTGTTAGCTTATATCTACCGTGTTATCCTTAAAAAGGAAGCGGCGGACAACACCGCTGCTGCGTAACATGCTGTAAAAATTGGCTTTGAACATAGTGACCGGGAAAAACCATGGGATTATTTGGGAAAAAGAATAAAAGCTCAGAACAGCAGGCCAATAGCGACCGTAACGAAGTTCGCGAGGTAACTTTGGAGAGCGGACAAAGCTATCCAGTGATTCAAAGCGTGGATTGCCTGGGCGATTCCTGCCCTCGCCCGCAGCTAATGACAAAAAAAGCGTTGTCTTCCAGTGAATCCAATGATGTGGTAGAAATCATGGTCGACAACCCTACATCCATGGAAGCGCTACCTCCCATGTGTGCAGGACTTAACGCAACTCATTTAGAGACAATCAGCGTTGAAAATGGTTGGCATGTTTATATTCAAAAAAATTAGCACTATCTCTAATGTCGAAACATAATAAATACGCATTTATCTATGTTGCCGCTATAGCACTGCTCAGCTTTTGTGGGTTGGTTTATGTTTATGCTGTGCCACCGGCATCAATGAAAACAGATCGAAATGGCATTCCTCATTTTACACCACAGGTGATCAACCCGGAAACCGGCGATGCCATCGACATGGGTGACCTTGTAAAACATTACCGAGGAGACTGAGCAATGGATATCACGCTTGTCGCATTGGTTGTTGCTTTTGTAATTGCAATGTTCGGCTTGTATTTAGTTGTTAGTGGCGATAGCTGAGATTACACCCATCTATGCTATTTAATAGGAGGTAAAATGAAACTGACACATGGATTATTTTGTATAGCTTCTCTTATTGGCGTGTATCTGGTCGCATCTGCTATGTTTCCACTCGCCGCAAAACCTCAAAGCGATATCGAATATGCCACAACGCCTCAAAGCGCTGAACTATTTGATGATATGGATCTAGGAGAATTTGGAAACGTACCTGTGTTGGACCTTGTTCAATACTATATTGAAAACCCACCCATTAACCAAGCTGTAGGCGGGACTGAAAAAAAGACCCGTTTTCAAGGGTGTTGATAAGTCGGCAGTAACACAATTCAGCAGTTTTACTCACTTCTGTTTGGGACGCTTGCATTTGTAACGCTTGCGCTGTTTGCTCAACATTCATTGGCTGCTGCAGCTTTAACCATCTCGTACGTTAATTCCATTCCCGATAACACCAAGATCATTGATGTTCGTGAAGTCAGTGAATGCAAAAAAATAACGTTGTCAACAGCAACTTGTTTGTCCGTGGAAGATCTATTGGCAACCAGACAACGATTGGCAAACTTTTCCGGACTCCTATGGAAGCTTGGTACAGTTGGCTTAAATGGCTCCGAGCATGTGCTCGTGGTAGGCAATAGCATGCATCGCAAAGATACGGTTGCCGGTATTCTGCATTTGGCTGGTCAACAAAATATTTCAATTTTAAATCAGTCAATATCCGACCTTACAAATTCCAATTCTGAATGGTCATTCTCTAAAGGTACAGTAGCCTCATCAACCCGAATACAAGTTTGGCAAAGTCCAATGCGTTCAGACCAAATCATTTTACACAACGAAATGATACAGATTGTTGGTGACAACAGTTCGATAATACTTGATGGTCGATCAGACTCAGAATACTGGGGACAGATTGTAAAAGCCCATCGAGGAGGTCATATTCCTGGGGCAGATTCCAGCAGCTATGCCCATTGGATTGATTCCTCAGGAAGCGATGGAACCGAGACACTCAGCGACACAATAGCCGCTGATTTACCAATTATTGTATACGCTGCAGATACCTACTCAAGTATTAGCTACTACACGCGGGTGATTGCTGCCGGTAAAACTGCTCGCATCTATCTCGATGGTTGGGTGCGTTGGGCAGCGCAAACCGATCTGGCAATTGACGCAGCTAGCTACACCAGCCCGAACGCCCCATCAAATAGAGCTGAACAGAACAGAAACGATGACGCTTTGCGACGATATTTCTTAAAAGATCATTTTTCATGGCTATTCTGGGGATTATCAGTTGCAATTGCATTCATCAGCGGATACATTATTGCTAGAATCAGTCAGCGGTAGAGCTAATAACGTGACCCGCCAAATAGATCTGATGTTTCATGTCACCACGCTGTCGTCACTCAATGTTTTGGTGGGCCTTTGCAATGCAGCTCAGCGCAATGGATGCCGTTGGGCTATGTTCCTGACAAACGATGCAGTCACACTCGCCACAGAACCTCGCATTCAATCTGCCATTGGCTCAGCTGAGAAAGTCGTTGTATGCGACTCATCTTGGGAAATGTTCGCACCGGAACAAATGTGCCCGGTTGATAAAGGCAGTCAAACCAGCAATTCTGAGATGATCAGCTTTGCAAATCGTGTTGTGAGTTTGTAGTGTCAGGATCTGTAGACTCTAAAGGTAACAATGCGTAATGGCTTACAACAAGCTAAAAACACGCTCCATTGTTCTACTGGCACGCAATGATATGTTAGAGGCCATGAGAGTAGCGTCCGGTTTAACTATTTTCGGTCACTCAGTATCATTGGTTTTTATGCATCGAACCCTCACCGATGAAGAAGCAAACAGTGAACAAGCTGAACTCCTCGATCTGGCCGATATAGTGCCGGTGACAACCGTGCAAAGTATGCAGGAACACTTCGAGTACTTTGATCAATCGGCACTTGGTAATTTAATGCACTCCGCAGATCTGGTTTTAAACGTATGAGTATGCAAAATGCGCAATCTAACGGTGGCTCAATACTTGTTTTAAAAACCAATATTTTTAACGATGAAGAAACGATTAGTAATTCATTGCAAATCAAATTGACCGACAATGCGATTATTGTTGATATCAGCGACAAGCCCAGCGCGGATTTTACTAATAAAGACTGGGATCGAATCCTCAATACTATTTTGACATCTTCAAAAATCATTACAGTTTGACTTATCGAAACCACGGAGGTAGTACATGAAAGCGATACAGAAAAAATTCATTCGAGCAATTCCGAAACTGATTGTTACAACCTTGTTTTGCCTTGGCAGTACGAATGTCCTGAGCGCAGAACCGCTTGTTGACCTGGACTGGGTAAAAGAGAATATTGGCAAAGAAGGTGTTGCGTTTGTAGACACCCGAGGCGGTATAGCTGGAAAATCAAAAACAGATTATTTACGAGCACATATTCCAGGGGCTGCGTATACCGCATATTTGAAAGATGGGTGGCGCGCTAAAGATGCCGGAGGTACACCAGGGCAACTTGCACCTATCGATAAACTCGAAGCCTTGATTGGCAGCTTGGGTATAGACAACGACACACATGTGGTGTTGGTACCGGAAGGTGCAAAAGCGGTAGATATGGGTACTGCTACGCGTATTTACTGGACTTTTAAAGTTCTGGGCCACGATGAGGTTTCAATATTCGATGGTGGCATGACAGCCTATACAAAAGAGGTAGATGATAATGAAAAACCAGTTAACGCTTTGGAAAAAGGGGCAACTGAAATAGTGGCTAAAACGTTTAAAGCTTCAGTTCGTGAAGAAATGCTGGTCAGCAAGCAAGACGTTATACAAGCGCAGGAGAATGGTATTTCCCTGATCGATAACCGACCAAACAATCAGTATATCGGTATCAATAAGCACGCCAAGGCAAAACGCGTAGGTACCATTCCGGGTTCGTTAAACGTTCCTGAGAACTGGCTTACCGACAATGGTGGCGGCTCATTTAGAAACAAAGAAGCTCTACAGAGCTTGTACACAGCAGCAAATGCGGACACATCCGGCGAGCAAATCAACTTTTGTAACACCGGACACTGGGCCTCATTAGGCTGGTTTGCGTCTCACGAAATATTGGGAAACAAGAAGGCGAAAATGTACGATGGTTCCATGCTGGAATGGTCTGCTGATGAAAGCCTGCCAATAGAAGTAAAAGTCGCCGTAGAGTAAGTTTTGTAAAAACAGCGATTGGCTGTTCTGTATCAATTGAACTGCTTGTTCGTTCGATACAGAGCAGCTATTAGCAATCAAGTTCCAACAGTGAAAATAAAAATCAGATTTTTGCTAATTGCAGTCATCGTAATTGTTGGCTTAAGTCTTGGTTCTCAGTCTGTTTTTGCTCAGGGCGAACACACTCGCCGCGCGGCAACCGAAATTCGAGTCATTAATGGTGATATCAGACGCCTACAAGCGATAAATACATCTTCTATTCATAAGGTTGGACTAAAACATCGCATTCAGGGCGGGTTGGCTGCGCTGGATATTTTACTTCGATTAGCAGATCAGGAAACCGGCTCGCCAATATCACATTACAGAAGTGAGGTTAGCAACTTAGCATCGTTGATTAACAATAATGAGTTAAGCAAGGCTAACTCCGTACTTGATCAATGGGAAGAACGCTATCCACTTAAACTGGCAAAATTTAACCCTGGCAGCAATGTCAATCATAAACCAGCCAAAGCATTACACCAGGAGCTTTGCGCGGCTTGCCATGATAATCCAGCTATCGAAGTTGAACGTCCTGCATACAACCTGTTCGACGAAGCTAAAAATCTGGAATATACCGAGTTTCTGGCCAGGCTATTTGTTGGTGTGCGCGGAGATCGTGTTACCGGGATAGATAATCCGTTGTCTGATTACGAAATCTTGGCACTGCTAAATTTTTACAGTAACGACAAATAATTGTTGCCTATAAATAAAAATTCCGGTTTATGCTAGCTTCAACATTCAGGAATCCACATCAATGCCAAGTTCAATCGATTCAAGCGTTCAATACCTGAAAAATGATCAGGCTCTGGCAGTTTACAAAGCTTCAGTTGCTGGAGGCGAACTTGTACCACATGAGGGAAATTATATCCGCCATACAGTCTCAATCGAGAATGCAAGGCCCCTCGCCGAGCAATTTGAGCTTGATCGGGAAGGCTTTCGTCTTGTGGAACAAGTCACAACAGTAACCGATTTTTATGATGATGCGCAGTTGGAAGCCTACGAAGCAGAAGTAAAAGATTTACTTTACAAATTAACTGGCGCTTCTGAGATCATCATTTTTGATCATACTCGTCGCAGCTCGTCAGCTTCAGTTCGATCGTCAAGAAATATCCGAGAAGCATCAACCGTCATACACAATGACTATAGCGCAAATTCAGGCCATGTAAGACTCCGTGATTATTTAAACGCTACCAACAACATTCACCGAACACAATTGTTAAGCACCGACTTCGCAATAGTCAATCTGTGGCGAAGTATCAACGGAACTGTAGTAAATCATCCGCTGGCAATGTGTGACGCAACCACGGTACCTGAAGCAGACTTGGTCCCGGTTAAACGCGAAGGCCGTGAGCGTATGGGTGAATTGCAACTGATGCTACATGGCGCGTCTCATCGTTGGTGCTACTTTCCGCAAATGACATACGATGAAGCACTAGTGTTCAAAACGTTTGACTCGCGTACCGATGGTCGTACGCGATTCACCGCTCACACTTCTATCGATGACGCTACGGCCCCTCTTGGTGCGCCACCCCGAGAGAGCATTGAAACGCGCTGTTTCGTGTTCTACTCCAATAAAACCTGAATTAGTGCTTTTTTCGGACGATTGATGGTGCAATTGGGTCGCTTTGGGGCAGTGTTTCAGAAACCCAGTAGTGCAATTAATCACAGTGGTTGAAAATAAATTCACAATCAGCCAGTATTGTTCAAAGACACTAGGCAATAATTGTGTCATTGACCCATTGAAGGGTATTCGTATTAAGCTGGAGTAAATTGAAGATTGTCTGCGAGATGGTTATCTGTGCGGTAATTGTCTGAGACTAGCGATCTTCCAGAATTGGTGGGGGTATCAGCGTCATGCTATGCCAGTGTCGTAGTACGACTAACAATTTAATCATGTACGCTAGTCTGTGTTCGCTAGTCTCTATGTACGCTAGTCTATGATTAGGTGTGTCAATGACTAGGCGTGCTTCGCTCCCAAGGTGGCTGACCTCTGAGCATCCATTGCCATGGCTGTTTCCAGTCACCTCGCTTCTCATCGTTTTCGGCCTTTATCCTGTTCTTTATTCTTTGTGGTTGTCGTTCTACAAACGCAATCCGGCAACCCGCAAAGAAAAGTTTATGCCGTCATGGAACTGGGAGAAACTTTTCACTGATGAGCGTGTTTGGGATGCGATACAAATAACCTTTACCTACGCCCTGTTTGCACTAACTATTCAGCTAATGCTTGGATTGGCTATCGCACTTCTCCTCGATTCAGATAAAAAAGGCTTTGGCATTTTAAGAGCATTAATGACACTGCCGCTGGTTGTGCCTCCGGCAGTTACCGGCATGATGTTTCTGTTGATGTACGACAGCTCGTTCGGTGTTATCAGCAACTCACTCTACGCACTTAATCTGTTATCACCCAGTGCACCCATTCTTGGAACCGGATCCACGGCACTCTGGGGAGTTATCGTTGCAGATGTGTGGCAATGGACACCCTTTATGGTACTGATAATGCTGGCAGGGCTACGAGCCCTTCCCAAAGAGCCCTTCGAAGCCGCTTCGATAGATGGCGCAACCAGCTTTCAGTCATTCATATTTTTAACATTGCCAATGATGTCAAAAATTATTGCTCTGGCTGTACTTATTCGAGGTATCGATCTTTTTAGAATCTACGACTATGTAAAAGTCATGACAGACAGTGGCCCTGGAACGGCAACCGAAACGCTAACCGCTTACGCAGGTACAGTGTATTTTAAATCTGCAAATTTTCCGTACGCATCTGCAGTTGCGCTTGCAACTCTCATATTGGTACTTGTCACCGCGAGTATCTTTATTAAAGTGTTTAAGGTCAGATTCTAATGCCTATCGCGACTTTTAAAAGCGTTGCTCGATACGCCGTATCCATATTTATTATTGGCATATTCATATTCCCGATTGCCTGGTTTGCACTTACATCCATAAAGCCGATATCTGCGGTGTTCAATAAGGATCGTGTTGTCGTGTTTGATTTCAAACCGACTTTTGAAAATTATAGAGTAACGGTGCTAGGAGGCTTAAAGTCTGACACCAAATCAAACTCTACTATTCTTATGGGAACCAGCGGAAAAGGTGCCTACGATGGTCGCGGTGCAATAATGTCATCGTTAGTTATCGCCATCTGCTCTACGTTTCTGGCCACTGGCATATCCCTACTGGCAGCCTATGCTCTGTCACGGATGTCTTTCCGCGGTGCACAGGGCTATATGCACTGGATACTGTCTCAGCGCTTTTTACCGCCTATCGCAATCATTATCCCGCTGGTATTTATATTCCGCGACCTTGGCTTAAGGGACACGCACCTGGGCATTATTATCGCGCACACACTAATCAACATCCCTATTGCACTCTTGATTCTTAAATCTTTCTTCGATGACGTTCCAATAGAAATTGATCAAGCGGCAATGATAGATGGAGCCACTCGCTTCCAAAGTTTCTATATGGTCGTATTGCCAATGATTAAAGGCGGAGTCGCGGCTACAGCTGTTCTTTGTTTTATATTTTCCTGGACAGAATTCTTATTGTCGTTATTTTTAACCAATTCAATTCGAACAGTGCCAGTAAAAATTACCACTTTTGTTACATCAACCGGTTCGGAGTGGGGTTATATTTCAGCACTTGGAACAGCTGCAATAATTCCTGGATTCATATTTATTCTGTTGGTGCAAAATCATTTGGTTCGAGGACTAACAATGGGCGCCATTAAAGACTGATGCATTGAGCATCGAAAGTAACAGATGCAATAGGCATCGACACCATTAAAGAGGAGAAGTTAATGAGTTTTAAACAGTTTAACAAACAGAATTTCATTGTTGACTCTGCAAACAAATTCACGGCGGGCAAAATGTCTAAACGTGATTTTCTAAAAAAAATGGGTGTTGCAGGAGTGGGCTTTTCTGCTTACTCAGCGGGCATGCTGGGCGGCAACGGTCGACCCTTTTTCGGCAATATGGCATACGCACAAGACAGTGAAACACCTGCAGAGATTGCTGACTTTTTGCGCGAGGCGGGAAAACCCTTCGCAGGAACTACCATTCGCTACACGTCAGAGGCAACACCACCTACTAACGTATTGAACGAGCTAAAAGCTGAATTTACCGAGCTGACAGGCATCAATGTTGAAATTGAAATAGTGCCTCTTGAGCAAGTACTTGCAAAAGCGACACAAGATGTTCAGGGTCAGCTGGGTACTTACGATATTTATTATCTGGATCAGGCCTGGACTTCCACATTCTCGCCAGATACCTTCGACCCAGTTGAATATTACGAGTCCAAACCAGATCTGGCCATGCCTGGCTTCGACTTCGACGATTTCTCCAAGCCGCTGGTAGAAGGAATTTGTGAATACGATGGCAAATGGATAGGTCTTCCATTTGATATACCCATATTCACACTTATGTATCGCAAAGACATACTTGAAAAACACGGTATCGAGATACCACGAACTTATGAAGATTTCACCAAAGCCGTCGAGATGATCACAGCGGCGGAAAAGGAAAACAATATCTTCGGCACAGGTCTGCAAGCCAAGTCAGGCCACTACTCTTTAGAGTGCGACTGGACACAAGCTGTCTGGGGACACGGTGGTTCAATTTTTGGCAAAGACAAGAACTTCTCAGGTAATGATGAAGCTGGTATCGCTGGGCTTGAGTGGTATCAGAACCTAGCTAAGAATGCACCAGCCGCATCAGTCACCTCTACATGGGATGGGCAATGGCAAATGGGTGCTTCTGGCCAAATCGCATTGTGTCAGAGTTGGGCAGAGTTTTTTCCCGGTTGGAATGCTGATGACTCAGAAGTCAAAGGGCTGTGGGAAATGGCCAAACCACTTGAAGGCAGCGCAACACTACGTTCTCGCGATGAGGTGGGCTTTGGAGAAATTCCAGGTTGGGGTCATCAAGGTGGTTCAAGCATCGCACTATCTCGCTATTCAAAGAACCCTGATGCGGCATGGCTATTCCTGCAGTGGGCCTGTTCTAAAGATGTTATGACTCGCTGTACGCTGATCGGTGGGTTTGCACCAATGAGAAATTCATCCTTTACCGACCCACGTATCGTCGAGAGAAAAGGTCTCGAAGGTGCGGGTACCACGCGTCATCTGGATACCGTTAAATGGACCATCGATAACGTAATGGCGTCAGAACCAGATCTTGCTATATGGGCGGGTGTGGCCAATAACGAGATTCCAACCGAGCTAGGTAAACTGCTCACAGGGCAAGACTACGATGGTAGTGCAAAGAAGTGTATGGACCAGGTTGCAAAACTGGTTGATGCCGTTGTAGACGAAGCTGATCTTGGTTAGAAAGCTTGGCTAAATAGATTGGCTAAATAGATTGGCTAGATAGCATAGCGACACCACTAGCGACCAACAAAGGTCAAAGGTGGTGTCGTTTTGCGCCATAACCCAATTCTCCGATTACGCATTATGGCTTCAGTAAAAATTTCAAACCTGGATAAGTCTTACGGTAACGTCCAGGTTCTGCATCAACTTGATCTGGATGTGGAAGACGGCAAGTTTGTTGTACTGCTTGGCCCTTCTGGCTGCGGCAAATCCACTCTGCTGCGTATGATTGCCGGCCTTGAATCAGTAAGCAATGGCGACATTCTATTCGACAATGAACGAGTGAATGATGTGCATGCTAAAGATCGAAACATAGCGATGGTTTTTCAAAACTACGCATTGTATGCACACATGACGGTCCGAAAAAACATGGCTTTTTCGATGCGGTTGAATAAAACCGATAAAAAGACCATGGATGAAAAAGTAAATTGGGCTTCTTCCATTTTAGGGCTTGATGATTATCTTGATCGCCTGCCAAAAGAGCTCTCTGGTGGTCAAAGACAACGTGTAGCGATGGGACGCGCCATTGTGCGAGACCCAGATGTTTTCCTGTTCGATGAACCGCTATCGAACCTGGATGCAAAACTTCGTGTACAGATGCGCACAGAGATAAAGGACTTACACCAGCGATTAAAAACAACAACGGTATATGTTACTCACGATCAAATTGAAGCCATGACCATGGCCGACGAGGTCGTTGTTATGCGTGGTGGCCTTATTGAGCAAAGTGGTACGCCTATGCAAATTTACGATAACCCGAATAATCTTTTTGTTGCCCAGTTTATTGGCTCTCCGACTATGAATATACTTGACTGCCAGGTAATCGAGGATAACGGAAAATACTTTGCGTCAATTAACAATAATCGATTTGCTTTGCCTACCAATCGTGATTTGCAGGTTGGACAATCAATCTACTACGGAATACGGCCCGAACACTTGACCATTTCCAAGCGATCGAGCGCCCCCGATAATACTGAATTGACGGGTGTGGTGAAAGTAGTCGAACCTACTGGACCGGAAACGCATGTTTATCTCACTCTGGCTGGACAAGAACTTTGCGCAATAACACGCGATCGGCTTGAACTGCTACCGGGTGACGAAATTCAATTGCAACCGGAAATACCCCAAATACACCTGTTCGATGGTGAATCGAAAAATGCAATCTAGTGTGAACAGAGACGGTTAAGACAGTGACCAGCAGTAAGGCAATGTTCATTCACGGCGCTGGTGACATTCAAATTAGCAACTTTACTCCTGGCGCACCCGAACAACACGAGACTCTCGTCCAGGTAGAGGCTGTCGGCGT
>CAYTJF010000026.1:0-10557 GCA_964437945.1 uncultured Granulosicoccaceae bacterium
AGGATTAACTACAGGATGTTGCCAGTAACAACAAAAAAACAGCTTGATTTAGGTTTTCAGGAAGCAGAAGAAGTCACAGGCGACCACAATTGAACGCGATCTGTGTCTTTGAGGTTTTAACAAGGCAATCTTTGTGTACGACTTTACGTCATTTATCAAAAAAAGCCTATGAGGTTCAAGTTCAGGCTACTTCAAACAACCCTGCTGCGCCCATACCGCCACCCACGCACATGGACACCACAACGTACTTAACACCACGACGCTTACCTTCTATCAGTGCGTGTGCAACCAAGCGCGAACCTGTCATTCCATATGGATGACCAATAGCTATAGCTCCACCATTTACGTTATATATTTCCGGGTCTATTTGCAGATGATCGCGACAATAAACCACTTGACAGGCAAATGCTTCGTTAAGCTCCCAAAGCCCAATATCTTTAATACTCAACCCGGCATTTTTCAACAGTTTAGGAATAGCATAGATTGGTCCAATACCCATCTCTTCTGGCGCATTACCAGCAACCGCCATACCTCGGTATATGCCCATAGGGCTCACTCCTTGTTGTTCGGCAAGCTTGGCGTCCATCAAAACGCAAGCCGATGCCCCGTCCGATAGCTGGCTAGCATTACCAGCAGTAACAACACCGCCATCGATCACCGGATTGAGTGTGGCTAATTTCTGTAGTGTGGTGTCTGGTCGATTACCCTCATCTTTACTTAAGGTCACGTCCTCCAGAGTCTGTTCACCTGTTTCTTTGTTTTTGACAATTTTAGTAACACTGATTGGTACAATTTCATCATCGAATGCGCCAGCCTGTTGTGCCACCGCTGTACGTCGTTGCGACTCGGCCGCATATTCGTCCTGCGATTCACGAGAAATTTTAAAGGTACTAATCACGTTTTCGGCCGTTTTAAGCATGGGCATATACGCATGTTCAGCATGCGTAATGACCTTGCCATCCCTTTCGTCAGAAACCCATTGCATGTAATTATTCTGTACAGCAGATATATTATCCTGTCCACCGGCCACAACAATATTCTGTCCATCCACCATAATTTGCTTGGCAGCCGTGGCTATTGCCATTAGGCCAGAGGAGCATTGTCGATCAATGGTTTGACCCGGCACACTGTGGGGTATGCCGGCTGCCAATGCAGACAATCGTCCAATATTCATTCCGGCTGTACCAGCGGTAAGCACAGCCCCAATAATGACATCATCGATTTCTGCTGCATCGATACCTGCACGATTGACTGCATGGGAAATCGCATGAGCAGTCATGGTAGGTGACTTTGTATTATTCAGAGCACCTCTGAACGCCATACCAATAGCGGTACGCGCAGTAGAAACAATAACAGCATCCTTCATAAAATATCCTTTATATAAATTGTTGTCTTATACTTTATTGGTTTTAGCATTGTCACCCAGGTATTGTCCATCAAAAAGCCAGCACCGCGCCTAGTTTTATATCTAATTACGTCTATTTCCGGATATACTTACTGGCATAGCAATTCCCCTGGCCATACGGCATCCCCAAGACCTTGCGGTAAAACACCGACTTGAACCTATCTCCCAATCGCACTGTATGGTTTTGTGGCTTTCTTATGTCACTAACAGCCTTTTCCATTGATATCACTCTTCCGCTTTTCAGCACAATTGCAACTGATCTTGGTACGACAATCAATCGCATACCTTTAATGATCACCTTCTATATGGTGTCATTGGGTGTTGGACAATTCGTGTTTGGTGCACTATCAGATCGCTTTGGAAGACGCAGCATACTGTTGGTTGGCATGTGTGTTTACATCTTCGGTGCATTACTCGCGGCGGTTGCTGATTCAATTGGCCTACTTACCACTGCGCGAGCTATTCAAGGCTTTGGCGCTGCTGCACCCTACATTTTATCCCGCGCCATTATCAGGGATATGTACCACGGAACCGAGTTAGCTCAAAAAATGGCAATTGCGACCGGAATATTCTCGCTAGGCCCAATGCTGGCGCCATTGCTCGGCGCAGTTGTGTTGGAAATCGATGCGAACTGGCGTTGGGTATTCGTAATAATGGCAGTGTTTTGTGCATGCATGGTTGTGTCATTGAATTTTGTAGCTGAAACACTTACGCATAAAAACCCAGCCGCTACAAGTGTCTTCACGCTAATTGATAATACAAAAAGGGTGCTGACTCATCAGCAGTCACGCACGTTTATTTTAATCAATGCAATTATCACAACCAGCATGTTGCTAATCATCTCCACAAGTGCATCCATTTATGCCAACACATTTAATATTACCGGCTCCACTTTTGCCATCTACTATGCTGTACACGCAGTTGGTATTATCGTTGGACAAATCGCTAACCATCGACTAATTGATGTTATTGGCATTGTACCAACCAGCATATTGGCAACATTGGTTATGCTTGTCAGTGCGATAAGTATTGTAGTGTTTGCCTTGACGGACAATTTGACACCTTGGGGGATTAGCCTGTCTATTACTGTCTTTGCTCTCGGTTTTCTGGGTGTTGTCGCCAATGCGACTAGTATGCTACTTGAGCCTCACGGTAAAATAATAGCTTTTACAGTTGCATTACAAGGCACATTAACTATGTTTTTTTCAGGAATACTCACCAGCGCCTTGTCTGTTTTTGTACAAGCCAACATTGCTGTTTGGGGTTTGGTTATTGCTTGTGGACCGATACTGGTGTTTGTCTTGTTATTGAGATGGCAATTAAAGACTAGAAAAGAGGCATAAAAAAATCGTTTATATAACACGTAACATTAATGCATTGCGTGTCCTTGCCAGTTCAGCTTTTGCCAGAGCACGACCCTGCTCCGTTTCCAATTTTTCATGCGCTCCAGCCAGCTTTTCGGCGTATTGACCAGGTGTCATATCAAGCCAATCACAAATAATGGCGACACCTGTAACTGAATACCGCCATAGTTTGTCCGCGTCGCGAACTATTCGATCATTAAGATGATGTGGCTCTGGGCGTGTATCGTGGCCATCAATTATTTCGCAGACCTTTGATATAGTCTGTTCATCCCATCCTGTGTCTCTTAATATGTCTGTTCCCAGTCTAACGCCTTCAGCCTCATGCAAATAGCGCACATCGCTCTGCAGGTAGTTCTCGCCACGAAAACCTTCACTAATGATTCTGTCCATATCAATGGAGTACCAACCGATATCGTGCAGCAATATAGCTAAAGAGCAAATATCTTGATCAGCTTCTGGGTAGTGTCTTAGTAATTGCTGCGCAAAGGCAAATGAAAGTGGGATATGAATATCATTCTTTCGAGCACGCATGTATTTTTCAGACGCTTTCCAAACAGAGTCGTAACGAGCTGGGTCTTGAGATAAAGCAGACATAGTAAACAAAATTTAAATGAAATTATTCAATGCGACTATAGGCATACAGATACTGTTCAGATACCAAAGGTTACTTAGTTAATGCTGAATCACTGATAACATTTTTCCAAGATATACATACTAGTTCTACAATAAAAACAGTTCCTCAAACGGGAACCGAGATAAAAGCTCTGTTCCTGTCTCTGTCACTAGAACTTGTTGTTCGAGCTTTACCCCTTCGTGGCCAGCTTCTCCACCGATATAGCTTTCAACACAGATCGTCATTCCCGGCTCAACCACACCGTCATAACCTGCTTCAGGAAAGTCACCATGATGATAGAGATACGGGTATTCACCCGTCATTCCACACCCATGCGCCGACAGATAGTAGCGATTGGCGTAGTAGTCATCAGGGATATTCCAAGCTTGATTGGCGTAGTCTGCAAAGCTAATGCCTGGCTTAATGATATCGATATTGTGGTGAACTTGTTCGTACGCTAAACGGTAGAGTGTTTTCTGTTCGTCGTTCGGGACTCCGGGGCCTGCATGAAACGTTCGAGAAAAATCAGAGTAGTAACCGTGACAACCGACAACATCGG
The DNA here is from genome assembly GCA_964437945.1 of uncultured Granulosicoccaceae bacterium. Lineage (GTDB taxonomy): Bacteria > Pseudomonadota > Gammaproteobacteria > Granulosicoccales > Granulosicoccaceae > Granulosicoccus. Next base: position 3,942 of record CAYTJF010000026.1, read on the forward strand.
TATCTAGGGCAACCAATTCATTGTCATTGATAATACGACTGGATGATTCCTGGAACCACGGATTGGTGCGATTCCCTGCGTTGAGCAAACGCGTTTCGCAGTAGTCCCCGTTTTGTTCGATAACCGATTTATGCAGAACCGACCAAAGTTCATTTTCTGTTAACCCAGGCCGGATTGCCTCGCGCAATTGACCGACACCAATTTCAGTAGCTCGCAAGGATGCCTTGATACACTTTACTTCTTCGGGTGATTTAATGGCTCGTGCCATCTCGACTGGTTGTTGCGCATCAACAATATGCAATCCTTGTTCTTTTAGCGCAATTGCGGTTCTCGCATTAAGGCGCTCCAGACCTACCGTTGCGCCTTTACCAACTAATCTGGCAATCATATCTGTCATCTCTACTGCCCAGGCGCGCTCGCGTTTTGCTATTTTCGAACCAGAGGCTACAAAGCTAGCTGTCTGACTTGGAAGCACTTCATCAACGGTTTCATAGCCATCAGCCAAGTGAAGACAGCCGGTAAATTCGAACAGGATTGAACGTGAGTCAGTAAGCAGTAAATAACGCGACGGCGCATTACGCTGACAAAAAACTTGCATATTGCGAGTTCCAGTAGCGTAGCGAATATTAACAGGGTCCGAGAGAATGATCACATCCACACCATACCGAGCCATTTCGGCACGCACACGCGCCAGTCGGTATTGTCGTACGGCTTTAAGATCAATTCCTTCGCTCTCGGGCGCCCGATCTAGTAGAGCAATATCGGGTAGGTCACTACGTTGCGCGTGCCAGTCGTAATTTGCCATAGTTAGGTACCTTGTTTTTCCATCAAGCTAAATTTAATTGATCGGAGGCCCGCTTAAAACACACCGTGGTCCCACATTGTAAACAGTCAGTATTGCTCCCGTGATTTTCTGATCACAGTGGGCAAGTGAATCACCAAGTTCCAGAGAAGGATTGAGGTGAGATATTGATTTAGCAGCATCCCTGGGACAAATAACATCGTTAATAGCGTCATCGCCGCTACCTTGTACCCGGCCGGTGAATCGGCAACAGGTTCCAGGCTCATTAAAAAGTGTCGCGAGCAATCAAAGCATTCATCATGGATAAATCCGGACCAAGCATAGGCAGTGACTTTCAATCTATCCAATGCTCAGCAACAATTTTTCCAAACGCCTCACACGCTTTTCGATTTCGCAAAGAAACTGTGCTCATAAGTATTAGGAATTCGTTAGAAGTTAGGTAAAAAAGAAATCTACCATTTCATCGATTAACGACGAATGGAATGCATTCACCCGCTTATTCGGCTGCTGCTGTACCGCGCGATCTATCATTGGGTCTTTTGCACAAGTACCAGAGCCAGACATTTGTTCAAGCACAGCGTGACCACAAAATGGCACGTACAATTCCGAGTAGCCGCCTTCATGTGCTGCCACCAGCTTTCCGTTGGTAACGCTCATGATTTGTCTGGTCATCGTGCGGAATGTTTCTGATGTGCACATCATTCTGGATAAGGGGTCGTAGGTGCACGCATCAAAACCACAAGCAACCACCACCAGTTCTGGTTCAAACTGACTAAGCTTTGGTAATACCAGTTTTTCAATAGTTTCGACATAGGTTTTATCACCACAACCTGGCGGCAACGGAATGTTCATATTGGCGTGAATACCTTCGCCTTTACCTGTATGTTCCATATCACCAGTATCGAACGGGTAATTACGTTCCTGATGTATGGAAATGGTTAACACATCCGCGCGATCATAGAAAATGGCTTCGGTCCCGTTACCATGGTGTACATCCCAGTCAACCACAGCGATTTTTCTGGCCAACCCTTTTGCCAGTACAGCTTCGATAGCAATAGCGATATTCGCCATCAGGCAAAAGCCGTTGGGCCAATCTGGCAAACAATGATGCCCGGGTGGTCGAGACAAAGCATAAGCATTGCGATACTCACCTCTTAAAACTGATTCCGCAGCGCCAGTAACCAGGCCCGCAGACAAGGCAGCAATTTCAAATCCACCTGGACCAAACGGTGTTCTCACGCCCAACTCTCCACCGCCACCATCAGACAAGGATTTAAACTCATCGAGATAACTTCTGGGATGTACTCGCAATAAATCCGTTTGATCGCAAGCGGGAGCACCACGCATAACCAACTCTTTAGCCAAGCCTGTAACATCGAGCAGGTTTTTCAATCGACGCTTGGTTTCCGGGGCTTCAGGCAGACCCCCAGACACCATTGGCTGCACGTGACCGCCAACCATTGCCATCTGCGCATAGTTGCCACCAGCATGCCAAAAACAGCTCTCATCCCAAAAAAATGCGGTTCTGTTTGAATTCATTATTGTGGAACCTCTTTTATCAATTTGAGTCTATTCGGTTTCGTATCCGCACTGTATTTGATACGCTGAATCCAGGGTGGCTACAAAGGCGTAGTCTGCGGCACCAAATCATTATACGAACCAGAGAACCAAAGCATGAAACACAAAGCACGATATTCACTTTTTCTACTTCTCAGCTGTATCAGCATAGCATTCTCGGCCACCGCAATTGCTGACAAAGCCGTGTTTGCCGGTGGTTGCTTTTGGTGTATGGAAAAAGATTTCGAAGCCCTTGAGGGCGTTAGCGAAGCCATATCGGGATTCACTGGCGGCACAGCAGAAAACCCGACCTATCGAGGTGACCATACTGGTCATTATGAAGCCATTGAGATTACTTATGACCCGGAAGTCGTTTCCTATCAAGAGCTGTTAGATCACTTCTGGGTCAATATAGACCCGTTCGATGCGCGTGGACAATTCTGCGATAAAGGTCCCAGTTACCTGAGCGCTGTTTTTGTTGCAAACGACGAAGAAAAATTACTGGCGGAAAAATCCAAACAAGCCGTCGTGGATCAGTTTCCCGACAAATCTGTAGTAACACCGATACTACCAACGAGCCAGTTTTTTCCGATAAAGGGCAAAGAGATTCATCATCAGGATTATTACAAGAAGAGCCCAAAAAGGTATAAAGCCTATCGTTGGGGTTGTGGTCGGGATAAGCGATTGATCGCAATTTGGGGTGATAAAGCCACGGTCAACAAAAACTAAACAACGTATATTGCCTACTGGTCTTTGCAAATTACATTGGAATGCGACTAGTTGGAATGTAACTATTTGCTAAGCCGTATTGTCGCTCTGTCCAATCATTTACTTTGGTGCATTACAGTTTGAGCGCAATACGAGTTAGTTGCCTTGCGGCATGTGCTTAGAAGCGATTACTTAAAATTTTTCTAACCGCTTTAAAGTGTCGAGCAAAACTGCTAATTGTCGTTTGCCTAAAAGCTGCTCATAGCGTTCGGCAATGGCGGACGCTTCATCCAGATTTTCTTCAATGATGGCGCAACCTTTAGTCGTGATGTCAATGGTTTGCCGACGTCTGTCATCCTTGCGGGTAACCCGTGTAATCAACCCTTTTTGCGCCATCGACCGCACAATACGAGTCAGGCTTGGCATGAGTAAGCAAGCCTGCTCGGCAAGCGGTGTTGAATCTAACGGACCTTGCTCATAAAGCACCCGCAAAATACGCCACTGTTGCTCGGTAATACCACTGGCGGCAAGCATTTGCCTGATCGGTAACATCACTTTCTCCCTTGCTCGCGTCAACGCTATCGGCAGTGATCGATCAGTTGTTGGTAATCTGGCTGGGCTCACTTTATCTGTGGAGCCTTTTCTTCGGTAAATAGTGACACATAAGTTTAACTGCAATTTTTAATAAAGTTGACTTGCACTAACTGGTTGACAGAACGCCTGCGTATTACTTAACATATTAACTAATATCGTACAACCTGTTCTCAATGGCACCAGTTAGTGGGAACAGCTATAACCTTAGTTAATAGCCCAATGTTCATCGGCGTTTGAGGCTGGGTAAAATAATGAATCCCGTTCAGCCAGACGCGTTAACAACCGTTCACACAGCCTTCGTGCAACCACGCTGTGCTGGAACATGTCATCAGTATTGGAGACAATAGGCCCGTGTCAGCACTAGAAGAAAACACCAAAAAACTCAAGGCCGCACTGAAGCAATTTGAACAATCAGGCGTTTTAAACCATATTAACGGTGACAATGTAACTGCAAATTCCGGTGCAACATTCGAATCAATTTCCCCAATTGACGAATCAGTCATATGCACTGTAGCCAAAAGTGATGCCACTGATATCGATGCTGCAGCTAAAGCTGCTAAAAGCGCTTTTGCCGACTGGCGCGATATCCCAGCGAAACAGCGTAAAACAATTTTACTTGAAATTGCAGACGGTATTGAATCGCGTGCCGAGGAAATAGCGGTATGTGAGTGCTGGGATACTGGTCAGGCGCATCGATTTATGTCTAAAGCGGCACTTCGGGCTGCAGAGAACTTTCGCTTCTTTGCCGATCAGGTTCCAGCGGCACGCGACGGAATGAACTTGCCCTCACCTACTTTAATGAACGTTACCACTCGTGTACCGATTGGTCCCGTTGGCATCATCACACCATGGAACACACCGTTTATGCTATCCACGTGGAAAATAGCCCCGGCACTGGCTGCCGGTTGCACCGTGGTACATAAACCAGCCGAGCTTAGTCCACTCACAGCCAGAATTTTGATGGACATAGCGAAAGATTCGGGCCTGCCAGCTGGTGTCTGGAATTTGGTGAATGGTTTCGGTGAGGATGCTGGCAAGGCCTTGACCGAACACCCACTAATAAAAGCGATCGCCTTTGTCGGCGAAAGCCGCACTGGTTCACTTATAGCAAAACAAGGTGCCGATACACTAAAGCGCAATCACTTCGAGCTAGGTGGTAAAAACCCGGTTATTGTATTTCCCGATGCTAATCTGGATCGTGCATTAGACGCAGCTATTTTTATGATCTATTCCATTAATGGCGAGCGATGCACATCCTCTTCTCGATTATTAATACACGATTCAATCAAGGAGAAGTTTGAAGCTAAATTAGTAGAGCGAGTAAATAATATTAAGGTTGGAAACCCACTTGACCCGACGACCGAGATAGGCCCGCTAATAGCTCAAGATCATTTTGATAAAGTGAGTAGCTACTTTGAGATCGCCAAATCCGATGGAGCAACTGTTGCAGCTGGCGGAGAAAGGTTTGGTGATAAAGGCTTCTATGTAAAACCGACTTTGTTCACGCAAGCCAAAAATAGCATGCGCATTGCCCAGGAAGAGATCTTCGGCCCGGTGTTAACCTCTATTGGGTTCTCTAACGATGAAGAAGCACTGCAAATTGCAAATGATATTCCCTATGGATTAACCGCGTATGTATGGACAAACGATTTGACTCGCGCACTGCAGATCACTGATAAACTGGAGGCAGGCATGATCTGGGTTAATTCTGAAAACGTGCGTCATTTGCCCACACCTTTTGGAGGCGTTAAAGCCAGCGGAATTGGACGAGACGGAGGTGACTATTCGTTCGATTTCTACATGGAGCAAAAACATATCGGTTTCGCCACCGGCGAGCACAAGATTCCACGATTGGGCGCGTGATCGATACACATTTAAATTCTTCTAAATAGGTTTGTTTTTGGAAACACTATGCCAGTACCGTCCCCCCAGCTCTATCCACCATTCAACATTGTACGGCTAAGCCATGTTGAGTACCAGGTAACTGATCTTGCCAAAAGTCGTGCGTTTTATGTCGACACGCTTGGTTTGCAGGTGAGCGATGAAACAGATTCGGTCATCTACTTACGCGCCATGGAAGAACGTGGTCATCACTGTATCGCACTACACCAGGCGGATAACGCCAACGTTGGCGTGCTGGGATTCAAAGTATTTGACGATACCGATCTTGACAAGGCCGAAACGTATTTTAAAGAACAAGGCTTACCGGTTGAATGGGTAGAAAACCCCTATATGGGCCGTACGCTAAAAACGCGCGACCCTGATGGCATACCATTAGAGTTCTACGCATTAATGGATAGACTGCCCTCATTACATCAACAGTACAAGCTATACAACGGAGTAAAGCCACTTCGGATAGACCATGCCAATATGTTTAGTGCTAACGTTGACGCGAGCATCTCGTTTTATAACGCATTGGGGTTTCGAACTACCGAATACACAGAAGATAATGAAACCAGCAAAGTCTGGGCTGCCTGGATGCATAGAAAAGGTGGTGTTCACGATATTGCATTTACCAATGGATACGGGCCTCGGTTACACCACACCGCATTCTGGGTACCAACACCGTTGAACATTATTGATCTACTGGATTTAATGTCGACAACTGGCTGGGTTGATAACATTGAACGCGGTCCGGGCCGCCATGGTATATCTAACGCTTTCTTTTTGTACGTACTCGACCCTGATGGTCATCGCATTGAAATCTATTGCTCTGACTATCAAACTGTCGATCCAGACCATGAGCCAATAAAATGGGACTTAAAAGACCCTCAAAGACAAACACTTTGGGGTGCAGCTGCACCGCGTAGCTGGTTTGAGCACGGGTCTGAATTTGATGATGCGATCATTGAAGAACCCGTTTTAAAAGCACAACCGATCATCGCACCATAGGCTTTATTTACCACTTGGCGAGTCTACAAGGCACTCACATTGGCACGATTGGCACGATTGGCA
>CAYTJF010000026.1:10657-37915 GCA_964437945.1 uncultured Granulosicoccaceae bacterium
ATTGGCACGATTGGCACGATTGGCATGTTCGGTAGCAGAACACTAACTAACGGTGAACTATGAATTTTTCAACCTACACAAGCCAAGGCGACACTTTCTACGGCGCTAACACTGAAGCCGGTATGGTCGCCCTATCTCCATTGTTTCCGCAATGGCCAACACTGCGTGACGTTATCGGTGCTAATGGCTTGCAAGAACTTATTGATACAGCCGCAGGTAAATCGGTCACACACACAGATTTTGATCTCAACATACCCATCACTAACCCTGAAAAAATTATTTGTGTTGGTGTGAATTTTCCTGATCGAAACGCTGAGTATAAAGATGGGTCTGATGCACCTCCAAATATGTCCCTGTTCCCACGCTTTGCGCGATCTTTCACTGGGCATCAACAAGCATTGGTCCGACCACCGGAATCTGAGAAATTGGACTATGAGGGTGAGATAGCCATTGTTATCGGTAAATCTGGTAGAAGAATCAATCAATCTGATGCATACGATCACATAGCAGCTCTGAGTTTATGTAACGAAGGTACTATTCGTGATTGGGTGCGGCACGCAAAGTTTAATGTCACTCAAGGCAAGAACTGGGATAACTCAGGTGCTATTGGCCCGTGGCTGGTTCCATTCACAAGCGCTACACAATTAGACGATATTCACTTAACCACACATGTGAATGGTGAGCTACGACAAGATGATCGAACCAGTCGAATGTTGTTCCCAATTCGTCGTCAGATTGAATATATCTCCACGTTTACAACCTTGGTACCTGGCGACATCATCATCACCGGCACTCCCACTGGTGCAGGTGCTCGTTTCGATCCACCAAAATTCTTGAAACCCGGTGATGAGATCAAAGTCAGCGCAGATGGCATTGGTACTTTAATCAATAGCGTTGTGGATGAGTCATGAGTCTCACTAAGACCCAAGTGACTGAATGCGCAAATTCCCTTGTAGAAGCTGAGACAAGCGGTGAACAGATTGGCCTACTATCCTTACAATTTCCAGATCTGAATATGGATGATGCCTACCGGATTCAGTCTGGCATCATGGCGCATAAGTTGGCAGCAGGAAGGCGGGTAATTGGCTGGAAAATCGGATTAACGTCCAAAGCCATGCAACAAGCCTTGAATATAGATATTCCTGACAGCGGTATATTGTTTGATGACATGGCATTCGAATCTAATAGTACTGTTCCTGCAGGTCGATTTATACAACCACGTATTGAAGCTGAAATAGCGTTCGTCATGAACAAAAAAATTGGTGGCGAGCAAGTAACACGTGAAGAGGTTTTGCAAGCTATTGACTACGTCACACCGTCGATCGAGATACTCGATACTCGCATAGTCAGAAAAGACGCCAAGACCGGCCAAACACGCAATGTAAACGATACTATTTCCGACAATGCTGCCAATGCTGGCATTGTCGTCGGCACATCGCAACACGCAGTTGACGCTCACGATCTGCGTTGGGTTGGCGCAATAGTCAGTCGTAATGGCGAAGTGGAAGAAACCGGACTGGGCGCCGGTGTACTTAATGATCCAATTGAGAGTGTGCTTTGGCTGATTCAAAGAATGGCCCAGTACGATCAACAAGTTGAACCAGGTCATGTGATTTTATCGGGTAGCTTTATCCGACCATTGGAGTGCCCGCCAGGTAGTCGAATCGATGCTGATTTTGGCGTATTTGGTCGTGTAGGAATTAACTTCGCATAATCAATTCAATTAATCGTTATCATTTAATCCAGCTCCCGCACCATGCGCTCGTGAGTGCTCGGACGACGGCGCGTAAGTACGGTGTGCGTAGGTACCCAGAGCCTTCCAGACATGCTCTGAAACAATCGCCCTACGACCAGAGTATTCCATCGATTCAGCCGACTTAAATGCTGATTCACCGTCTCGAGCACTCCGACAGATAACCGATGAAGCCTGTTCCAGCGATACACAATCCAAGTCCGACATTCGAATATGACTACCATTTGTTGTTATTTTGTTGTCACCCAACTCCATGACAAGTACACAACCAAGCCTTTGCGCAACTTCTGCTAAAAACGGCAGTAATAAAATAGGGCACTTCACATCCAACATGACCAGGTTTGTTTTTTCATCTACTGCACTTAACAGATCAGACAGTGCACACCCCGACGCAACAGGACAAAGCCACTCATGATTGGTTGTGAACCGATCATGGTTTATGGACGGAATGGCCAAATTTACTGATTCACTGGTGGGATAGCTCGATAGTAATTCCAATAACATCGCAGGCCCAGGCAATTCGCAAGTCACCAACCAGTACACAGCTCGAGCAACCTCTTCAGCCATACCCCAGGAATACCCGGCACCTTTCGCAGCCAGCTTAGCGCGACTAGCAGTCTCGTTGAGCGAATAATCAGGCATGTGGATTGCCTAAAAAGTACAACAAACTGTTCTTACTCAGGGTACGCCCAGAAATCCGCATCGTGTTCCCCAAGCTCTTCGGGGTAAGGAGCATTCCCGAACATGCGAATTCGAACCCAACGATCAGATCGCGGATCAAAATGTATAGCGCCGAAAAAGGACAGCTTGCAACGTAACATATCTATTGGAAGTAGATCTTCACCGATCGTGTTATCTTGAATCTCGCCATAGGACAATTTCATGAGGGTTTGGACACGACGAACCGTGTGCCTGTGTTCCGGGTATCGAAGTAAAAATTCTGCAACCGTCGTTAAAGCGAAACGTTCTAACGAAGTACAATGTGTAGCGGCGAAATCTGATGTTGCGTGATCTGATGCGGCATGATGAAAATTGGTACGAACGGAAGAGTTGTAATGCGAAATAGTTTGCAACATCGACATAGCATCTCGCGCAGGTGACAATGCTTGCTCATAGTGTTCAACCGGTTCTTCAAAGCGCTCACCTAACCTTGGTTCCAGCTTCTCCTCTGACACATACCAGGCCCGAGCGCAAGCTGACTTGTCCTCCCAGTCAATATTGTTTGCCCACGCATAAATAGACTCCGTCTCGGCCTGCAGCTCTGTCAATTTCATTGATCCATCAATCGGTAAAACTGAAGGTTGATCTGAGCCCATACAATGAGTAAATCCATCCACTAACTCGCCATAAGGCTCTAACAGCAATGACACAATCAACTCTTGCGCCTCGTAGTTAAGATTGCATTCGGCCCATTGATAAACCGTATCCCAAACATATTCGCTGTGAAAATTAAGATTCGCAAGGAACTTCTCAAAGAGACTCAGATCAGCTAATAGCTCAGTTACCTTGTGTTTCTGAAGCTCATGTCCGGTTTGCCATTGTCGCATCGAACCAAATGCTCGTACAAACATATTCTGAAAAACAGAAATTTCTTGTTTGGATGCACTGGTTAAGGAGCGAACTTGTGCCAAAGCTTCTTCTCTGGCGATAATCCAGTTATTAAACAGCGCCGGGTGATTCAGAATAAATGGTGCCATACCCAGTCCGGTTGAATTGCCTATACCCAGCGAACGCGCGATGTCTTTATCTAACGAAACCGATGCATCACCACCACGTACATCAGCCATATGTTGGACAAGATCTCGCACGAAAGTGCGGATAAGATAAACGGTTAACATCTCTACTTGAAAAGGCGACTTACATTCACTGCGATGTGCGATGGCCTGACGATCTGCTGCACCAAATTTTCCCGACCCATAAACCGCTGTTGTTCGCATTAGATACCCAACACCAGTAATTTGTGCTTTATCTGGTTGCTGCCCCCTGGAGAGTCGATCGACTACATGCTCCCACAGGCGAACTGACCGGTTGGCCCGGGACAGAGTAAGCTCCGAACCAGACACTCGTCCTGCCTCCTGGTAGGGGACGTTTTTTGAAAGCCGTTCAATATCAGCATCACTTGGCACACCATCAAATAAGGCAAAAGTGGAATCCCATTGTTCAGCAATGACGCGATCTGAGCGCAACTCATCAGGCAACTCGTGTGCAAATGCCACCAGCGAATAAGTTCGTTCAGGTCCTATCGCCGAATAAACCGCATGACCAACACCTTTACTATTGATGTCGAAAGCCTGTTGCCTGAACTGCCATTGCTCAGATTTGAGTCTGCGAGTTAAAACACGCATAAAAGACAAACGCGATTGATGAAAGCTGCCCAGTCGTTTAAGCCGCATCACCTGCTTTGGTGAACGACGATTTATTGGTCGAGATTGTTCGTTCGGCTTTTGCATTACTGTCTCGTATTCAATATCTCGTTTTTGTCAGTATCGTACTTGCATAAATTACCGATAGTAAAAGCAAACGTCGCCTGATAGATATTCTCTTCTGGTAAAACTTGACTATATTCAAGCAGCTACAAAGTTCTCGGCATAGAACCGATACCAATTACCACCCATAAATGCGTTTACTTCTGTATCATTCATACCAACGGCTCGAAGCCCTTTTTCTATATTATTAAAATCACGGTTATCATTAAACCACACTGGCATAACCGGAAAACCCGGTGCCGCAGCAGAACCTTCGCCATAATCCATTTCTTTTGACCAGCGACCTACTCTCATCCATTCAACCACCGAATCAGGCTGGTCCTGGCAGAGGTCTGAACCAATACCAATATTGTCGATGCCGTATTTGGACGCTGTATCAGCAACCATTTGGCAAAAACTATCCAGTGTGCAGTCACTTTTGTTTTTCAAATGATGGGGATAGAGGGAGAAACCAATCATACCGCCATTATCAGTAACCGCTTTTATCACTTCATGACGTTTATTACGCAATGCAGGCATCCATTCGTGCGGATTAGCGTGTGTGATGGCAATAGGACGTGATGAAATTTCAGCGGCTTCAATAGTTGATTTATCGGCCGAATGACTCATATCTACAACAAAGCCGACACGATTCATTTCCTTGATAACCTGCTTGCCCATACGCGTGATGCCAGAATCGCAAGACTCATAGCAACCAGAAGCAAGTAGCGACTGGTTGTTATACGTGAGCTGCATAAATCGTACACCCAGGGCATGCCAGATTTCTACCAGTCCGATGTCATCTTCTATGGGGCTTGGATTTTGAAATCCAAAAAATACAGCGGTTCTATTGGTCGACTTTGCCAGATCAACATCGCTGGCCCACTTTCCATGAAAAATAAGATCGGGATAGGTTTCAAACCAACGGTTCCATTGCTCCACGTTTAACACCGTCTCTCGGAAGTTTTCATGATAAGCAATGGTTACGTGAACAGCATCCAAGCGTCCTTCACGCAATTGACGAAATATTTTCTCCGACCAATTTGCATACTGGAGATTATCAATACGCATGAACACGACCCACCAACTAGCTTAGCAGTGTTAAGCGTACTCTAAAAATGGCACCGGATCACAGGTGAACCGGCTTCTTACCGACTGATAGGCATTACGTGGCGTAATTGGTATTATTTCGGGGCCATAGACTAATCTTAAACACAGTGACAAGCGTCAAAAAAAGTTACAGCCAGCCATTGTGTACAACATGTAGACAATGCAATTGCCCTTTGTGTTTCTGACTGTTACAGGCAAGATTTAAGCAAAGCCAATGTGTTGTCGTAGGTCATCTCAATTGGATTACCGCCGGTGCTTGGGTCGGCAATAGCCGATTTAGTCAGGCTATCCAGATCTGGATTAACCACACCGAGATCGGTTAAATTCTTGGGGATTTTGAACGTTTCGTTTAACGTGCCCACCAGATCATTAAAACCTTCGTAACCACCGGTGATGCCTAAGTAGTTGGCAGCGGTCTCCAACCGTTGCTCTATCGCCGGTCTGTTAAAACTCAACACATTTTGCATAACCACCGCGTTAGTGGTGCCATGGTGCGTGTTGAATACAGCGCCGATGGGGTGAGATAAAGCATGTATGGCACCTAGACCCTTTTGAAAAGCCGTTGCCCCCATAGCTGCCGCACTCATCATGTGCGCCCGCGCTTCCAGATTGGAACCGTCCTCATACGCGACTGGCAAATAGGTTTTTACCAGTCTGAGTCCTTCCAATGCAATGCCCTGACTCATTGGATGATAGTGAGGAGAACAAAACGCTTCCAGACAATGCGCAAACGCATCCATGCCCGTACCTGCCGTTATCATCGCAGGCATACCAACGGTTAGCTCAGGGTCGCAGATAATTTGGACCGGTAACATTTTTGGATGGAAAATAATTTTCTTTTCATGTGTTACCGAATTGGTGATAACCGATGCTCTACCGACCTCCGAGCCCGTACCTGCTGTTGTGGGTATTGCAACAACGGGAGCTATGCCATCTGCATTGGCTCGTGTCCACCAATCGCCAATATCTTCAAAGTCCCACAAAGGCCTGGTTTGTCCACTCATAAAGGCCAAGGCCTTGCCCAAATCCAGCGCGGAGCCACCACCAAACGCAACCACGCCGTCGTGTCCACCAGCAGAGTAAGCTTTCATTCCTGCTGCAACATTGATTTCAGTTGGATTTGGATCAACATCAGCAAACATCGCATCACCCAATCCGCCCGCTTTGAGTAATCCGAGCGCGTTACTGGTAATGGGCAATGATGCCAGCCCTTTGTCAGTGACCAATAATGGTTTTTTTATACCAGCCTGTTCACAAACTTCAACCAGTTCGCTAATTCGACCGGCACCAAAACGGATATTGGTCGGATAAGACCAGTTGCCTACTAAATTCATGTCATACGCTCTTTTTTACTGATGAAAGGATGTTGGTCGGGCTAAATTATGCACCGCTCAAGGTCATTGTTTCACGTGCAGCCAATACAGAACCATCAACCGGAGATATTTAGCAGAGTACAGTGTTCACGCTCGCTCAAAGCCTCGCTTGATCTCGTAATCGGTAACCACCTTTGCAAATTCTGCGATCTCCCAATTTGCAGCATGTACATAGTGATCGACGACCTTGTCGCCAAATGCTTCCCTTAACATGCTCGACTCATTCAGTGCTTTGCTAGCATCGGCCAGATTTCCAGGTATCTCATCTTGTGCATCGGCCGAGTATGCATCGCCAGAATAACAGTCGGGTAAATTCAGTTTATTTTGTAAACCTGCAATACCCGCCGCTATTATTCCAGCCATAGCCAGGTAGGGGTTCAGATCGCTGCCACCGACACGACACTCGAAACGCACAGCAGCGGTATTCTCACCAACCACTCGGTAGGCTGCAGTTCGGTTATCAACCGACCAAACTATTTTGGTTGGCGCAAAGGTACCAGCCGCAAAGCGTTTATACGAATTAATATAAGGAGCGAGTAAGGGTGTTAATTCAGCAGCGTATTTTAACTGTCCTGCAAGGTAGTGTTCCATGATTGCAGACATTCCGTGTTTTTTTGAATCATCGTAGAACACCGGTTTACCTGACAAATCGTTAAGCGATTGGTGAACATGGGCTGAAGACCCGACGGTTTCAGCACTGCACTTAGATAAGAATGTCACGCTCTTTCCATGTTTGTAGGCCAGCTCTTTCACTGCATTCTTTGCAATACTGTGGTTATCCGCCATGCCAAGCGGGTTGGCGTATTTAATATTCAACTCCGCTTGACCAGCCTCTGCTTCGCCCTTGGTATTCTCCACGGGAATGCCGGCAGCAAATAGCTGGTTTCGAATATCACGCATGAAATCCTCTTCTTTAGCAGTTTGAAATATATGGTAATCCTCGTTGTATGGACTGATCGGTGTTAGCTGTTGGTAGTTGGCAATCCGAGCGTCATCGTAGCTCTGCTTAAATGTGAAAAATTCCAGCTCAGTAGCGGAGGTAGCTGTATAACCGAGCGCTTCGAGTCGCGCAATCTGCTTTTTCAGCATGCTTCGCGGCGCATGTTCAACCTCCTCGTGTGTATGGTGCTCAAGCACATCACACAGAACCATAGCCGTGCATTGCGCCCACGGAGCCATCCTCAGCGTATCTAAATCTGGCTTCATAATGTAATCACCGTACCCGGATTGCCAACTGGTTGATGCATAACCCTCAGGTGTACCCATCTCAATATCGGTGGCCAACAGATAATTGCAGCAATGTGTTTCTTCCCACGCAGAACCGATAAAGTGCTGAGCGTGAAAACGTTTACCCATCAAGCGCCCTTGCATATCGATAATGGCAGCGATTACCGTATCGACTTGTTTTTCTGCAACCGCTTTTTTAAGTTGATCTAAACTGAGCATTCCAGGCATAGTGGTGTAATTAAACTGTGGTTGATTATTGAAAGAAGTGAATTTCGGAAGATTATTCTTTGACCACATGAAACTGCGCCTGCGCACAACTGTATATAGCTAAATGTAGCAATATGTGGCTGTAATAGCTGTGTAGCGGCACAGAGGCGCAGTTTCTGCTTTCAGTCGATGGGTTCTTAACCGTACCGGTAAGGTCTACCCGCTTTCTCCATCGTCGCATTGTATTGTTTAAAAATATCGACAACCTTTGCTTTTGTTTCTGATTCTGATGCAATTTCATCCCAGAACTTTAATGCAGCTGTTTCAACCGTAGCCCACTCTTCATCTGGAATGGAGGTCAGTTCCATTTTCGGACCATTAACACGCAGATCTGCTTCGCCACCCCAGTACCACCACTGTCGATAATAGTGCGAAGAGTCCATGGTTATTTTCAACAATTCCTTCAAGTGATCAGGCAATTCTTCATAGCGTTCCTGATTAGCGAAAAACGACCCTGCCCATGCACCGGATATATTGTTAGTTAGAAAATAGTTTGTAACATCTGCCCATCCGACGGTGTAGTCCTCTGTGATACCAGACCATGCAATACCATCGAGTTCTCCAGTCTGCACTGCAACTTCGATATCTTCCCAAGGCAGAGTTACCGGCACAACACCAAACTGACTTAAAAAACGACCAGCAGTTGGAAATGTAAAAACACGTTTGCCTTTCATATCCTCGAGACTACGTATTGGTTCTTTCGTGGCAAAATGACATGGGTCCCAGGCTCCGGCAGATAAAAACTTAACACCTACTTTGGCATATTCAGCATCCCAAATTTCATTCAAACCATACTGATTAAACAACACAGGTACATCCAGGGAATAGCGACTGGCAAAAGGGAAATAGCCTCCAAACACCGTGACCTCAGTTGGAGAAGCCATAGAGTCGTCATCTGACTGTACGGCATCTATAGTGCCTTTCTGCATGGCTCTGAACAGCTCGCCTGTTGGTACTAATTGATCAGCAAAAAACAATTCGATTTCCATCTCATCACCAGCAATCTTGTTAAACGAATCGATTGCTGGTTTGATTACATGTTCAGCCAATGCTGGTCCTGCGTAGGTTTGCATGCGCCATTTTATCTTCGATTGAGCATGTATAGCAGGGGCACCAACGATCGCAGGTGCTGCTACAGCGGCCGTTGTTAAAAACTTACGTCTTGATTTCATAGTCTTCTTCCCGTTAGATTTTCTATTGATGCGCTCCAGTGTTTTCTGGTAGCCGTTTTAATCCTCACTTTCCGTAAACGTAATTTGGCAACCACAAAGCTATTTGCGGGAACGCCATTACCAGCGCCAATGCAACCAGCATGACCAACACAAATGGTCCGATGGAGCGGTAAATATCCGAGAGCGTAATTTCAGGTGGCGCCATAGCTCTCATCAAAAACAAGTTATACCCAAATGGAGGTGTCATATAAGCTATTTGAGTTGTGATCGTGTATAGAACGCCATACCAGATTAAGTCAAACCCAAGTGTATTGACCAATGGTACATACAGCGGCGCAACTATCACTAACATTGCTGTGTCATCTAAAAATGTGCCCATTAGTATGAAGGAGAGCTGCATCATGATCAAAATTAACCACGGACTCATGCCAAGCCGCTCGGTGAACAGGTTTTCGATAGCCCGTACAGCCCCTAGTCCATCAAACACCGCACCAAAACAGAGCGCAGCCAGAATTATCCACATAAACATGCACGAAATCGCCAAGGTTTGTCGCACCGATACTTCGAACACTTGCTTATTCATGCGCCCCTTTAGCACCGCAGCGACAAATGCTGTTAATGCTCCTATAGCGGAAGATTCCACTAGACTGGTCCAACCGTTGATAAACGGAACCATCATTGACGCAAAAATAATGATGGGTAACAGACCAGCTTTGAGCAATCTTAACTTTTCAGCTGTAGATACATTGCGCTCTTCGTCGGGCAGTGCTGGACCCAGCTCAGGCTGTAATCGACACCGAACAACGATATAGACAATGAATAACGTTGCCATCAACAAGCCAGGTAGCACACCAGCTAGCCATAGTTGACCGACAGGTTGCCTGGCTATCATGGCGTAGAGCACTAATACAACTGATGGCGGCACTAAAATGCCCAATGATGATCCGGCCTGGACCACCCCTGTTACCATGCGCTTGTCGTAACCACGACGCAATAACTCAGGC
This sequence comes from uncultured Granulosicoccaceae bacterium, assembly GCA_964437945.1. GTDB lineage: Bacteria > Pseudomonadota > Gammaproteobacteria > Granulosicoccales > Granulosicoccaceae > Granulosicoccus. The sequence goes on from CAYTJF010000026.1 coordinate 21,029, forward strand.
AAGGCAATGGTTGCCCCGATAGCCATACCTGCTACTGATAATCCATTCATTGCCGAGATAAGCACCATTAATCCAATAGTGCCAATGGCCAAACCGCCATTGATCGGCCCCATCCAAACATGAAACATTCTGTATAAATCGTCGGCAATTTTGGATTCAGATAAGATATACCCCATAAAAATAAACATGGGTAAGGTAAGCAACGGGTACCATTTCATTAATTTCATGGCCGCAGAAAACGGCAGATCTGACCCACCCACTCCCCACAATGTTAATGCGGCGAAAGCGCCTACTGCGCCGATTGCACCGAATACCCGCTGCCCGGTAAGCAGAAGCAACATCATGGATGAAAACATTAATACGGCGATTAGCTCGTAGGACATTAGATCTCTTCCCCACGAATTCGAGCGATATCCTTTACCAATTCAGACAACACTTGTAACAGCATCATAAATACACCGACACACATGCCAAGTTTGAGTGGCCACATGTATGGTCGCCAGGCTGTGGCACTGCGCTCGTTATATTGCAGTGCATAGGTAGTACTGTCGATTGCACCATAGAGTAAAACACCGAGATAAAACACCAAACACAACACGGTAATACTATCGATCCACGCCTTTTGTCGAGCCGTCCATCGACTGTAGATAAGGTCCATACGGACGTTGGAGCCTAGCTGTATGGAATAAGGTCCACCAAAAATGTAGTAGGCAACCATGGCAAACTGCGCCATTTCAAGTGTCCATAGCGAAGGTTTATCAATCAAGGGGGTTTTTGTCGCAATTGACCATAGCAGAATGCCGATTAACACGAAGATTAAATACATCGCGCAACGCCCTAGTCGATAATTAACAGCATCGACAAACCGTACGAACTTTATTGCTATTAGGGGCACTGTCTGGTTAATTCCTGTTAGATCGGATTTTTATTGGCATTAGACTGTGTAAACTCAGACTCGGAAAACTCGGTTATGGCTTCTGTCAGCATTAGAGAAAGTGAATCCCCTATCGCTTCAATTGAAGCAGGCTCCAGAAGCAGGTCATTTTTTATTTCGAGCATAACATTCGCCATATTTCTTGGCAGCGCATGCTTTTGTAGCGTGTGGGTCACATCGTCACTGGGACCATAGGGTTGGTTTCGTTCAACGACCAAAGTGGTATGTTTTGTCGCTATCGATAATAATAAATCAGCGAATCTGCTGTCATTGTCGTGCAATACGCCAAGCTCAACGGTTCTGACTTGTCCTTGAAAAATTGGTGTAAAACTGTGCACAGTGACTAAACAGGTGTCGATGTTCTGCATCTGTCGTTTTTCCAGCAAATCGTTTAGTGCCTGTGAAAATGGATAATATACGGTGTCCACTCTGAAAGAACGCAGCGTAGGACTTAATTCCTGATTACCAGGAATGTCTTCCGTTTCAGACCGAGGCACAATGGCTGTAGCAGAATCTGGTGCTCTGTTACAGTCGTAAATTAAGCGCGACACAGTGGACGCCACCAGTGGTGATGCTAATTTATTACTCAACGCTGTACTAAGAGCTAGTGCACCAATGTCCCAACCCGAGTGCGATTGCTGCGCACACGTGCTGATACCTATGTGGTCAAAAGCAGTGGGAATTCTGTTTGATGCGTGTTCGCAGACAAACACAAACGGTCCAACAGCCGATTCGTTAATAACTTGTACCGCAGGCGTATCTACTGTTTTCACTATTCGAAAATATTCTACACAGTGAGCATGGTGTTATATTATTGAACACGTGAATTGCTTCTGTCAAACTTCTAGCGGTAAGCAAATGACCAGCACCCCTTCTACGAAGACTGATTTTACAACCACTAGTATGTTCGATGATTTACACAGTTACCTAGATGAAAGTCATACTACTTTTTTCGGGTGGGTTTTAAATGATGTTTCGAGGCGTGTGAATAGACTAGACATCACTGTCAATAGCAGTACTTTTGTCGTGTTCGACCTGGTTATCCAAAGAGACATCACTGCCATCTGAAGCGCCAGCCATGTGCGCGGTACCACTTCTGAATCGCACGGTTCTTTTTCGAGAGCCTTGAATATCGTTAGTACAATTCTGTTCCACCAGCTCACGTTTCAATATAACCATTGAGGAACCGTAAGTTGAATCATTGCAGGCTGATTGCTCTGATTCCAGTCTTTCTTTATGGATCTGACGGCAACGATTCAGTACGGATATACCAAACCCAACACGGTAATCAAAGCTAGCAGATCGACCTGGTTTTACATCACCAGTTCTTTTTCGATTCTGTAAAGAACGCTCCATCGATTCGGATAAATATTGATAGGTTAGTTTCGCTACTTCTGCATCTATATTAAAACCTCGAAATTCTATTTCTCCTGAATCGACACAGATGCAGTCGTGCAATAATGCAACCGCAGAACTCAGCAGTGTTACATAGCTTGGGACTTTACGGAAACTACGACCTATCGTAGACGAGCCATAATCGGAAGTCTCCAGCTCATCAATGGTTACACCAAATTTAGACATTAAAGACTGACAACGTCGCAAAGCTATATCAGCTTCGTTAGGGCTGGACTCAGCCTCCTGACTCATGGCATACAACTTACGTACCCTGGCGATAATCTTTTCGCGTTCCATCAGACCCAACCATTTGGTTTTTATCAATTATAGAACGTGTTTCAACAAATTAAGTTGACATTAAGTGAATTAGTTAATCGCACACTTCCAGCGAGCCCAGAGTGTCGCAGCGGTATACGAACACAACGCTTTAGGTAGCTAATGTTATTTTGAAAAACGAAGAATATTACGCATATATTGCCAGGTTGTATTGACACGCAATTCAATGCCGTGTTGTGCTGCCAAGCAATGTCGGCTAGCCAGCCTTTTTCGTGCCTGGCTTTTTTTCGAGAAGAAAATCCGCCCATATATGGGCTTTTTCAGGAGCACCAACTCCATATCCCTGAGCAAAGTCAATACCCAACTCCCGGAGCATGCTTTCGGTTTCAGTGTCCTCTACAAATTCTGCCACTGTTTGCATACCTAGCTCATGGCTCAATTGATTAAATGCAGACACAATCGCTCTACAGGTGGGATCGTTTGTCATATCTTTAACAAAGCTTCCATCAATTTTAAGGTAATCAACCGACAACTCTTTCAGATAGCCAAAAGAGCTTAACCCACTTCCAAAGTCGTCTAATGAGAACTTACAACCAAACTTCTTCATTTCAAAAATAAACTGCTTAGCAGTTTCAATATTTTTTATAGCCACTGTTTCGGTTACTTCAAAAACCAACATTTCAGGCTTTATTAAAGATTGCGCAATAATACTTTGGTAGAGATTCGCACTGTCTTTATTACTTAGCGTGTTTCCCGATAAGTTAATCGAAAATGATACGTCTAGATTTTTCGCATGCATAGCTTTCAATTCTTTAAGCGACTCAAGCAATACCCACTTATCAAGATGCTGCATAAGATCATATTTTTCAGCCACAGGAATAAACTCACCAGCAGACATGATCTGCCCTTGCTCATCACTGAGCCTGAGTAGTACTTCAAAGTGCGTGTGTGATCGCTCAAACTGAATTGCTTTGATAGGCTGTATGTACAGCTTAAGGCCTTCGTTATCCATGGCATATCGAAGCAAATTGACTTGTTTGAGCTCAAGACTAACCGGGTCTTGAAAATACTCATCATACATGTAGATTTGCGCTTGATTCCGTCCAGCGCTCTTTGCCAAATAACAAGCGGTGTCTGCATGTGACATGAGTTCAGATATATCACAGTACGATTCATCAATCGCTACCAGTCCAGCACTGGCACCGATAGTGTAGTTTCGCTGTTTCCAGTTAAAAGGTGTGGAACTAACATGTCGAATTAGCAGATTAATCTGTTCAAGCGCTTCATTGATACCCATTCGTAGAATGACGCCAAACTCATCACCACCCAATCGAGCAACCAACGCATCATCACCTAATAAACGACAAAACGTATCAGCAATTTCTTTTAGTAGCTGGTCGCCAGCACCGTGACCGCCACCATCGTTAACCAGTTTAAACTGGTCCAGATCAATAAAACACAATGTGCCTGCAGCATCTCTTTTTGAAGCGAGTTTTAAATTGCTTGACAATGCAGACTCGAATGCGCGTCGATTTACCAGTCCGGTTAAATCATCGTGTTCAGCCAAATGATTTAACCGAGATTGTACTTTTATCTCTTGCGTAACTTCTCGCCCACAACCATGATAGCCAGTGAAATTCCCATCCTTATCAAATTCTGGTTGCGCTATTACGTTAACGTGCCTGACAATGTCGTCATTAAAACGCCAGCTTAAAACAACATTAATCTGTTTATGCTCCAGCAGTAGTTGATTGTGCTTTTGCCACTCCTCATTGTGGACTGCATATGTTTCTATCGAATCAATGCGAGATAATCCTACAAGCTCTGCGTTATCAATATTGGTTAATGAACTCTGGTGTCCGGAGTGATATATGTAGCGTAAATCTGAGTCCAGCTCCCAAAACCAATCCATCGACATACGTGCGAATGATTGATAACGCTGATGTTGAAGTTCTAATGCGAGCTGGCTTTCTCGCAACTCGGTTATGTCCGTCGCAATAAACACGCAGTGTCCTGTAGTCGTATTGCTCATGGTTATTTGCATCCAACGTCCATCGTGCAAATGATGTGTATGACGAGCATTCTTTTCGTCGAACAACTTCATCGCTGCCCGAAGCCACTCATCCACGTTGGCTACAGATCCCATATTTTGAACTGCAGAGTTTTCGTAGAAAACTTTCATAAAGTCAGTGTATGACATACCCATTCTAATCTGATCACAAATTGTGGGATACAGCTTAGGAAAATCAGAGGAGAATGCTTGAAGGTTCTGGCGCTGATCAAAAATACAATAACCCGAGGTACAACTGAGAAATACTTCATCATAAGTTGTGCTCGATGCAGCCTCACCTACCAGGATATCAGTACCACCATTCCTTTTGTTTTTCGACAATGACATACCGTTACACGATTTTCCTGGCGTTTCGATGAGCAGTAAAATGTTCAGACAAAGCGCAAAACCCTCTATCAGTAGGTTATCGGCAGATAGGCAAAATAATTATATTGTAAGTCGGTGCTCCAGTTATCAGAATTCACCGAATCACTACTGGCAACACGGTTGTCGGGGGCAGGCTGCGCGTCTTGGACAAATAACCCGCACTTCCCGATCTATACCCCGTTGCAGCCACGCAATATTCAGTATTCGCGCCACGCTGGCTAAATCTTTTTTTATTGATTCCGGGATTTGCGCATTGCCGCCCTGTGTCACTGCTACATCCATTAATTGTTCTGCAATTCTGCCAGCATCTTTGCCTTGTGCAGTTAACGCCGGATTTATATCGATGCCAGCGCACAACACTTCGGTATTGCCGGCAATATCCACTCCGTTCATCGATTCACAGCCGTAAATACGCGTCTCGTTATTGACATTCATTATCGATATTTGTGCCGAAGTGCTGGCGTTATTACTGGATAACATTCTGAACACAGCCCAATGACGACATGGATTAACTACTTCTCGCATGTTGCCCCAGGGCAACGGTATACCATTACCTCGATATACCGCATTCAGCTTTCCTACTGAATAGGCATCGAAGTAATGCCAGTACGGATAGTTAGAAACAGCTGTCATTCGACGCATGGCAACTGAGCAAGAAACGTCAACAAGATTGGCAACTGAAATCTCATGCGCATTTTGCTCAAGTAGTCGACGAAAGGGAACTTTAGGGCACAACAAGGCACCAGCAAAATGACTGCATTCAAAGTCTCGCCAAGCATGAATTATCGCTTGCGCATCCAACGCAATAGACTCGTGTACCTCCAGTGCATCGTCTCTTGCAGTTGCCACGCTTCGGCGATCGGCAGTAATAGCGCTCTTTATGCCATCAGCATCGTGCAACACCTTATGGCCAATATATACGGCAAGATCGTATTTCAAACGAATTGGCTGACTTTCAAGTGCGCGATTTAACATCACCGTTGCCGGGGCCTTAAAGTACGACCGTACAAAAGTGTCTGGGCGTATGTCTAATCGCTTTTTTTCACTGGGAGAAACTTCATCAAAAAACTTAGGTTTCAAGCCGAGTTGCTTACTAATTGAGAACAAATGGTCGATGCTAATCGGCATCTGTTTATTACCAATATTTTCTGCGGCTCGTTCTAACTCTGGGAAATGATTCTGATTGTTCTCCTGATGGGCGCGAATGAGTAGCTGTGCAAACTGCCTCCCAGAAACACCGGTTTGCGACAGCATTTCTGGTATGGCAATACCGAGAATCTCGTCAGAGAACAAAAAACCTGGCTCAAGGGCAATGCCTCTTATGCCGCCACGTGTTCCTTTATCGGGCACAAATTCGTCGCCCTCTGGCACATCATTTAGAAACCATTGAACGTCTTTTTCAAAAACCCGTGCTATTACAGCCAACATTTGTTCGCTTGGATACCGTTTGCCGCGTTCGATCATGGACAGATACGACACAGACGGAGACGCGTCCACGTCGACCTTCATGCATCGCGCCGACAAGTCTTCCATGGTCAGATTATTGCGCTTACGCAAATTCCGCAGCTTTGTACCCAGAAAATGGGCGTTTCTAATCAGGTTTGTTTTTTTCATTTTGTAAAATACACACTGTGTAATTTTATTTGTGCAATTATATACAAAAACACACTAAACTGCAGGCCAGGCTGATTCGAGTGACCGACGTTCGAGATAGTGACGTTTGGAATAAACATGAGAAGCAGGTCACGTCGAAGCGACATTATTTTTTCTTTAAATGGCAGACAAACTATGAACAGCTACAAAGAGCTACTGAACAGCAACTACAACGCGATTAACGCAGCCGGTTCGAACTGGAATGGCATAGACGCTGAATCTGTTGCCCGCATGAGCCTGCAGAACCGTTTTAAAACCGGCTTAGACATTGCCAGGTACAACGCTCGCATCATGCGCGAAGATATGGCCGCATACGATGCAGACCCTGAAAAGTACACACAATCATTGGGTGTTTGGCACGGTTTTATTGCACAACAAAAAATGATTTCCATCAAAAAACATTTTGGTGACACCAAGGGCCGCTACTTGTATCTCTCCGGCTGGATGATTGCGGCTCTGCGATCGCAATTCGGGCCTCTACCAGATCAATCTATTCATGAAAAGACATCAGTACCTGATTTGATAGCCGAGCTTTATACGTTTTTGAAACAGGCTGATGCACGTGAATTACGCCATTTATTCACTGACCTTGACGAAGCACGGGCCGCCGGAAATGCGGTGAAAGAAAAATCGGTGATGAATCAGATTGATAATTTTCAAACACATGTTGTGCCCATTATTGCTGATATCGACGCAGGCTTTGGTAACGAAGAAGCTACCTACCTGCTTGCCAAGAAAATGATTGAAGCTGGCGCTTGTTGCCTGCAAATTGAAAATCAGGTTTCCGATGTTAAACAATGCGGTCATCAGGACGGCAAAGTAACGGTTCCACACGAAGACTTTCAAGCCAAGATAAATGCACTTCGATACGCTTTTCTTGAAATGGGTGTGGAAGATGGTGTTATCGTTGCACGTACTGATTCGCTGGGGGCAGGACTCACACAAAAAATTCCAGTCTCGCAAACTCCTGGTGATTTGGCTGACCAATATATCTCGTTCATTGATGGTGAAGAGATATCTTCTCTTGATGATATCGGTACTGGAGATATTGCACTACGCCAGGGTGACAAGACAATCAAAGCAGCACGTTTGCCCAACGGCCTGGTCAGTTTCAAGCCCGACACAGGTGCAGATCGCGTCGTCCTTGATTGCGTAACGGCATTGCAAAATGGAGCCGATCTTCTGTGGATTGAAACTGAAAAACCTCACGTAGGACAAATTGCAAGCATGGTTGATCGTATTAAAGCCATTGTTCCAGACGCAAAGCTTGTATACAACAACAGTCCATCGTTCAACTGGACATTGAATTTTCGTCAACAGGTTTTCGACGCCTGGTCAGAAGCCGGAAAAGATGTTTCCGCCTATGATCGCGATAATTTGATGAGTGTTGACTATGACGAAACAGAACTATCCGCTGAGGCTGATGAAAAAATTCAGGCATTCCAACGTGACGCGGCTAAAGGTGCCGGTGTATTCCATCATTTGATCACACTGCCGACTTATCACACAGCGGCCCTATCCACCGATACGCTATCCAAAGACTACTTTGGTGACAAAGGCATGCTGGCCTACGTTAAGGATGTTCAACGTCAGGAAATTCGCAATGGGCTTGCGTGTGTCAAACATCAGGATATGGCTGGTTCAAACATCGGAGATGACCACAAAGAGTATTTCTCAGGCGGTCAGGCACTTAAGGCATCGGGTGAAGACAACACTATGAATCAGTTCAGTTGATATTAAACTAAATTGTTTGATGTTGTGTTGAACAAAACACGCTATGGTGCTCAACTGATTTAAATAGCGTTGCAGTCTGGTTAAATTCAGTTGCAGACATCAGCCGAGACAGGTTTATGCCCGTCTCGGCTATTTTCTTTCTGGTTGGGCACCTATTTCGCGCTTATTTCTATAATCTAAAGAGCTGCTTCTCTTTAGTAAACGGACACTCAAATCCCAGTACACAGGCAATGAGCTGTAAATCTTGTGTATGTTCTCTGTCTGGGTCGAACAAGCGATCACCCACTACTGGCATCCCGATAGCGTGTAGGTGATTTCGAATCTGGTGCTTTCGGCCAGTGCCAATGCTAACCAGCAGGACACTGGTATCGGTAGCAGAATTATACTGTGCCTCCAATATATCCGTAATTGCCTCTTTATCCTCAACCAACATGTTCAACCTGAACGGCAGAGTATGGCTAAACTCACCATATACAACTACCTTGTATTGTTTTTCTACTAATCTTGCACTGAACAATTCTGCGAGTTTTTTTAATGCATTTTTTGTATGTGCCACCACTATCAACCCTGAAGCGGCTTTGTCCAAGCGATGAACCAAAAAAGTGGGCTTACCATGTTGGCGCCGAACCGTTTCAGTAATAGTGCAGTGATCACTCCACTTACTTCCCTGGCTTAGCATGCCCGATGGTTTATTCCAAATACTGTAATTAAGCTGATCAGATACCAAAATTGGCGTTAGCGGTGTTTGTGCCAGAATAGTCGCATCATAGTTTAGATAGAATTGATCGGAGACAGTTGATCCATTGGTCAGATCACGAATGCGTCGCAGTTTGTGCGCGTTATATTTCCTGCGCCAAACCCCGCCCTTACGAGCAGCGTCAGTCACCTGTTCTTCAGTCAAGTTACTCGATGATGCTAATTGCGATAAGGCGCTACCCCATGCTGTCAGCGTGTGTTCAATTTGGATAACGCCTGGGCGTATTTCGTTTGTGTTCATAACTTAATAATATCGTTATTCAAGGCTGCAAACAAACCAATAACGGACCAAATCTAATTAATATGGAATTAATACTTGCGCCAATTCTGGACGTGTTTATTATTTACCGCAATATCATCAGTAAATAGTATTTGGAGAGAAACATTGGGTAATAACAAAAAGAGGGTTGCAGTCATTGGCGCCGGACCGTGTGGTTTGGCGCAGCTACGGGCATTTCAATCGGCTGCGAAAAATGGCGTCGATATTCCTGAAATTGTCTGCTTTGAAAAGCAGGAGGATTGGGGTGGGCTATGGCTATATGACTGGCGTACAGGTTTAGATCAGTTCGGTGAAGCAGTACACGGCAGTATGTATCGATACCTGTGGTCAAACGGCCCAAAGGAGGGTCTTGAGTTTGCTGATTACAGTTTTGAAGAACACTTCGGCAAACAAATAGCGTCGTACCCTCCTCGCGCTGTACTGTGGGATTATATTAAGGGTCGAGTAGAAAAGGCCGGAGTTAGAAACTGGATTCGATTTAAAACACCTGTTCGACAAATTGACTACGATCAGAATACAAAGCTATTCAATGTCACCTCTCACGATCTGGAAAATAATAAGACCGGTACTGAAACCTTCGATCATGTGGTAGTAGCAAGCGGGCATTTCTCGACGCCCAACGTCCCTAGTTTCGATGGATTTGACAATTTCAATGGTCGCATTATGCATGCACATGATTTTCGTGATGCCGTTGAGTTCAAGGATAAACGCCTGTTGATTATAGGTACCAGTTATTCAGCGGAAGATATCGGTTCACAGTGTTGGAAATACGGTGCCAAGTCTATAACTGTCAGCCACAGAACAGCCCCTATGGGCTATAAATGGCCTGACAATTGGAAAGAGGTTCCACTGCTTACTAGTGTAAAAGGCAATTTGGCCACCTTCAAAGACGGAACGACAGAAGAAGTAGACGCAATTATTTTGTGTACTGGCTACTTGCATCACTTCCCGTTTATGTCAGACGAGCTAAAGTTAGAAACTGCTAACCGGCTGGCAACAGCTAATTTGTATAAAGGTGTAACCTGGGTTCACAACCCGAATGTGTTCTATCTAGGCATGCAAGATCAATGGTACACGTTCAATATGTTTGACGCGCAAGCATGGTATGTGCGCGACACCATACTAGGAAAAATTCCAACACCAGACAAACAAGCCATGTTGGATGATGTAAAACAACGAGTCGCTGCAGAAGACGCGATTGAAGATGACTACGGTTGCATTCGGTACCAGGGAGATTACGTTAAAGAACTTATAGCGCAAACGGACTACCCAAGCTTTGATGTTGATGCGGCCAATGAAGCGTTTTTTCAATGGAAGAAACACAAAAAAGAGAACATCATGACGTTTCGTGATAACGCATATAAATCAGCAATTACCGGCACTATGGCACCACTGCATCACACCAAATGGTCTGAGGCAATGGATGATTCGTATGAGTCTTACATGAAAAATTAGACTACTAACGCATCAAATTAAATAAGTTGCGCCAACTAGGTATGAAATAAAAATGCCGGCAATTAGCCGGCATTTTTATTATATGAAAACTAAGCAAACTGCGCTAGTTTTCGCTTGACCTTGAATCTAGATCAGAGGCTATATATCTCGGTGTTGCTGCTCGGCCCGACGATACGCCTTTCCTTCATGAATAGCGCCGCCGATCAATGCAATTACACAAAATGCAATTGATATGTATAGCCAGATAGCTTCTGAACCGACAGCATTATAGTAAGTGTCTACGACGCCTTCCCATGTACCAGTATCGAATGGTGCACCCATAGTATATTCTCCTGTTGGTCGCGCTTAGTGCGCATCGTAGTTAGCTGAAGGGGCAATACCTTCAGGATAAGCCGAAGACGGAACTTTGGTTCGATCAAGCCCAACCAATTCGGCTGTTCTGCCGACACGCAGCAAACCGAACATACGCAAAATTAGCGAGATTATGTACCCTGGAACAAAACCAAGCGCAAACATGACGGCTACGCCGATCGCTTGTCCTGTAAGGCTCGTCAGTGCCACGCCCTCGCCCTGTAATGCCGGATAGCCTGATGCAAATATACCCACGGCGATAACACCCCAGGCACCTAACACACCGTGGACAGTGACCGCTCCAACAGCATCGTCGATACCCATTTTCTCAATAGCTTTCGCTGCATATGGCATCATGACACCACCGATCATGGCGATTACAAACGCCATTGGCGGCCAGTAAATATCCAGACCAGCCGCACAAGAGATAATGCCGCCAAGTGCCCCAGACATCATCCAGAAAGGGTCGCGCGTTGCAAACCAGGCGCCAATAATGCCACCGGCAAATCCCATCAGAATGTTAAAGGTTAGCGCCGAAAGGTTCATTGGTGTGCCATAAATAGTGGTGAACTCTGTGGCAGACCACGACCAGGCTTCACCCGGAAAGATCAGGCACGCCATCAAAAAACCCCAGAACCCGACAATGATTAACATAAGTCCAATAAGCGTTAACGGCATGTTGTGGCCACCAAGATTATTGGCCGAACCGTCACTATTATATTTGCCCAGGCGCGGTCCAAGATTAATCAGAACACCCAACGCAAAGAAACCAGCAATCATATGTACAACGCCTGCCGCACCAAAATCGTGGTAGCCAAATTGGGTAACCAACCAGCCATCAGCATGCCAGCCCCAGGCAGCACCAACAACCCATGCAAAGCTACCGAGCACGATGGCAAGAAGACAAAAACCGAATAAACGAATACGTTCGATTACCGCACCGGACATTATGGACGCCGTTGTAGCAGCGAATAAAGTAAACGCTCCCCAGAAAACACCAGTGGCATGGTCAGCCAGATTGGGTCCCATCACAGCGCCTGCTGGATTAGCAACAGCCACCGCGTATTCCCAACCGCTTATACCTGCTGGCCCCGCTGACATATCAATGCCAGCTGGAAATGCCCAGTATACGAACCACCCGAAGTAGTAAAATGTTGGCACCATGAAAGCAAAAGCAAGAATGTTCTTAACACCAGAGGTGAGTACGTTCTTATGTCGAGTTGCGCCCATCTCATAGGCAAGAAAGCCTACATGGATAAGGATCATTAAAGGAATAGTGAGGTAATAGTACATTTCTGCCGTAACGGTATTCCCAACTCCGTTGGCGGCCTGAAGAGCTGCGATTTGATTCGTCAGCTCCGCGATCTGTTCTTCCATTATTGTCTCCGGTGATTTATGTTTTTCGTTTTAATTTGTTCTTATAAGTCCACCGAAGAATAACAGTACTTAACACTAGTTTCCAATTGTTTGGCCATTAGGAACAGACTACGGTCGGATCGTTTATTCAACCCCAATATTTTGAAGTCGAATTGAACCAGTTTTGAACCATACTTGCCTATTGTTTCACATAGAATAAGACGAAAGGATTATCATTGGTACAAAATAATGACTAAAAAACCAGTTCAAGAAACCTCAATAAATGCAGGTCAATTGTCTGATTTTCGATCACGTTTCGCTGCCCTGACTTCAATCTGATCAATGATATTTTTATACAGAATATTGGCAGGTTTTAAAAAATACGGCACATCGGTTTGGTGAAACCACCTGGATGTTATATGAGACTGTTGATATGCCGTTTCACCACGCGCATCTCCAATTGCACAGTAAGCTGCTTTTGCCCCAAGGTAGGGGGCCAACGCAACGCCAGACCCCGAATACCCCATTGAAAAATGGATACCACCTTGGTTGCCTACTTGCGGCATGTGAGTAAAGGAATAACCGGTATTGCCCGACCAGCTGTGCGTCAGTTTAACACCTGACAGCTGCGGCCATACTTCACACATCGTTTGTCTTAGTCGTTTAGCAGCCAACTCCGGGCTTATGGGGGTCATCGACGCCCTGCCACCATAAATAATTCTTGTACCATCCGGGGATATTCTGAAATACGAATAACGTGCTCTGGTTTCTACCATCATGCGTTTGCCCGGCGCTAACGATTGTAATAAATTAGATGACAATGGTTCTGTTGCAATTAGAAAGCTTGGCAATGGAAATACCCTGCGAGCAAACCATTCGAACTTTCCTTGTGTATACCCGTTCGTCGCCATCACCACTTTTTCAGCTCGCAGCTGTCGCCCCGAATTGGATGTTGCAATAAACTCTGAGTCCACTTTTTTTATATGCTCGATTGGACAATGCTGAATCACTTGAACATTACGCTGTAGTACTGCTCTGAGTAACCCGTCGTGAAACTGCCGTGGGTGTAAAGATGCATGATCAGGAAAACGAATAGCGCCAAAGTAACAAGGGCTGTTGATTTCAGTGGGCAGTTCGTCACGCTCTACAAACTCAACGTTCATATTACTAACACGTTGTAAATCTGTTACCTGACGCCGTTGCCTTACAGCATGCGATTTAGTCCATGCCAACTGAATTCGACCGCATCGATCAAATTGGCAGGCTATGTCTTCATCGTATATAAGTCCGGAGCTGAAATCGAATGCAGCTTGTGCTTCATTGAAAATACCTGCAGCTGTCTCGTGATTGAAGATTTTACTTAATTGATTGAACCCTAATCGAGGGTGTGCGCCAAACATGCCGCCGTTACGAGTTGATGCACCGTGACCAGGAACATCAGCATCTACGACAACAACCTTAACACCGGCATCACTAGCAGCAATGGCGGCAGACAAGCCTGTGTAACCGGCACCAACGATGAGCAGTTCTGCTTTTGCAGGTAACTCACTGGACAGTTCTGGTAGCGGCGCACCATCTTCCCACCAATACGGAATACCTTTTTCGCCGTCATTATTGATGATTGTATTCGCCACTGATCGTTGTTCACTACAAGTTGTTTTTAACTACTGGTTACTCTATCAGAAACAGCATCGTAACCCGAAATAATATCTCGGCAGCAAACATAACGCCTATACAGATCTTCGCTGGCATACCGTCGCGAACATAATAACTGTACACAGTCAATCTATACGACAAGTGATCAGTCTTGATTGTGTGCTATCCGATACTTATTTATACTGTTTGACGACTAAGGGACTGACACACTATTAACATGCGATTTCTAAACAAATACTGTGCCTGTTTGGCGCTAATATTTACCACGGTAGTCATTAGCGCATGTTCCCCTGAAGCAAATACTTCCTCCAATTTTCCTACACGTACGCCACCAGAATTACGAGCAATCAATACCGAGCTTTTATCAGTTGATGTTCAAATTGACAACACAGGACCAATATACAAAGGTGAACGAGATGCATCTGGAAATTGGAATGTTGATTTGGAAATAAGTCTTGATACAGATCACAGCTTCGTAGCCAAGTGGTTTGTAACCGTTGATACACAAAGAATCTTGGTGTTAGAGCAATATGGTAATTTCTATGCAGACTCTGCAACTAATAGTGGCGATGGTACATTAACGCAAAGTACTTCATCAGGTGAAGCGAGGTTCGATCTTGACTGTGATGACGTGTCCAATTTGGACGAACTGGCGAATTTTGATACTGATCCACTAGGTCTGCCTGGATGCGGGTCTGTTTCAACAACCGAAAACCCGACTACAGAAGATCCAACTGTGGAAGGTCCAACGATAACAGAACCGGTAACAACAGAACCAGTAGCAGAAGAATCTGTAACTGAGGACCCAACAACAGTAAATATATCGACAAAAATCCCCGACGTCATGCAACTTACAGGCGGGTGCTTTGATATGGGCAGTTCGCTGGACTACCCAGAAGGATCGGGTGAGCCAGACATCTTTCGTGTAGCTGATGAACGTCAACATCCGGTATGCGTCGAACCATTCAGCATTGGAATATATGAAGTAACAATAACTCAATGGAGTGAGTTTGATGACAGCAGGCAAATTGACAATAAACCAATAAGAAATATTACAAGAAAAGAAGTAGATGAATACACAACCTGGCTCTCTAATGAAACTGGTGACACCTATCGATTACCAACTGAAGCTGAGTGGGAATACGCTGCTCGTGCTGGCACTACGACTCGTTTCTGGACAGGTGAAACGCTGCCCGACGACCATGAAAACTATCGCAGTGAAGGCTGGGACCATGGTGGACTCGTTATAACAACAACAGAGAGATTGGAGTATCCTGAAGGTTTGTTGGAGGTCGGCACTTTGCAGCCTAACCCATACGGGCTTTACGATATGCTTGGCAACGCAATGGAACACACCTGCAGTGCCTATTCGGAAACCTATGATGAGACGTTAGCACTGGAAACGTTTTGCAGTGCCACTGAGGACGGTCGACATGTCTTTCGAGGTGGCGAAAACAGTCGTGATCTGAAGTTTAGCCGATCTGCCGCGAGATTGGGCACCCTGAATTACACAGGAACCAATTCGCAAGATGGTGGCGTGGGTTTTAGAGTTGTTAAGGAAAACCGTTAGCACGATTTTTAATAAGGCAGTGTTCAGTAAGCAATGTAACTTAACTTTTATGTGAGTTTGGTGTGAGTTAAGCCAACAACACTTTTGGCACACTGTCTTACTCATACATAGTTACCCTTCACTCGCTCTTTGGTCGGGTCGAAATGCGGGAACGGAACAACGCACGCCTTTAACCGTTTCTGCTGACCATCCAGTTGCCCTACTTCAATCTCTGTACCATTTTCTGCATGCGTGACATCCAACCTAGCAAGCGCAATAACTTTGCCGAGTGTCGGCGATTTCACAGCTGATGTTATCTGACCAACCTGTGCTTTACCAACACGAATACAATCACCCGAGCTTGGCACAACACCGCCTTCAATATCCAGCCCCACCAGTTGGCGTTGTGGATTCTCTTTTCTGGCTAACAGTACTTCACGACCAATATAGTCGTCTTTCTTGGACTTTATTGGAACGGTAAAGCCGATACCTGCCTCGTAGGGGTTTATCGTGTCATCAAACTCACTTCCTGCGAATATAAGTCCGGATTCTATTCGTAGCATATCAAGCGCTGCCAGACCTAACGGCAACATGCCCATCGGTTCTCCAGCAGCCCAAATCTTATCGAACACGGCGTTGGCATCTTTGGGGTGGCAGAAAACTTCATAACCCAGTTCACCCGTATACCCGGTTCGACTCACAACGACTGGCATACCGTGAAAGTCATCCGTTCGACCAATCATAAATCGAAACCAGCCTAAATCAGAGATACTGGACTGCGTGGGTGAGTTCCAAATGACTTTTTCTAATATGCTTCGCGACAATGGACCCTGCACGGCGACATTGCACAGTTGATCTGTGGATGATCGCACCCACGCATTAAGTTTACGTTTAGCAGCCTGTTCTCTGAGCCATAATCCACTGTCGTCGTTACCACCAACCCAACGAAAATTCGTGTCACTCATTCGATAAACCGTGCCATCATCGACCATACCACCGTGTTCATAACACATGGCGGTATACACAACCTGGCCAACACTGAGTTTTTTAATATT
>CAYTJF010000027.1:0-3823 GCA_964437945.1 uncultured Granulosicoccaceae bacterium
CACCAGTGATAACTGCAACTTTGTTGTCTAGACGGCCCATTAACTACTCCTCATGTTAATTACTACTAATAAAATTTATTACCACTAATAAAACTATTAGTAACAATATTAATCACACTATTAATAAGTTTGTTAGATTGATTTTTATCAAATTTTAATGTCAAGAATCTTCGCCACTTCTGGCCAGCTCATGGCACCGTTTTCGCGAAGGTCGTTTGTTAAGTCTTCGGGTACCCAGTCGATCAGGCATTGTTTAAAATTGGGTTGTGCTTCGATTCTGGCGAACCAGGCTTCAACGTTCGGTAATCGGCCGTTTTCCCACAGGCCACGCATCGACATCATTGCAAGCCGGTTGACATAAGGCGTCAAGGCGATATCGGCTACAGAGAATTGGTTACCGACAAGCCATTCACTACCGCTTTCAAGTGCCGTTTCCATTTTCTTCAAATAAGTGTCGTATAACTTCACTTTTTCTGTAGCGCCTGGTGCATCAAATCCGTAGCGGATAAAGCCGTCTTTCTGACTTTTCCAATTGGAGGTCACTGACATCGATGGCGTTGATGCTAAAAATTCTTTGGTACCTTCAGCGCCAAGGTTTTTCAATACAGTGTGTCTGTGCGAGCAAACAAAAGTGACTGCACCACAGGCCGGGTGCAGGTCTTCATCAACCGCTTTGGTCCAGTACCTGGCCTGCGCACGTTCCCAAGCGTCGGTCGGGTGTACGGACGTATCTGGTGCAAGCTGATCAAGGTATTCAATAATCACCGTGCTATCAGGCACCACGATATCGTTGTGCACCAAAGTCGGAACAACCGCTTTTGGATTGAGTTTTAAGTACTCAGGTTCAAACTGCTCACCTTTGAGGATATCGATGTAAACACCGTCCCAATCGAGACCTTTTTCCGCCATGGCAAAGCGAACTTTGGCAGCACAAACTGACGATCCATGATGATATAGCGTAAAACTCATAGCTGTACTGTGACCCACTTGAGTTCTGTCATTGCTTCAAGATCTGCATCTGTACCTTCACGCCCTACTCCACTCTCTCCGTTACCGCCAAATGGAATATGCGCTTCGTCATGCACCGTTGGGCCATTGATGTGGCACATGCCAGCACCAATGTGTTTGGCAAAATGCATTGCCTTGTTAATGTCATTAGTGAAGATCGCAGAGGACAATCCGTACACAGTGTCGTTGGCTTTCTCTAAACCTTCTTCGTAACTATCAATCGGATAAATAGAGGTTACCGGGCCAAATGTTTCATCTTTGCATAAGGTCATTTCTTCTTTAACGCCTGTTAGCAGTGTTGGCTGACATCGATTACCTTCCCATTCGCCACCTGCTTCAATGGTTGCGCCTTTTTTAACCGCATCTTCTATGTGCGTTTTAACCCTGAGTCGTTGGCGCTCGGAAATAATGGGAGCGACAACCGTGTTCGGATCGCGTAAATCACCCATACCCACTTTTGATGCAGCCATTGAAAAACATTTTACAAATTCGTCGTATAACGGTCGTTCGACATAAAACCGACTCGAACCAATGCACAGCTGACCACCGAACATGAATATGGAACGTGCAGCCAGCGGCATAACCTTATCCAGATCAGCATCTTTTAAAATAACCGTTGGACTCTTACCACCCAGCTCAAGGGTTAGCGGCGTTTTGTTTTTCGCACACACTTCGTTGATATGCTGCCCTACTACAGAAGAGCCGGTGAAGCTGACAAAATCCACTTCTGTGTGTCCGGTCAGGTCATCGCCAATCTCGTGACCCATGCCGGTTACTACGTTATAAGCGCCGGCTGGAATGCCGGCGTCATGAAATATCTCGGCCATTAATAAGGTCAGATGCGGCGCCATTTCTGATGGTAAGTGCACAACCGTATTACCCAATGCCAACGCATTTGCAACAAGCCGTGTGGTTTTAATCAGTGGAACATTAAACGGCGTTACGATCGCCACAACGCCAAGCGGTTCACGGATGGACATGGAAAACTTACCCGGCACATCCGAAGGTATCGTCTCCCCCCGAACGTTGCGACAAAGTCCGGCTGCAGCGCGAATCATCGTTAAGCCTTTGTCGAATTCAAACATCGCTTTACCGATTGGCGAGCCAATTTCATCGACCAGGCAATCCAACAGGTCAGCCTTGCGTTGCTCCATAATTTCAGCAACTCTAAGTAACCAGAGTTCACGTTCTTTGGGCAGCGTTTCGCGATATTCATTAAATGTCGCTTTTGCAGAAGCAACGGCGGTGCGCATATCTTCACCAGTACCTTTGGCCGCTTTGCAATACAGGCTATCGTCAAGTGGGTTTAGTACATCGAACGTTTCACCACTACTGGAGTCGCTCCACTGTCCGTTGATAAAATGTTTAAGCGTTACAGTATCTGTTTTAGCGTCCATAATATTTCCTCTAAGTTGCCAGCAAATCAATCCAGCTAATTTCCAACCAGCTTTTGTGGTAGAAACAATGCGATTTGCGGGAAAAGAATAAGTAAGCCAATCATTGCGGCCATGGCAAACCAGAACGGCCATATGCCCGCAAATATACGCCCCATAGGTACCTCGGGCGCAATCGATTTAACAACGAAAACATTAATTCCAACCGGTGGTGAAATCATCCCCATTTCCAATGCAATCACGACAATGATGCCAAACCAGACCAGGTCCCATTCAAGACCAATTGCTATAGGAATTACAACAGGGATTGTTAATACCAACATGGCCATTGATTCGAGAAACATTCCCAGGAACATGTAAGCGGCAACGATAACCAGAAGAATGCCCACATTTCCAATCGGAAGCGATGTCAGTATTTCTACAAGATTTCCCGGTAGCTCGGTTAATGACATAAAAGGAATAAATACAAATGCGCCAATGATAATAAGGAATACCGTTGCCGTTGCATTCATGGTCTGCAGTACAACCGTACGCATAGCCTTCAAACTCAGAGAACGACGCGCAAGTGCCACACAAAAGGTCAGAAACGCACCAACCGACGATGCTTCAACCGGTGTAAAGAATCCGGTATACATACCACCGATCGTTGCACCGACGACGAAAAAAATGGGTAAGGCACGAAGCAAGGACGCCCTTCTTTCTGGACTCGATGATCGCTCACCTCGGGGCCCGGCTGTTGGGTTTCTGGTAACCGTTATCAGAATGGCTGCAATAAATAATAGCGTTAGTATGATGCCAGGAATAATGCCAGCCATAAACAAACGACCAATCGACTGTTCTGTTAATACGGCATAGATGATCATTCCGCCTGAGGGTGGAATCAGAAAACCCAGTGTGCCACCAGCTGCAACCGAACCGGTCGACAGCGAATCATCGTAGTTGTAACGTTTCATTTCGGGCAACGCCACGCGCCCCATGGTTACAGCTGAAGCAAGTGAGGATCCTGACAATGCTGCAAACCCTGCGCAAGCGGCTATCGTTGCCGACGCCAATCCACCACGCAGATGCCCCATCCAACGATAGGCCGTAGCAAACAGATCGTTGGACATGCCGGACACGCCAGCAAGGCTACCCATCAAAACAAACATGGGAATAACCAGCAAATTAAAATTAGATGCAGCCTCGAACGTTTCTCCGGCAATGTTCGAGTAAGCCGTTTTCCAACCACGAGCCCAAGCCTGTTCTGAGCTCATACCTATTAGAATAAACTTGTTGGCGTTGGCGATTACCGTTCCGGCAAATCCCACTGCGAGCATAGAAAGTGCAACTGGCATGCGTAGCGCTAACAACAGGAACAACGCCAAAAGGCCTATTACACCGATGAGCGTCATGCTAATCACAGTTCACTACTCACAGTTCAC